>NZ_JBJKFJ010000002.1:0-482290 GCF_050473265.1 Pseudomonas pichavaramensis | reverse complement strand
TGCTCAACATAGGCCTGAAGAACCGCGCGCTTTTGATCCGAAGTGACCTTCATAATGACACCATAAGAGTTATGAAAATGTTATATAACAACAGCATAAATCTTATGCAAGGTCATTTCGCAAGAACCCCTTACTGACTTTTATTGACCGTATCCACATCCCTTTCATTGACGTGCTACAGGGACGTCACAAGCATTCAGCAGCCAACTACCTTCAGCGATATGTAAACGCACCGCGTGCGCCAGGCCGGCCCGTGCTTCGCTCTGCTCAGCACACATCCGTCCAGGCGCACGCAGTGCGTGTCGAAAAAGCGTCGAAAAAAATGACACTGAAAGTGCCAGACTGACCCCGAATAGTCAGCTAATCCATTGAATTAGCTGGAATAGACCCGCAGTGACACCCCGCGACGAAGGATATAAACTTTCCGGCCTTTACGGAGAGTCCAACAGCGGTTCCGAGGAACCGCCGAGCCCTGCATGAAACCAATCCAGCTTCCCTTGGGGGTGCGTCTGCGTGACGACGCCACCTTCGCCAACTACTACCCCGGTGCCAATGCCGCGGCGCTTGGCTATGTCGAGCGCCTGTGCGAGGCCGATGCCGGCTGGACCGAGAGCCTGATCTATCTATGGGGCGCTGAAGGTGTAGGGCGCAGTCACTTGCTGCAGGCCGCCTGTCTGCGCTTCGAGCAACGAGGCGAGGCGGTGGTCTATCTGCCGCTCGGCGAAGTGGTGCAACACGGCCCTGAGCTGCTCGATAACCTGGAGCTGTGCGAGCTGGTCTGCCTCGATGACCTCGATGCCGTGGCCGGGCGCAGTGATTGGGAAGAGGGCTTGTTCCACCTGTTCAATCGCCTGCGTGACAGCGGCCGGCGCCTGCTGCTGGCCGGCACCATGTCGCCGCGCGAGTTGCCGATTCAGCTGCCTGACCTGAAGTCGCGACTGACCCTGGCGCTGGTCTTCCAACTGCACGAGCTGTCCGATGAGGACAAGCTGCGCGCCCTGCAACTGCGCGCCTCGCGCCGCGGCTTGCAGCTAAGCGACGAGGTCGGGCGCTTCATCCTGACCCGCGGTGAGCGCAGCATGAGCGCGCTGTTCGAACTGCTTGAGCGCCTCGATCAGGCTTCGCTGCAGGCGCAGCGCAAGTTGACCATTCCCTTTCTCAAGGAAACGCTGGGCTGGTAGGAGCCCAGATGAAATCCGGGAATCATCCCCGGATTGCATCTGGGCTGCGCCTTATTCCCCGGCCAGCTTGCGGTCGTACTGAAAGCGCCAGCGGGTGTAGAGAAGGGCGCAGCAGAACAGGCCGAAGCTGATGACCGCCTCAAGAGCGCCGAACAGGGCGCGTGCCGGGTCGATGGCGGCCAGTACGCCCTGGATGAAGTAGATGTTGACCACAAAGCATATCCAGGCGTGAGCCCGTGCATTGCCCATCAGAATGCCTGGAGCGAGCAGCGCCAGCGGCAGCAGTTGGATGGCCAGGACCACGCCAATGCGCGCGCCGTGCAGGTCGGCAAAGACCAGATTCCATACCAGCAGCAGGAGCAGCAGGGCGACGAAGCTGAACAGGCTGAGCGCGCGGCTGAGTTTCATCCGCGGTTGCAGCCACTCGAGGCTGGGCAAGGGTTTCTTCTCACGGGCCACGATCAGTGCTCCAGTTTGCTGGCGGTTTGTGCCAGGCGTTGGCCAAGTGCACGGCACAGGGCGATCTCATGTTCATCCAGTGCGCGTTTGCCATCGCCGCCGGCATGGTGGCTGGGGCCGTAGGGGGTACCGCCGCCGCGTGTGTCGAGCAGCGCCGACTCGCTGTAGGGTAGGCCGCAGAGCAGCATGCCGTGGTGCAATAGCGGCAGCATCATAGACAGCAGCGTCGTTTCCTGGCCGCCGTGCAGGCTCGCGGTGGAGGTGAACACGCCAGCCGGTTTGCCGACCAGCTCGCCGGTCAGCCACAGATTGCTGGTGCCATCGAGAAAGTACTTCAACGGCGCGGCCATATTGCCGAAACGAGTCGGGCTGCCCAGGGCCAGGCCGGAGCAGTTCTTGAGGTCATCCAGGGTTACGTACATCGCGCCGTCTTCCGGCACGCTGGGGGCAACGGCCTCGCATTCGCTGGAGACTGCCGGTACGGTGCGCAGGCGCGCTTCCAGGCCCTTCATTTCCACCCCGCGGGCGATCTGCCTGGCCATTTCCGCCGTGGCGCCATGACGGCTGTAGTAGAGCACCAGAATATAAGGCGTACTCATGCCAGCAGCTCCAGCACTCTCTCCGGTGGCCGGCCGATCACGGCCTTGTCGCCGGCGATCAGAATCGGGCGCTCGATCAGTTTGGGATGCTTGACCATTGCTTCGATCAGTTGGGCCTCATTGAGGCTGACATCGGCCAGGCCCAGGGCCTTGTACTCATCTTCGCCACTGCGCAGCAACTCGCGGGCGCTGATGCCCAGTTTGCCGAGCAGGGTCTTGAGTTGTTCGGCACTGGGCGGCGTTTCCAGATAGCGCACGATGCTGGGTTGCAGGCCGCGTGCCTCGAGCAGTTCCAGAGCTCCGCGTGACTTGGAGCAACGCGGGTTGTGATAGAGCGTCAGGTCGGTCATGGTGGTTCGCATCCGGCTTGAAGTGGCGGCTATTCTAACCGCCTAGCGCGTCGATGCACGAAAAGCACGTGGTGACGCTGGTGCGACTTTTTCTCGCGGTGCATTGTCTTTTCAAATGTGGGGGCAGCTTGGAAGACGTTTACGCCTCCCGGCATCAAGTTTTGCGCTGAAATCTCAATCGACCACAAGGAGAGGTCATGCAGGTTCGTTTCAAGGACTGGCTAGGGTTCTGGCTGAGTCTTTACCAGCGTTTCATGGCGAATCGTGGAGCGGGTAACGCGGCGGCGTTGACCTACACCACGCTATTCGCCGTGGTGCCGATGATGACGGTGACCTTTGCCATGCTCTCGGCGGTGCCTGCATTTCAGGGCGTTGGGGAAGAAATCCAGGGGTTCATTTTTCGCAACTTCGTGCCCTCGACGGGTGAGACAGTGCAGGAGTATCTGCGCGAGTTCACCTCTCAGGCGCGGCAGTTGACCTGGTTCGGTGTGGGGCTGCTGGCGGTGACGGCCTTTCTCATGCTGGTGACCATCGAGAAGACCTTCAACGTGATCTGGCGCGTCCGCCAGCCGCGCCGCGGCATGTCGAGTTTCCTGCTCTACTGGGCAATTCTCAGTCTCGGCCCGCTGCTGCTCGGCGCAGGTTTCGCGGTCAGTACGTACATCGCCTCGCTCTCTCTGATTTCCGGGCCTGACGCATTGCTGGGTGCCAAGACCCTCCTAGGGTTTGCGCCGCTGTTTTCCAGCATTGCCGCTTTCACTCTTTTGTACGCGGCGGTACCCAATACCCGTGTTCCCCTGCGCCACGCCCTGCTCGGCGGATTGTTCGCTGCCATCCTGTTCGAGGTGGCCAAGGCGATGTTCGGTCTCTATGTCCGCTTGTTTCCCGGTTACCAGCTGATCTACGGCGCCTTTGCCACCGTGCCGCTGTTTCTGGTGTGGATCTACCTGTCCTGGCTGATCGTACTGCTGGGCGCCGAGTTGGTGTACGGCCTGTCGCAGCCCCGTCATTGGCGTCGTGAACCGATCCCGAAGGCACTGATTCTGCTGGTGATCCTGCGCCTGTTATGGAAACGCCAGCAGAAAGGCGAAGCGCTGCATCATGGCGACCTGCAACGTGCTGGCTGGCGTTTGCCGGAGGACCAGTGGACGGAGGTGCTGAGTTTTCTCGAGCGTGAGCGCCTGGCATGCAAGGCTGGCAGCGGCGGCTGGGTGCTATGTCGGGACTTGCACCATTTCACCCTGCATCAATTACTGGAACTCAGCCCGTGGCCCTTGCCGAGCTTCTCGCAGTTGCCCGCACAGCTCGATGAGCCCTGGTACCCGGCTTTGCGCAAGGCTCTTGAGCACTTGCAGAGCGAGCGCGAACAGCAGTTTGGTGTCAGCCTGGCGACCTGGTTGCCTGGCAAGGAATGAATGCGTGCATCGCACAACGACGGCCCGGAGGATCGCCGCCAGGGATGGCGCGTGACACAGTATTTCCGGGAGAAATACTGGACGTTGCGCAGCGACGGCCCAGAGGGTCACCGCGAGGGATGGCAGGTGACACAGTATTTCCGGGAGAAATACTGGACGTTGCGCAGCAACGGCCCGGAGGGTCACCGCCAGGGATGGCGGTGACAAAAAACGTCAGTTTGCGGCGTCGCTACTCCGTGCTCTTATCACTGCGGCAGACGTGATGCCGAGGAACGGCGTGTTACAGGGGCTGGCATGGTTCTAGCAATGGCAACGTTGATTGCTATCGAACTGCCAGCAGGGCAGGGATCGCTAAGGACGCATGCAGTAATGACTGGCCGAAACAACGTAATTCATCTTCATCGACGCGACCCGCAGGAAGCGCTGGCGCGGCTCAATCGCATAACAGGGCTGCACTTCGCGCGGTGGCCCGAGTCCCTGCTCGAACAGGTAGCGCCAGAGAATCTGCCGCAGGCTACGGAGTCTGCTGTCGAACAGCCTCCGTCGAAACCAGAGGTTTCCTCTGGCTGAAACGAAAACCCCGCGCGCTGCGCGGGGTTCTGATCTTGCGAGCTTGGCGTCAGGCCAGTGCCTGACGACTTTCGCTGTTGGCGAGCTCGACCGCCTGCACGAAGAACTCCTCGACCACCAGCCCTTGCGCTGGCACGGCAGAGCGCAGGCGCACCTGCATATCCTCGATTTTCTGGCGCACGGGCATGCGGGCGATACCGGATAGCAAGATCTTGCCCTGAGCGTTGACCTTGCCATGATCGACATTCACTTCACGTCGCTTGTCACCGTCACGGTAGCTGATCAGCAGCGATACCGGCAGGTTGGCCAAGCCTGGCAGTTGCAGCCAGGTCGCGACATTGTATTCGGCCACGCGCCCTTCGTAGGCAGTGACCACCAGGCGAGCGACGTCGACGATGCGTGAGGGTACAGGGCCGATCAGCTTGTCTTGCGCTTGGGACATGGTGCTATTCCAGGCTGGTTGAGACTTCAGTTCCAGGAATTATAAGCAGCCCTCGGGCGACGAAACTGTGCGCTCGGCAGACAGGCAGCGTGACTGGGATCGCAGTTTTGCTATCAGGCCAGACGCAAAGGATGGCGGGTGACCGAAGACGTTCCCAGGTTGCTCTCGGGCAAAGGCAGGATCGCCTGATTGTGTACGCTGGCAAGTTGCAGCCAGAGATGTTCGCCGGTGGCGAACTGGCCATTGGGTAGCCAGAGTCCGTGATGCCAGCCATTGCCAGGAGCCGGAGTGCTCTGCAGTACGCCTGGGTGCGTTTGTGCATTGGGCGCGCGTCTTAGCCACACAGGGCGAGGTAGCCCCTTGAGGTAGCGCAGGCCCAGGTGCAGCCCCTCGTTATTGAGATGACGCCAGCGCACCAATGCCAGCGTTGGTGTGCCGTTGGTCAATAACAACACCAACTGCCCGACCTGCAGTTGCGCGCCCTCGTTGGCATTGCAAAGCAATCTCGCGCCGCCGGGGCTGGCATCCAGTATCTGGGCGTCGGTGCGTTGCGGCAGTTTGTCGAGCAGTTGCGCGTGAATGGCGGAGAGTCCAATCACCAGGCTGCATTGACCCGCGAATTCGGCGCGTTCATGGCGGCGTTGCTGGCGCCCCAGCCAGTGTTGGCGTACGCGTTCAAGCAACTGACGTTCAAGCGTGCTTTGCAGTGGCGCGGGTTCATGCAGGGCGATCAGCAAGGCGCCCAGTTCGAAGCGGCGCAGGCTGTCCGGCTCACCTTCGACCTGTTGTTCGAAGGCCAGGCAGGCCTGGGACTCGCTGAGATTGACGATCGGGCCTTCGATTTCGTCCTCTTCGTCCCAGGGTTGCAGCCGGGCCAGCCCGGCGAGTGGGGCGAGGGCAGTGAACAGCGTCAGGCACTCGCCTTCATCCAAGTGGAAGGGGTTGCTCAGCGCCAACAGCAGCATTTGCTGATACAGACCACGCAGGGTGCTGGCCGGCTTGGGTTCGAAGGCCGCCGCGACCGGTTCGTCCAGGCACTGCTGGTGTTCGCCTATCCAGTACAGCAGGTGACTGTCGCGCCAGAGAGCGGCGGGCGGCTCCTGGTACAGCTGATAGTGACGCAGCAACTGCTGGGCAAGAAAGTGCTGGGCCATGTACAGGCACCAGGCCAGATGGGGTAGCGATGGCTGACGGCCCTGCAGGATCTGCAGTAGCAAGCGTTTGAAGCCCGTCGCCAGTTCGCTGCACAGACGCACGAACAGAGCGCTGGGGGGCGGCTGGCGGTTCGCCAGGCTGGCGTAGTGGCGGTATTCGTCACTGAAGCTTTGCAGCGCACGCTGCCTTTCCAGTAAGGTCAGGCCGCTGCGATTGAGCGTGAACAGCAGGCCAAGCACTTGCTGCAGGCCGTGTTCCGTCTCGAGCTGACGTGCCGCCGCGAGTCGCTCGGCGATCTCCGCAGGCGATACCTGGCTGTCTTCGCGGATGTCCGGTACTTCCAGGCGCAGGGCATCCAGCGTCATATCAACCCCGAGTGGACGAGGATCGAGTACATGGGCTTACGGCTCCGGATTGTCGGCAAGGCTGTTTTGGGTATTTGCGCCGGTCTGCTGCTGGCTGGTTGCGCCGAGGATTTCGGCCCCGATCAACATGGACGAAAGGTAACGGCTGACAGCCTGGAAGGCCAGTGGCTGGTTATCAATTATTGGGCTGAGTGGTGTGCACCCTGCCGCACGGAAATTCCTCAACTCAATGCGCTGGACGAGGCACTTAAAACACAGTCGGCGCGGGTAATAGGCGTGAATTTCGATGGTCTGCAGGGCGATGAACTCAAGCGCGCCGCAGACGCTTTCGATATCCGTTTCACCGTGCTGGCGCAGGACCCGGCTGCGCGCTTCGAGCTACCGCACAACGATGTGTTGCCCGTGACTTACATTGTCGATGCCGACGGCAAGTTGCGTGAGCGCCTTGTGGGCGAGCAGACTTCTGCCGGCCTGCAGGCCCATCTGCAGCGGCTACGCAACCCGTAGCGAGTCGATAAAAACTTCCGCAGAGGCGTTTGACGTCGCCCCGCGGAGACTCGAAGGGTTGTCGCCATGGATGGCAGACAACAAAAAGCGCTGCGACAAGCAGTCGCAGCGATAGGTAGCATGCTAAGCTTTTGCTCCGGCCGAATCTGCGCCGTGATTCATGAGTTTGCCTGATGTCCGCTACCCACCTCGTTCGTGGCAGCGCCGGTTACCGGCGTGCCACTCTGGCGCTGTTCTGCGCCGGCTTCGCCACCTTCGCCATGCTCTACTGTGTGCAGCCGCTGCTGCCACTGCTGGCCGCGCACTTTCGTGTTTCTGCGGCCAGTAGCAGTCTGGCCTTGTCATTGACCACCCTGAGTCTCGCCCTGTGCCTGCTGGTATCTGGTGCGTTGGCCGAGAGCTGGGGGCGCAAGCCGGTCATGGCCTGCGCCCTCGGTTTGGCGGCGCTGTTGGGGATCGCCTGTGCGCTGGTGGAGGAGTGGGGCAGCCTGCTGATTCTCCGGGCGCTGCTGGGGCTGGCACTGAGTGGGTTGCCGGCCTTGGCCATGGCCTATGTCGGTGAAGAGTTCGACCCTGAGGCTCTGCCGGCCGCCATGGGGCTGTATATCGGTGGTACGGCGCTTGGCGGTTTGCTTGGTCGTCTGTTGGCTGGCCTGCTGAGTGATCTGGGGGGCTGGCCGTGGGCGCTGGGTGGTATCGCTGGTCTGGGGTTGCTGGCGTTGGGACTGTTTCTCTGGCTGCTGCCGCCGTCCCGGCATTTCTCTGCTCAGCCGCTGTCCATGCGCGGGCTGTTGCGTAACTTCGCCCTGCATCTGGGCAACCCGCGCTTGCGCGTGCTGTTCGCGCTGGCGTTTCTGTTGATGGGCGGATTCGTTGCCTTGTTCAACTATGTGGGCTTTCGCCTGGCCGCTGAGCCGTTCAACCTGTCGGCAACGGTGATCGGCATGCTGTTCACCGTCTATCTGCTGGGTATCTTCAGTGCCGGTTGGGCGGGACGCCTGGTGCCGCGCTTCGGGGCTCGGCAGGTGCTGTCGGGTGGCATCGGCCTGATGCTACTGGGCGTTGGGTTGTGCGTCGCGCCCTGGCTGGGGGCGGTGGTCGCCGGGCTTGCGCTGTTTACCCTTGGTTTTTTCGCCGCGCACGCGGTCGCCAGCGGGCAGGTCGGTATTCACGCTAAGGGTGCCAAGGCCCAGGCGTCGGCGCTTTACCTCTGTGCCTATTACCTGGGTTCCAGCCTGGTCGGCTATGTCGGCGGCTATGTCTGGGAACATGCCGGATGGTTGGCCTTGCTCGCCGTGCTGGCTTCGCTGTTCGTGCTGGCAGGCGCCCTGGTGCGGCGTATATAGGCTGTTTGCTGACTATTCAGTGCAGGTTCAAGCAAGATTCACCGTGCGTGAGTAGCCTTTCGCCAAAGTCGTTGTCGAGTAGGCCGCGACCGAAACCGAATCGCCAATTCCGTCTGGGCTGGTGTTATCCATGTGTTCCGGGCGACGACGGTATCGGTCGAATTGCCAAGTCTGGCTGAACCGATCTGCAGAACCAATGCCGCAGAGCTTATGATCAGCGCTGCGTTTGTACGCAGTCTCAATCACGCCTTTTGATAGCGCTTTCGTTTGTCTGGCCGGGCATCTGCCCGGCCTTCGTATTGCCGAGGGAAGGGAGAAAATCATGAAATTGCTGGTGGTGGAGGATGAGGCGTTGCTGCGTCACCATCTGTTCACTCGCCTCAGTGAAAACGGGCATGTGGTGGATGCCGTGCGCACTGCAGAAGAGGCGTTGCAGCGCACCGAGTCGTTCAACCATGACCTCGCGCTGGTCGATCTTGGTCTGCCGGGCATGAGCGGAATCGAGTTGATTCGTCAGTTGCGCAGCCAGGACAAGAGCTTTCCGATCCTGATTCTGACCGCGCGTGGTAACTGGCAGGACAAAGTTGAAGGACTTTCCTGTGGCGCGGATGACTACGTGGTCAAACCGTTTCAGTTCGAGGAGTTGGAGGCACGCCTGAACGCCTTGCTGCGCAGGTCTTCAGGTTTCACCAAATCGACCATCGAGGCTGGCGTGCTGGTGCTCGATCTCAACCGCAAGCAGGCAAGTGTCGACGGGCAGTCCCTGCAGCTGACGGCCTACGAGTACCGCATCCTTGAGTACCTCATGCTGCATCACCAGCAGGTGGTGGCCAAAGAGCGTCTGATGGAACAGCTTTATCCGGGTGACGACGAGCGCGACCCCAACGTCATCGAGGTGCTGGTCGGTCGTTTGCGGCGCAAGTTGGAGGCGGTATTGAGCGGTAAGCCGATCGAGACCGTACGGGGACAGGGCTACATGTTCAACGAGCGCTGCAAGTGAGACGGGCGCGAGCCTTCCTGCGCAGATTGCGCATTCGCTTTGGCTCGTTGCGCCTGCGCTTGATGCTGGCCAGTGCGGCCCTGGCGATGTTGTTCATGCTGTCGCTGATGCCGGTGTTGCAGGGCGTTTTCCTGATGGCCCTGGAGCAGACCGTGGAGAAGCGCCTGGCCTCCGACGCCGCGGCCCTGATATCGGCTGCGCGTATCCACGAAGGCCGCCTGCATATGCCCGACAAGATGCCGGACGAGGAATTCGACAACCTCGATTCACACCTGTTGGGTTTCATCTTCGACCGGGAAGGCACCATGCTCTGGCGTTCCCGCTCTTCCATCGATGAACTGGTGCGTTACCTGCCGCACTATGATGGTCGAGGCCACGAGTTCATACGCATTCAGGACAACAGTGGCCACGAGTATTTCGTGTACGACATCGAGGTGGACTTGCTGCGTGGCGATGAAACGGCCCTGAGCATCGTCACCATGCAGCCGACCCGCGAGTATCAGAGCCTGTTCGATGGCTTTGCCTGGCAGTTGCGTCTGTGGCTGGGGATCGCCCTGTTGGTGCTGCTAGGCCTGTTGTGGTTCGGTCTGACCTGGGGCTTTCGTAGCCTGCGGGGCTTGAGTGACGAACTCGATGGTGTAGAAGCCGGTACCCGCCAGCGCCTGAGTGACGAGCACCCGCGTGAATTGCTGCGCCTGACCAATTCCCTCAACCGTCTGCTCGACAGTGAACGGCGCCAGCGTGAGCGCTATCGCGACTCGCTCGAAGACCTCGCCCATAGCCTGAAGACGCCGTTGAGCGTACTACAGGGCATCGGTGAAACCCTCTCTGCCCAGGAGGGCACTCGCGAGCAGGCGCAGCTGATGCAGGCGCAGATCGAACGTATGAGCCAGCAGGTCGGCTACCAGTTGCAGCGTGCCAGCCTGAGACGCAGTGGCCTGGTGCGCCATCGCGAGCAGGTCTGGCCCCTGCTGGAGGGGCTGTGCCGTTCGCTGGACAAGGTCTATCTCGACAAACAGGTGGAGACCACGCTGGAGGTGCCCGAGCACAGCTGGGTCACCATGGAGCGTGGTGCCTTGATGGAGCTGCTTGGCAACCTGCTGGAGAACGCTTATCGGCTTTGCCTGCATCGGGTGCGGATCAGGCTGCAGCCACTGGTCGGCGGATGCCTGATCACCATCGAGGATGACGGGCCCGGTGTGCCGCAGAATCAGCGTGAGCGTGTGCTGCAGCGGGGCGAGCGGCTGGACGCGCAGAATCCGGGGCAGGGCATCGGCCTGGCGGTGGTCGAAGACATCATCGAGAGCTACGACGGCGAAATGAGCCTGGAAGACTCCGAACTGGGCGGCGCCTGTTTCAGGGTGCGTCTGTACGACTGAACTCAGCGTGAGCGGCGCTCATCCTTCCTGTGCCCGATACGCCCCGGGTGTCAGCCCCGTCCATTTCTTGAATGCCCGATGAAAAGCCGAAGGCTCGGAGAAACCGAGCTGTTCGGCGATGTCCTGAATGGCCAGTTCGTCGCGCCCCAGGTGATAGATGGCCAGGTCGCGGCGCAGGTGATCCTTGAGTTCCTGGAAGCTGGTGCCCTCTTCTCGCAGGTGACGACGCAGGGTCTGCGGGCTGGTGTGCAACTGATGGGCGACCTGCTCGAGGTCGGGCCAGGTACGGCAGTCGCGCCCGAGCAGGCGGCGAATCTGGCTGATCAGGCTGTCGCCGCCATCGGGGCGCGCCAGCAGGTCGGCCGGGGAGTGTTCGAGAAACTGCTTGAGCGTGCGTTCGTCCTGCAGCAGCGGCATGGCCAGGTAACGGGCATGAAACAGCAGGCTGGTCTGCCCGGCGGCGAAGCGTCGGCTGCAGGGAAACAGCAGTTCGTACTCGGCAGAGTGTTCCGGCTCGGGGTAGGCGAAGGTGGCTTCCTCTAGGCGGATGCGCTGGCCAATCAGCCAGCTGCCGAGGCGGTGCCAGATCACCAGCAGGCTTTCTACCAGAAAGTGATCCGGGTCCCATAGCGTGCTGTCGTCCACGCTCAGCCGCGCCCAGTCGCCTTCGCGCTGCAGGTGAATGCTCGGTGCATCTGGGAACAGGCCATAGAACAGGGCGCCACGGCTCAGGGCCTTTTCCAGGCTGCGGCAATGGATGATGGCGTGGCCCATCATGGCGAAGGTGCCGCGTTTGCTGGGCTGGCGCCCGAAACCGAGGTACTCGTCGTCCAGTGCCTCCCAGAGCAACTGCATCAGCCGGGCGAATTGTTCGGGAGCGATGCGTGCGCGCGGCTCCACCAGCACGGCCGGCTGGATACCGGCCTGGCGCAGTATCGCGTCGCAGGCGAGGCCGCGGCGTCCGGCACCGCGCAGCGCTGCTCGGACGAAGTGGCTGGCGATGGTGCGTTCGCGCATGCTGGCTTTCCGCTGTCGAGGGGCACCGATGTTAGGCGGCAGGCGTTCGCGGCGGCAAGCCGGCCGAGCGATTGGGTCAATTCAGGCTGAGCGCATGGGTCATTGAGGGGCAGCGGGGCGGCACTTAACCTCTGGCTCATAAGAACAGCGGAGGACCCGCCCCATGCAACGCAACCATTTCGACACCGAGCACAAGCTGTTTCGCGATGCCTTCGCGGCATTCCTGGACAAGGAGGTGGTGCCCCATCAGGACGCCTGGGAAGAGGCCGGAGTGGTGGATCGCAGCGTGTGGCGCAAGGCCGGCGAGATGGGCTTCCTGCTGCCCTGGGCGGATGAGGAATATGGCGGCACGGGGCTCAAGGACTTTCGCTACGAGCAGATCATGTGCGAGGAGCTGGCGCGCATCAACGAACCGGGTTTCATGATTCCGTTGCACTCGGCGCTATGCGGCCCCTATATCGCCGAATACGGCAATGCCGAGCAGAAGGCGCGCCTGCTGCCAGGCATCATCCGTGGCGAGAGCATCCTGGCCGTGGCGATGACCGAGCCCGCTGCCGGCTCCGATCTGGCCGGCATGCGCACCACGGCGGTGGACAAGGGCGACCACTGGCTGCTCAACGGCTCCAAGGTGTTCATCTCCAACGGCTACCTGGCCGACGTGGTGATCGTCGCGGCCAAGACCGATCCGGGCAACAAGCACGCCATGGGCCTGTTCCTGGTCGAGCGTGGCATGCCGGGCTTCGAGCGTGGCAAGAAGTTGAAGAAGCTCGGCATGCACAGCCAGGACACCGCCGAGCTGTTCTTCAACGAGGTCAAGGTGCCCAAGGAGAACCTGCTCGGCGACGCCAAGGGCGGCTTTTTCTACCTGATGAACATGCTGGCCCAGGAGCGCCTGACCAACGCCTGTGGAGCGGTGGCCGGGGCCGAGGCGGCGCTGCAAACGACCGTCGAGTACGTCAGGGAACGCCAGGCCTTCGGTCGCCCGGTGGCGCACTTTCAGAACACCCGCTTCAAGCTCGCCGAGATGCGCACGCAGATCGACGTGGCGCAGGTGTTCACCGACCGCTGTGTGATGGACCACAACCAGAAGCAGCTCAGCCCGGAAGTGGCTGCCGAGGCCAAGCTGTTCACCACTGAGCTGCTCGGCAAGGTCGTCGACGAGGGTGTACAGCTGCATGGCGGTTGGGGCTACATGTGGGAGTATCCGATCTGCAAGATGTACGCGAACGCGCGCATCCAGCGCATCTTCGCCGGTACGTCGGAGATCATGAAGGAAATCATCAGCCGTGGCATGAAGCTGTAAGGTCGCGCAGGAGCGATCAGCGCATCGGCGTTGCGGGGGCGTATGAACGCTGCCGCCGCGTCGGCCACCCGGTCACTTATCAGGAGACGCCATGAGCGGCCCACTGTCTTCGTTGAAGGTTCTCGACTTCTCCACCCTGCTGCCGGGGCCGTTCGCCTCGCTGCTGCTGGCCGATATGGGCGCCGAGGTGCTGCGGGTGGAGTCGCCGACGCGCATGGACCTGGTGCGCGTACTGCCTCCGCACGATGGCGGTACCTCCACCAGCCACGCCTACCTGAACCGCAACAAGCGCAGTATCGCCCTGGACCTCAAGCGCCCCGAGGCCGTGGAAGTGGTCAAGCAACTGGTGAGCGAGTACGACATCGTGCTGGAGCAGTTTCGCCCCGGTGTGATGGACAAGCTGGGCGTCGGCTACGAGGCGCTCAAGGCGATCAACCCGCGGCTGATCTACGTGTCGATCACCGGTTATGGCCAGAGCGGGCCGTATCGTGATCGCGCCGGGCACGACATCAACTACCTCGCATTGGCCGGCATCGCCAGCTATACCGGGCGCGCCGATAGCGGTCCGCTGCCACTGGGCGTGCAGTTGGCGGACCTGGCCGGCGGCTCGCTGCATGGGGTGATCGGCCTGCTCGCCGCCGTGGTGCAGCGTCAGGTCACCGGTCTTGGGCAGCAGGTCGACGTGAGCATGACCGACTGCGCCTTCAGCCTGCATGGCATGGCGGGCGCAGGCTACCTGGGCGGCGGTATGGAGCCGAACATGGAGAATCAGGCGCTCAACGGCGGCAGTTTCTATGACTACTACCGCACGCGCGACGGCCGCTGGTTCTCTGTCGGCAGCCTGGAGCCACAGTTCATGCAGCAGTTCTGCGCCGCCATCGGCCGTCCCGAGCTGGCGGCGCGCGGGCTGTCGCCCAAGCCGGAGGATCAGCGTGCGCTCAAGCGCGAGATCGAGATCGAGATCGAGAAGCGCGACTTCGCGCAATGGTGCGAGGTTTTCGCTGAGCTGGACGCCTGCGTCGAGCCCATGCTGCCACTCTCCGAGGCGGTGGCGCATCCGCAGATCAGGTCCCGTGAGCTTGTGGTCGAGGTGCCGCGCGAGGGGCTGCCGGCGCAGGCGCAACTGGCCTGCCCGCTGAAATTCTCGGAGGGCTTGCCGCCACCCCGGCATGTCGGTGCTGCGGTCGGTGCGCATACCGAGCAGGTGCTGGCCGAGCTGGGTTATGACGCTGAACAGATCGCGGCATTGAGGAGGGCCAGGGCGCTGGGTTGAGTCGAAAGGCCCGCTGTCTGGCAATGTCGGTGCGCACAGCGCACCCTACGGGATGTCGGTACAGGCATAGAGTGCGCCGCGCACCGAAGCATTATGGAGTTTCCTTCATCACTCCAGGCGCTGTTCACCGCTGAAGGTCAGCGTCACCTTGCAGCGTCTGCAGTAGTAGCGGCGCCCCTTGGCCACCAGCGCATGACGCTGAGCGGTGAAGGGAAACTCGCCATCCACGCAACTGCAGCGGTAGATGAAGCGGTTGACCTTGCGCCGTTCGACTTCATAGCTGTGGCAGCGATGCGGCGGCAGCTCGTATACGCCGCGCATGATCAGTTGCCACTCTTCGCCGTGCGGCTGGATACGTGGGCCGAACAGCTGGTGGGCGATCATGTGAGCGACTTCGTGAGGTACCGTCTGGCGCAGGAAATCCTCGTGGTTGTCGCGGTACAGCTGCAGATTGAAGCGCAGCTTGTTTTCCGTCAGATGCGCGACACCCGCCTTCTGACCACGCAACTTGAAGCTGATCTCGGGGCGGGCGAAGCGTTGCTTGAAAAAAGCTTCCGCCTGCTGATAGCAGGCTTCGACTCGGGCGTGAATCTGTTCGGGCATGACTGGCGCAGGTACGGGCTGAGGGCGAATTATGCCGCAAGCAGCCCGGCTGCGCAGGTATCACTCGTCTCCTGGCGGTTGCATACGCTCCTGCTGCGTGCCGCGGCTCTGATCCTGATCGACCGTTCGCTGATAGTCCGGCTGGAGGGTATAGGACCAGAACAGAATCATGCCGACCAATATCGTAACCACTACCAGCAGACCGACGCCTATCATCGACGAGGCGTAGAGGAAGCCCTGCTGATTGTCGATGCGCATGAAACGCGGCAGCCCGATATAGATCAGATAGGAGGCATGTGCACAGGCCAGCAGCAGAACCAGTATCGCCAGCCAGCGGGCAGGATAGAGCGCAGCGATCCCCGCCAGAAAGAATGGCGTACAGGCGTAGGCTATGAAACCGATGCATTGGTTGAACGTAGGCCTGGCCTCGAAGGTGCGCGACATGTAGCGCAGGAAGTAACCCATTATGAAAACACCGATCAGCGTTGCCAGGTACAGCAGCACACTCAACTGCAGGGCGCTGGTCGATTCCAGGTGGATACGTTCTTCGTCCACCAGGCTCCAACCTACCCAGTGGGTACCGATGAACAGACAGATCGCCGGCAGCAGGCTGAAAAGCAACAGGTACGGCAAATAATTGGCGCTGTTGTGTTCCTCGTCCTGGCGAATGGCCGTCCAGGCACGGTCCGGGCGGGTTAGAAGGGTATAAAGGTTCGCGTACATGGGATGACCGTCCATTGACTACCTTTTAATATCGGGCAGTCATGCGGAACGAGGGTTCAACTCAAATTTCTCGCAAATGACGGAAATGAAAAGACCGCCCTTGAGGCGGTCTTTTTGCAGCGTTGCAGCATCAGCTGGTGTAGACCGGGCCTATGCCCATTCCCCAGAGAACTACAGAGCTAGCGATCATCGCCACCAGCACCACCAGGCCCACAGCCAATACGGAGCTGGAGAACATGAAGCCTTCATCGTCTGGAATGTTCATGAAGGTTGGTATGCCAACGTAAAGCAGGTAGACCGTGTAGCAGATCGCGACCGTCCCGACGACCATGCCCAGCCACAGGTGTGGATAGAGCGCTGCGAGTCCTCCTATGAACAGCGGTGTTGCGGTGTAGGCGGCGAAGACGACGCATTGGGTCAGGCTGGGATTGGCATCGTAGGTGCGCGCCATCCAGTGGATGAAAGCCCCCATCACAGCGACGCCAGCGAGCATGGCCAGGTACGACATGATGGTCATCACCATCGCACTGCTCTCGGTGAGCATCACCGGCGTTCGATCGCCAATGGCCCAGCCGACCTGGGTGGTGCCGATGTAGGCCGAAATTGCGGGGATGGCCGCAAGAATCAGCACGTGGGTCAGGTACATGTGGCTGATGGATTCTTCCTCGCCACGGATTTCTTGCCATTCCTGATCAGGGTGGGTGAAGAGCCCCCAAACGTGGTGGATCATGCCAGACACCTCCTCATTCTTATGACGGTCGCCCCCCAGCGGACGCCCGGCGCGCGTGTGCAGCGCTACCGGGTGGCCAGGCCGATTCAATGCGACCTTATGTCGCAGTATAGGCAGGGGCTGAAGCAGGCGTGGTGTCTGGCTTTAGAGCAAATCGCTCTCTGTGGATCAGTGGTAATAGCGCTCTAGAATTTCCATCGCCAGGTTGATCGACTGCAGCCGCTCTGTGCTGCCGCCTCGGTCTGGATGGTGCTGGCTGACCATCTGTCGGTAGCGCAGCTTGATTCGTGGCAGGTCGAGGGACCGTTCGTCCCCCAGCTCGAAGAGTTCCAACGCAGCCTGCTTCTCGTCTCCCCCCTGCATGCGCGTCCAGAAGCTGGTCAGCAGGCGTTCGACGTCGCGCTCGTCGGTGTCGCGCAACTGGCTCATGTCGAGGTAGTAGTCGCGCAGTTCGTCGCGTTCGCTCAGCGCCGCACTACCTGGTTCATACGGAAGCAGGCGAATGCACAGCGGGCTGATCTGCAGCAGATGGCTGCCTTGTTGCCAGAGCCGTTCGCGCAGTCGATAAAGGGCGTTGAACAGCAGAAAATGAGTGCGGAACAGCACCAGCTTGTCGGCCAGCGGCAAGTTGGGGATATGGCCGCTGTGGCGCTCTTTCAGTTGCTGGATCAATGCGTATTCGGCAAGCCCCTCGGGAGCGGCTTGCAACAACTGCAGCACCTGCTCGGCGAGGTCCTGAGTGGGGTCTAGGTCGTCATTCATCGGCCGAGCCTAGCATTTCGTTGCCGGTGGGGTAGGGGCGAGACGCCATTGTGCGTAAAATGTCGCGCTTTCGTTCCCACCCCCTCGGATTTCGACGCACCATGGGCACCCTTTCGGTCAACCAGAACAAACTGCAGAAGCGCATTCGCCGCCTGGCCGGCGAGGCCATCACCGATTTCAACATGATCGAGGATGGCGACAAGGTGATGGTCTGCCTGTCCGGCGGCAAGGACAGCTACACCATGCTCGACGTGCTGCTGTACCTGCAGAAGGTGGCGCCGATCAAGTTCGAGATCGTCGCGGTGAACATGGACCAGAAGCAGCCGGGCTTCCCCGAGCACGTGCTGCCGGCCTACCTGGAATCCATCGGTGTGCAGTACCACATCATCGAGAAGGACACCTACTCGGTGGTCAAGGAGAAGATTCCCGAGGGCAAGACCACTTGCTCGCTGTGCTCGCGTCTGCGTCGCGGCACGCTGTACACCTACGCCGACGAGATCGGTGCGACCAAGATGGCGCTGGGGCACCACCGCGACGACATCCTGGAAACCTTCTTCCTCAACATGTTCTACGGCGGCACGCTCAAGGCCATGCCGCCCAAGCTGCTCTCCGATGACGGCCGCAACGTGGTGATCCGCCCGCTGGCCTACTGCGCCGAGGCGGACATCGAGGCCTACAGCCAGCTCAAGGAATTCCCCATCATCCCGTGCAACCTGTGCGGTTCGCAGGAGAACCTGCAGCGCCAGGTGGTCAAGGAGATGCTGCAGGAGTGGGAACGCAAGAGCCCCGGCCGTGTCGAGATCATGTTCCGCTCGCTGCAGAACGTGCATCCGTCGCAGCTGGCCGACCGCAATCTGTTCGACTTCAAGAGCCTGAAGATCGACGACAGTGCCACGCCGCGTTTTCTCGACGTGATGAGCCTGTAACGCATCACGGTTGAAACCGCTCCCACGGTTCGCATCGCTTGTGGGAGGAGCTTTAGCCGCGACGCTTGCCAGGCTGTCAAAGCCTGGAGTAAGGTTCAGCCATCGTTTTGGAGAATTCCATGTCCGCCAGCCTCAACCTCCTGTCCATGCTGCAAGCCGGTGCCTCTCGCGCTGCGCTGGCTCGTATGCAGGCGCTCGTGGCTGCGGCGTATTATTTCTTTGGGTATTGGTTTAGCCACAGGCGCGCCTGATACCCCACAGGCGGCCTAGCAGAACAGGGTCGCCACCAGAGACGTTTTCCACAAAACCCCCGGTCGGCAACCCGACCGGGGGTTTTGTTTTTTTCGGCCGAAAACGGCCACAGATCGAGGACTCACAGATGAACCGTTATTACCGCAACTACCGCTACGACTGGCGATTTAGCAGCGTCACTGCCGCCCTGATACCACTCGAACGAACAACCAGATAGCACCGCTGCGGCATCGACCGCACCGGCCAAGGAATTGCCAGATCATGAACGCTTCCATCTCCGCTCAACTCGTTTCCCGCGCCACCTCCATCGTCCGTCGCAGCGCTCAGCCGCTGCCCAGTCCCGCCGTCCTGCGCCAGCGCCTGCCGTTGCCCAGTCTGCTTGCCGAACGCATCTCCGCTGACCGTGCCGCCATTCGTGCCGTGCTCAATGGCGAGGATTCGCGTCTGCTCGTCGTCGTCGGCCCCTGCTCCCTGCATGACCCGGCCTCGGCGCTCGAATACGCCGAGCGCCTCGCCGCGCTCAAACCGCAGGTCGAAGACCAGCTGTTGCTGGTGATGCGCGCCTACGTGGAGAAGCCGCGTACCACGGTGGGGTGGAAGGGCCTGCTGTACGACCCGCATCTCGACGGCAGTGGCGACATGGCCGAAGGGCTGCGCCAATCACGGCAATTGATGCTGGATATCCTGACGCGCGGCCTGCCACTGGCCACTGAGCTGCTGCAACCGCTGGCCGCCGGCTACTTCGATGATCTGCTTGGCTGGGCAGCAATTGGCGCACGCACCAGCGAGTCGCAGGTGCACCGTGAAATGGTCAGTGGTCTGGATCTGCCGGTCGGCTTCAAGAACGGCACCGATGGCAGCGTCGGCATCGCCTGCGACGCCATGCGTTCGGCAGCGCATCCGCATCAGCACTTCGGCATCGATGAGCTTGGCCATCCGGCGCTGCTGCATACCGCCGGCAATCCGGATACCCACCTGGTGCTGCGTGGCGGTCACGGTGCACCAAACCATGACCCAGTCAGCGTCGCTGACGCGCGTGAAGCGCTGCAGCGCCAGGGTATTGCCCCGCGCATCATGGTCGACTGCAGCCATGCCAACAGCGGTAAGGACCCGCTGCGTCAGCCAGCGGTGTTGGACAGCGTGATCGATCAGCGGCTGGCAGGTGACAGCAGCCTGCGCGGGGTGATGCTGGAAAGCCACTTGTTCGACGGTTGCCAGGCGTTGTCGGGCGAGTTGCGCTACGGCGTGTCGATTACCGATGGCTGCCTGGGTTGGGAGGGCACCGAAGCCTCCTTGCGCCTGGCTGCCGAGCGTTTGCGCGGCGCTTTGCTGTAGAAGCCGCGCCTCGCGGCGAATGTGCTCTTTGCCTGAGGCGCACAGGCAAAGAGCTTCGCCCCGGGGCGGGACTCCCACAGGGCTTGAACTGTGGTGCTGCCTGCGTGCAGGCTTCGTCATCCGTTTCGTGAGAGATTCGATTCATGCGTGATTACAAATGGCTGCACGAGTTCTGCCTTAACCGCTTCGGTTCGGAGAAGGCACTGCAGGCGATGCTGCCGCAGCCGCGCAGCGATGCCGAACTGCGTGCGCTGAGTGACGACCGCTATCTGTCGTTGATCAGCCTGCGCATCTTCCGCGCCGGGCTCAAGCACAGTCTGGTGGACGCCAAGTGGCCGGCGTTCGAAGAGGTGTTCTTTGGCTTTGACCCGGAGAAGGTGGTGCTGATGGGCGCCGAGAGGCTGGAGAACCTGATGCAGGATGCACGGCTGATTCGCCACCTGGGCAAGCTAAAGAGCGTGCCGCGCAACGCCCAGTTCATCCTCGATGTCCGTCGCGAGAAAGGCAGTTTCGGCGCCCTCGTCGCGGACTGGCCGGCAAGCGATATCGTTGGTCTCTGGAAGTACCTGGCCAAGCACGGCAGCCAACTGGGTGGCCTGTCCGCGCCGCGCTTCCTGCGCATGGTCGGCAAGGACACCTTCATCCCCACCGACGACATGGTGGCCGCGCTAAAGGCTCAGGACATCATCGACAAGGCGCCGACCAGCCAGAAGGACCTGGCCGCCGTGCAGGCGGCCTTCAATCAATGGCAGGCCGAGAGCGGCCGGCCACTGTGCCAGCTATCGGTGATGCTGGCGCATACGGTCAATCACTGAGGTCGTCGTTCAGAGCGTCCAGCCACTCTTTCGGCACGTCGCGCTTCATCGCCAACTGGCACTGCTGGCTGTCGGGGTCGAACACGATCACCGCCTCGCCCTTGTCCAGGGCGCGGCGTACGCGCTGTACGCGGGTTTCCAGCGGAGTCTCGTCACCGTTGTCGGTGCCGTCGCGGGTGACGAAGTCTTCGATCAGGGCGGTGAGGGTGTCGGCTTGCAACAGGTGGGCGGGGATCAGCACAGCGAACGGGCTCCAGTGGTAGACGCTCATGATAGAGGCAGAGCGCCTGCCGCTGCGAGCCAATCCGCCCGTCAGGCACTGTGTCGGTTGAGGTGGCGCTCCAGCGTGCTGTAAAGCAGGCCGCTGTCCAGGGGTTTGCCGAGAAAATCATCCATGCCGGCATCCAGGCCATGCTGCCGGTGCTCTTCGAGGATATGTGCGGTCAGGGCAATGATGGGGACCGCGCCCCATTTCTTGCTACGTTCCAGACGACGTATCTGGCGGGTCGCTTCGAAGCCGTCCATAACCGGCATTTCACAATCCATCAGGATCAGCTGAACGGCGTCCGGAGCGCGACCATACTCGTCCACTGCAGCCTGGCCGTCGGTCACCAGACGCACGTTGTAGCCGCGCTTCTTGAGAAAACCCTGAACCACGAGTTGGTTCACCGGGTTGTCCTCCGCCACCAGGATGCAGGGGGCATTGCCATTGTCGCTGCGTACTTCTCTCACCAATCGATGTACCTTTGCTCTGGGTTCTTCATACAGCCCGTTCAGTGCCTGGCGCAGGGCGTTGATCGCCACGGGCTGGGCCAGGTGTTGCAGGCGCAGGCCATGGCTGGCGGGTAGCTGCCGGCAGGCTTCGGGCGGGCAGACCAGCAGCACACGCTGCTGCGGTTGCAGCATGGGCCTGAGCGAGTCGAGCCAGTGGTTCACCCCGCCCGGCCAGGGCGCCATCAATATCAGCAATGGCGGCGCGGCGAAATCCTCCAGGTAGTCCTGCAGGCGCTCCGGTGTCTGGCAGCGCTCGGTGCGCATGCCCCAGCGCCCGAGCAGGCGACTCATGGCGTCCAGCCCCAGGCCATCCAGCGAGGCGAGTAGAGCCGTGCGCCCGGCCAGCAGGCCGCTGAGTTCGTCAGGCGCCTCCGGTTCGGCCAGCAAGGGTATATCAAAGGCGAAGCGGGTGCCCTGACCGAGAGTGCTCTGCACCTCGATTCGTCCCCCCATCATCTCCACCAGTTCCTTGCTGATGGCCAGGCCCAGGCCGCTGCCGCCGTAACGGCGGGTGGTGCTGGAGTCGCCCTGGGCGAAGGATTCGAACAACTGCGCCAGCGCCTGTTCGCTGATGCCAATGCCGCTGTCGCTGACGGCGAACACCAGATGCGGGGCGCCGTGACTGTCACTGCGGCGGCTGACACTGATGGCCACGTGTCCTTCAGCAGTGAATTTCAGAGCGTTGCTGAGCAGGTTCATCAGCACCTGCTTGAGGCGTGTCGGGTCGCCCTGAGTCCGCCGGGGTACGCCGTTTTCCAGGCTGACATAGAGACGCAGGTGCTTGTCCAGAGCCTGGCCGGTGAACAGGCTGAGGGTGTCGGAGATCATGTCTTCGAGGTCAAACTCGATCTGTTCCAGGCTGAGCTTTCCGGACTCGATACGGGCGTAGTCGAGGATGTCGTTGATCACCGCCATCAGTGAGCTGCCGGAGCTGGAGATGGTGTCGACATAGAAACGCTGACTGCGATCCAGCGGTGTCTCGCGCAGCAGTTGCAGCATGCCCAGTACGCCATTGAGCGGCGTGCGGATCTCGTGGCTCATCTTGGCCAGGAAGCGGCTCTTGGCCTGGCTCTCGAACGCTGCCTGCTCGGCGGCGCGGCGCGACTGGAAACCTTCCTCCTTGAGCAGGTTGATGCGGTCGGCCAGGCCGATGGACAAGGTGATCAGCTCGATGGTGACGCCGATCTTCACCGCCGTGGCGCCGAATACGCCGAACACCTCCAGGCCCAATGAACCGGTGGTGGCCTGGATGAAGGCGAACAGCAGGATGGCCCAGGCCAGGGTGTAGTAGGAGCCGTAGCGCACGCCCCGGCGCCAGATGTAGATGCCGGTGAGCAGCAGGATCAGCGACACCAGGGAGACGGTCACGCTGGCCAGGATGTTCCAGGCGGCGAAGCCGATCAGCGGTACCGACAGCAGGCAGCCCATACACAGCAGCATCAGCAGCCGCAGGCCGGTATCGAGCCTCGGAAAATACTGACGGGCGTGCAGGAAGTGCCGGCTGAACTGGATGGCCGTGAGGCAATGCACGTACATCAGGATGTAGATGCTGACCGACTGCAAGGCCACGTGTTCAGGGAGCAGCTTGAACAGCATGCCGTCGAAGCAGGCGGCGAGCAGGCCAACGTTTAGGTTATAGGCCAGGTACCAGAGATAGGCCGATTCACGTAGCGACAGGTAAAGGAACAGGTTGTAGCAGAACATCGCGAACAGCACGCCGTAGAACGCGCCGGCCAGCCCCATGAGGTTTTCCTGGGCGGCGGCGCTGGCGCCGTAGGTGGCAAAGAACAGCGGCACGAACACCGTGCTGGTGGTTTCCACGCGGATCAGCAGCGTGTTGACCCCGGGCTCCACTTGCATGGGAAACCAGAAATTACGGACCTGCACCGGGCGCTGCGAGAAGGCGAAGTGGTCACCGCTTTCCTGCTGCAGAAGCTTGCCCTGTGGGTCGATCAGATAAACCTGCAGGTGATCGAGGAGCGGGTAGTTGACTTCGAGGTAGCCGCCCAACGAGTGATCGAGGCTGCTGACCAGGCGAACCTTGAACCACCACGCCGAAGCATTCTTGCCGAGGTTGGCGTGCTCGCTGTCGAGGCGGCGAAAGGCGCCGTCATCCAGGGCCTGGACCTGCTCGACGCTGAGGCTGCCGTCCACGTCCTCGTAGTAGCCGGTGTAAGGGCCCAGGGAAAAACGCAGATCGTCACTGTCCAGCGACGCGGGCGTGAGGGCCCAGCTCGGACATGCAAGCCAGAACAGCAGCAAAGCCAGACATAGACGAGGCATCCGTGAACCTCAGAAGGCCAGATGGCCGTAGTCGATTTAACGTCGCATGGCGACGACCCGAAGGTTGGCCTGGTTGATGGCGGCCATAAAAAGGGGAGCCTGAGCTCCCCTATAGTCCTTCGTGTCACTTTGCCCTTATGCGGGCAACCCTTCAAGCGTCCCGATCATGTTGCTTGACCAGGCTGTCTACCGGCGGCACCCGGGTGTCGCTTTCCATCTGCGCATCGTGTTCCAGCTGGTGGCTGAAACGCTCCAGCGAGCCTTGAGCCGGCTGGGCGTCGCTGGCGAATACCGGCGGGCTCATCATGTAGGCCGTGAGGATCTGGCTGAGGGCCTTGAGGCTGTCGATATGGGTGCGCTCGTAGCCGTGGGTGGCGTCGCAGCCAAAAGCCAGCAGCGCGGTGCGGATGTCGTGGCCGGCGGCCACCGCCGACTGCGCGTCACTGTGGTAGTAGCGGAACAGGTCACGGCGCACTGCCACCTCCTGCTCGGCGGCCAGGCGCAGTAGTTGGCGGGACAGGTGATAGTCGTAAGGACCGCCGGAATCCTGCATGGCCACGCTGACGGCATGTTCGCTGGACTGTTGGCCCGGCGCGACCGGGGCGATATCGATGCCGACGAACTCGCTGACATCCCAAGGCAGGGCGGCGGCGGCGCCGGAGCCGACTTCCTCGGTGATGGTGAACAGCGGGTGGCAGTCGATCAGCGGTTGCAGGCCGTGATCGCGAATTACCTTGAGCGAGGCGAGCAGGGCGGCCACGCCGGCCTTGTCATCGAGGTGACGGGCGCTGATGTGGCCGCTCTCGGAAAACTCCGGCAGCGGGTCGAAGGCGACGAAATCACCCACTGAGATGCCCAGCGAATCGCAATCGGCACGGGTGGCGCAGTAGGCGTCCAGGCGCAGTTCGACGTGGTCCCAGCTGATCGGCATGGTGTCCACTGCGGTGTTGAAAGCATGCCCGGAAGCCATCAGCGGCAGAACGCTGCCGCGGATCACGCCATTGTCGGTGAACAGGCTGACGCGGCTGCCCTCGGCGAAACGGCTTGACCAGCAGCCCACTGGAGCCAGGCCTAGGCGACCGTTGTCCTTGATCTCGCGGACGATGGCGCCGATGGTATCCAGGTGCGCGGAAACCGCACGGTCGAAGCGTTCGTACTCGCTCTGACGGCCGCGCAGGGTGGCGCGGATGGTGCCACGGCGGGTCAGCTCGAAGGGAATTTCCAGTTCTTCCAGGCGCTCGGCGACATAGCGCACGATGGTGTCGGTGAAACCGGTCGGGCTGGGAATGGCGAGCATTTCCAGCAGCACCTTTTGCAGGTATTCGAGATCGGGTTCCGGTAGTTGTTGCATGGAGTCTCCTTGATCTATCTGGCGGAGCGCTTTGCCCGGCGCGCCTGCAGGCGCGCCGCGCGGTAAAGCTTCAGGCGTTGGCGTGGCTGAGCGGGAACAGCAGGTCGACGAAGCGCTCGGCGGTCGGCTGCGGTTCGTGGTTGGCCAGGCCGGCGCGTTCGTTGGCTTCGATGAACACGTACTCGGGCTGGTCGGCAGCCGGCACCAGCAGGTCGAGGCCGACCACCGGAATTTCCAGAGCGCGTGCGGCCTTGATCGCGGCATCGCGCAGGGTCGGATGGAGAATCTCGGTGACATCCTCCAGAGTGCCGCCGGTGTGCAGGTTGGCGGTCTTGCGCACCGCCAGGCGCTGGCCGGCCGGCAGCACGCTGTCATAGTCGAGGCCGGCGCCGTGCAGGGTGCGTAGCGTCTCGGCATCCTTGGGAATGCGGCTTTCGCCACCGGTAGCGGCCTGGCGGCGGCGGCTCTGCGCGTCGATCAGCTCGCCGATGCTGTGACGGCCATCGCCGATGATTTCGGCCGGGCGGCGAATCGCTGCAGCCACCACTTCATAACCGATCACCAGTACGCGCAGGTCGTGGCCCTCGTGGTAGCTCTCCAGCAGTACGCGCTGGTCGAATACACGTGCGCGCTCGATGGCCTCCTGCACCTCGCCGGGGGTGCGCAAGTCGACGGCGACGCCCTGGCCCTGTTCGCCATCGACCGGTTTGACCACCACCGCACCGTATTCAGCGAGAAACGCCGCGTTGTCCTCGGCACTGCTGGCCAGACGCTGGTCGGGCACGCTGAGCCGCGCGCGTGACAGGGCGCGGTGGGTCAGGCGCTTGTCCTGGCACAGGGTCATGCTTACCGCGCTGGTCAGGTCGCACAGCGATTCGCGGCAGCGAATGCGCCGGCCACCATGGCTGAGGGTGAACAGCCCGGCTTCGGCATCGTCGACCTGCACCTCGATGCCGCGACGCAGCGCCTCGTCGACGATGATGCGCGCATAGGGGTTGAGTTCGGCCTGCGGGCCGGGGCCGAGGAACAGCGGCTGGTTGATCCCGTTCTTGCGCTTGAGGCTGAAGGTCTGCAGCTCGCGAAAACCCAGCTTGGCGTACAGCCGCTTGGCCTGCTTGTTGTCGTGCAGCACCGACAGGTCGAGGTAGCTCAGGCCACGGCTCATGCCGTGTTCGATCAGATGACGGACCAATACTTCGCCAACGCCCGGCCGGCTGCATTGCGGGTCCACCGCCAGGCACCAGAGGCTGCTGCCATTTTCCGGGTCGTGGAAGGCGCGCTGGTGGTTGAGGCCCATGACGCTGCCGATCACCGCACCGCTGTCTTCGTCCTCGGCCAGCCAGTAGGTCGGGCCGCCTTCGTTGTAGGGCGTGAGTTTGTCCGGGTCGATCGGCAGCATGCCGCGGGTCTGGTACAGGCAGTTGATCGCTTGCCAGTCCGCCTCGTTCTGCGCGCGGCGGATGCGAAAGCCGCGAAAGCTGCGGCGCGCCGGGCGGTAGTCGGTGAACCACAGACGCAGCGTGTCGGACGGGTCGAGGAACAACTGCTGCGGTGCGTGGGCCAGCACCTGATGCGGCGCGGCGACGTACAGGGCGATATCGCGTTCACCGGGTTGTTCGTCGAGCAGCGCATCGGCCAGTGCCGTGGCGTCCGGGTAGGTGTGGCCGATCAGCAGGCGGCCCCAGCCGCAATGAATGACGTGCGGCTGGCTGGGTTTGCTGCTGTGATCCTCGGCCAGGCGCGCCTGCAGACGCTCGTAGGAGGGCGTTTGGCCGCGGATCAGGCGTTGGTTAAAGGCAGGGGAGCGCATGAGTTGTCCTTAATCTCTACCTCCGGTCTGAGCCGGATCGAGTGTTGAGTCGCGACAACCCCGGATGGCATCCGGGCTACGACCGTTGATCAGGCAGGCGCGGCGCGAACGCCGCGCCTGCCTGCTTTACAGACCCTGTTCGCTCAGCCACAGGTTGAGCGCTGCCAGCTGCCACAGCTTGGAGCCGCGCAGCGGCGTCAACTGGCTTTGCGGATTGGTCAGCAGTTGGTCGAGCATGCTCGGATTGAACAGGCCGCGGTCCTGACTCGGGTCGAGCAGCAGGTCGCGTACCCAGCCGAGGGTGGTGCCTTCCAGGTGCTTGAGGCCGGGTACCGGGAAGTAACCCTTGGGCCGATCGATCACCTCGCTGGGGATGACCTTGCGTGCGGCTTCCTTGAGCACGTATTTGCCACCTTCCGGTAGCTTGAACTGCGCCGGAATACGCGCCGACAGCTCGGCCACGCGGTAGTCGAGGAACGGCGTGCGCGCCTCCAGGCCCCAGGCCATGGTCATGTTGTCCACGCGTTTGACCGGGTCGTCAACCAGCATCACCGTGCTGTCCAGGCGCAGTGCCTTGTCCACCGCCGCATCGGCGCCGGGCATGGCGAAATGTTCGCGGACGAACTCACCGGCCATGTCGCCGGTCAGCCAGGCGGGCTGCACGCAGGCGGCGTACTCGTCATGTTCGCGGTCGAAGAACGCAGCGCGGTAGGCAGCGAAGGCATCCTTGGCGCCATCGACCTGCGGGTACCAGTGGTAACCGGCGAACAGTTCGTCGGCGCCCTGGCCGCTTTGCACCACCTTGCAGTGCTTGGCCACTTCCCGCGAGAGCAGGTAGAAGGCGATGCAGTCGTGGCTGACCATCGGCTCGCTCATGGCGCGGAAGGCTTGTGGCAGCTGTTCGAGAATCTCGTGTTCGCCGATGCGCAACTGATGGTGGCGGGTGGCGAAGCGTTGGGCGATCAGGTCCGAGTATTGGAACTCGTCGCCGCGCTCACCGCCGGCATCCTGAAAGCCGATGGAGAAGGTCAGCAGGTTTTCCACGCCGGCTTCACGCAGCAGGCCGACCAGCATGCTCGAGTCGACGCCGCCGGAGAGCAGCACGCCGACATCCACGGCGGCGCGCTGGCGAATCTCCACGGCTTCGCGCATGGCTTGCAGGGTGAGGTCGCGCCATTCTTCAAAGCCGTAGCCGGCTTCCTCGCCCTGCGGGCCGAATTGCAGCGTCCACCAGGTGTGCTGCTCGCTCTTGCCGTCTGCGTTGATGCGCATCCAGGTCGCTGGTGGCAGTTTCTCCACACCGGCGAGGATGGTCCGCGGTGCCGGTACCACGGCGTGGAAGTTCAGATAGTGGTTGAGGGCCACGGCATCCAGCGTCTTGGCGATGTCGCCACCTTGCAGCAGGGCTGGTAGCGAAGAGGCGAAACGCAGGCGTTCACCAGTGCGCGACAGGTACAGCGGCTTGACGCCGAGGCGGTCGCGGGCGATGAACAGACTTTGTTTGTCGCGCTCCCATACGGCGAAGGCGAACATGCCGTTGAGCTTGGGCAGCAGTTTTTCGCCCCAGGCGTGATAGCCCTTGAGCAGTACTTCGGTGTCGCCGCCGGAGAAGAAACGATAACCCAGCGCCTCCAGTTCGGTACGCAGCTCGGGATAGTTGTAGATGGCGCCGTTGAACACCATGGACAGACCGAGATCGCTGTCGATCATCGGTTGGCCCGAGGCTTCGGCCAGATCCATGATCTTCAGGCGGCGATGACCGAGGGCGATGGGGCCCTGGCTATGAAAACCATGGGCATCTGGGCCGCGAGGGGCGAGGTGGTGGGTGATGCGTTCGACAGCCGCCAGGTCCGCGGGGCGTCGATCAAAACGTAGTTCTCCAGCTATTCCGCACATAGTTCCTTACCGGTGTTTCCGTTGGGGAGTGGTCCGTCGCCGGACCTTTTACACCAAAACAAAAAAATGCTTTTATGTCAAAGTTTTGGTTGCTATGAATTGGTGCTTATGAGTGATAAAAAAGTTCCTGTTGAAATAGATTTGTCATCTGTAATGGCGTTCGAATTGCCTCTTTTTCAGGCCCTTCGACGTTTGCAGCAGGCGGGGGAGGTGCATGCCAAGCGTCTGGCCCGTTTTGGCGGGCTGACGCCCATGCAATTGATGGTTCTGCAGGTACTGGCCAGTGAGACACGATTGACTGCCAGTGTGCTCAGCAGTCGGGTCAGCCTGACGGCGGCGACACTTTCCGGTTTGCTCGATCGCCTGGAAGAGCGCGGCCTGTTGCAACGCCAGCGTGACGATCAGGATCGTCGCCGGCAGTGGCTGCTGATCAGCGATGCCGGTCGTGAGCTGATTCAGCAGGCACCTTCATTGATGCCGCCGGAGTTCAATCAACGTTTTGCCGCACTGACCGATTGGGAGCGCCACGGTCTGACGGCGGCGCTCTTGAGAGCGGCTGAGTTGTGCGGCGAGATGGATTGAGTGTGGCGCGCTTTTTTCAGAAAAAATTCAAGCAGGGTGTTGACTTAGCGTCGCCACCTGCATAAAGTGCGCGCCTCGCTAAGGCACATGGGGTGGTTAGCTCAGCCGGGAGAGCATCTGCCTTACAAGCAGAGGGTCGGCGGTTCGATCCCGTCACCACCCACCATTAGCGAAATTGGACGCAAGTCCAGCCGACGCGCAGCGGTAGTTCAGTCGGTTAGAATACCGGCCTGTCACGCCGGGGGTCGCGGGTTCGAGTCCCGTCCGCTGCGCCATTATTTCCCAGATCGACCGAGGTCGGTTTGAGATGGCAAAGCCCGCAAGGGCGCCATCAGATGCAAAAGAGTTCTTTGGACGCAAGTCCAGCCGACACGCAGCGGTAGTTCAGTCGGTTAGAATACCGGCCTGTCACGCCGGGGGTCGCGGGTTCGAGTCCCGTCCGCTGCGCCATATACGAAACCCGTTGATCGCAAGATCAACGGGTTTTTTGTGCCCTGCCATCCCTGGCGGTCACCCTCCGGGCCGTCGCAGAGCGACGTCAAAAATCGCTCCCGGCGATTTTTTATTACCTGTGATTCAGAGGCGCAGTCCTGCGGCGTTTCGTCATCTTGTCTTCACACTGACAACGTAGCTTGCTAACGAAAGATGATGAAGCGACCCAGGAGAAAGCCAATGGATGACTATCAGGAAGAACTGCTCGAGCGTGACGGCTTCGATCAGGACGTAATCGACGTGGAAGACGACGCCACGGAGCTCTGAGCTTCGCTGGCGGTGCGCCGTTGTTCGCGGCGGTAGTCGCCAGGCGTTTGCCCGAGCCAGCGTTTGAAGGCGCGTTGGAAGGCTTCGGCCGAGGCGAAGCCGAGCAGGTAGGCGATTTCACCGAAGGCCAGCTCGGTGTCGCGGATGTAGGCCGTGGCCAGGTCGCGGCGGGTGTCATTGACGATGGCGCGAAACTGCGTGCCTTCCTCGGCCAGCTTGCGGCGCAATGTCCAGCTGGGCAGTTGCAGGCTACGAGCAACCTCCTGCAGATCCGGCTCGTGCCCATGCAGCATGGGGCCTAGTAACTGGACGATCCGTTCACGCAGGCTGCGCGTGCGGGTCAGCTGATCCAGTTCACGCTCGCACAACTCCAACAGATGTTGCCAGGTGCCGGGACAGTGCTGCGGGTTACGCAGAGCCAGGGTTTCGTTGCTCAGACGCAGGCGGTTGGCACTGGCCGCGAACTCCACCGGACAGCCGAACTGGTTTTCATAGCGCTCGCCATACTCCGGTGGCGGAAACTCGATCTCGACTTTCTCCAGGGCGATGCTGCGTCCGACCACTTGCTCCAGATTCTGTTGCCAGCCGGCCAGTACCGAATCCACCACGAAGCGGTTGTAGGTGTTGTACGGGCTGATGGAATAGAAGTGCAGCCAGGCGCCGCGCGCATCCTCGCTGAACCCTGAGCGGCCGCGATAGTTGGCGGCGTAAAGCGGCTCGAGGCGAGTCAGGGCGCGCGCGGCTTCACGCAGATCCGGCGCCTGAGCGGCGCAGATGCCGGCCAGGCCAACCTGTCCCAGCTGGCTGTGGCGGCCCATGTCCAGGCCCAGCGCAGGGTTGCCGCTGAGGCTGATGGCGCTATGGCCAAGGCGCATGAAGCGCGGGATGGAAAGGCGTGCGCGGGGTTCGCTCAGGCGCGCGGCGTCCAGTCCGAACTGTTCGAGCAGTGGTTCGGGGTGCTGGCCCTGTTCGCGCAAGGCTTCGGCCAGCGCCTGGGTGAAGCCGACGGACAGATCGCCGAGGCGCACGCGTGAGGTCTTCATGAGCTTGAATATCCGGCTGCTGGCGTGGAGGCGTTCACGCCGGTGTTCGCTTGGACGGCATTGCAGGTTAGGGTGGTTGCATGGCGCTGCCAAGGATAATTGCTAGCTTTGATCATTATCTTGTCAGTTTTGATCATTGAGCATGCCTGGCCGCCTCTTTATCGTCTGGCTGCATAACCGACCGCGTGCCGCTGAGCTCGCGGCAACCCGTGAACTGCACCGCGATGTGGAGATTTCCATGACTGCTCGTTACCCGCACCTGCTGGCCCCGCTCGATCTCGGTTTCACCACCCTGAAGAATCGCACCCTGATGGGCTCCATGCACACCGGCCTGGAGGAGAAGCCGGGCGGCTTCGAGCGTATGGCGGCTTACTTCGCCGAGCGCGCCCGTGGCGGTGTCGGCCTGATGGTCACCGGCGGCATCGGCCCGAACGAGGAGGGTGGCGTCTATGCCGGCGCAGCCAAGTTGAGCACGCCGGAAGAGGCCGAGAAGCACAAGGTCGTCACCCAGGCCGTGCATGAAGCCGGCGGCAAGATCTGCATGCAGATCCTGCATGCCGGGCGCTATGCCTACAGCCCCAAGTCCGTGGCGCCGAGCGCCATCCAGGCGCCGATCAACCCGTTCAAGCCGCGCGAGCTGGACGAAGAGGGGATCGAGAAGCAGATCGCCGACTTCGTCAATTGCGCCACGCTGGCGCAGCAGGCGGGCTACGACGGTGTTGAGGTGATGGGCTCGGAAGGCTACTTCATCAACCAGTTCCTGGTCGCCCACACCAACCACCGTACCGACCGTTGGGGCGGCAGTTTCGACAATCGCATGCGTCTGCCGGTGGAAATCGTGCGTCGCGTGCGCGAGGTGGTCGGCCCGAACTTCATCATCATCTATCGCCTGTCGATGCTCGACCTGGTCGAAGGTGGCAGCACCTGGGACGAGATCGTCCTGCTGGCCAAGGCCATCGAAAAGGCTGGGGCGACGATCATCAATACCGGCATCGGCTGGCACGAGGCGCGCATCCCGACCATCGCCACCAAGGTGCCGCGCGCGGCTTTCACCAAGGTCACCGCCAAGCTCAAGGGCGAGGTGTCGATCCCGCTGATCACTACCAACCGCATCAACACCCCGGAAGTCGCCGAGCAGGTGCTGGCCGAGGGCGACGCCGACATGGTGTCGATGGCGCGCCCGTTCCTCGCCGATCCGGATTTCGTCAACAAGGCCGCCGCAGGCCGTGCGGACGAGATCAACACCTGCATCGGCTGCAACCAGGCCTGCCTGGACCACACCTTCGGCGGCAAGCTGACCAGTTGCCTGGTCAACCCGCGTGCCTGCCATGAGACCGAGCTGAACTACATCCCGACGGCCGCGGTGAAGAAAATCGCCGTGGTCGGCGCCGGCCCTGCCGGGTTGGCGGCCTCCACCGTCGCTGCCGAGCGTGGCCATGCGGTGACCCTGTTCGATTCGGCCGGCGAGATCGGTGGCCAGTTCAACGTGGCCAAGCGCGTGCCGGGCAAGGAAGAGTTCTTCGAGACCCTGCGTTACTTCAAGCGCAAGCTGGAAACCACGGGTGTCGACGTGCGCCTGAACACCCGTGTCTCGGTGGATGACCTGGTTGCCGGCGGCTTCGACGAAATCATCCTGGCCACTGGTATCGCGCCGCGCACTCCGGAGATTCCGGGCATCGATCACCCCAAGGTGATCGGTTATCTGGACGCGATCCTCGAGCGCAAGCCGGTCGGCCAGAAGGTCGCGGTGATCGGCGCCGGCGGTATCGGCTTCGATGTTTCCGAGTTCATCACCCATCAGGGCACGGCCACCAGTCTCGACCGCGAGGCGTTCTGGAAGGAGTGGGGCATCGACACGGCGCTCGAGGCACGGGGTGGCGTGGCCGGCATCGAGGCGCATCCGCATCCGGCTGCGCGTCAGGTGTTCCTGTTGCAGCGCAAGAAGTCCAAGGTCGGCGATGGCTTGGGCAAGACCACCGGCTGGATTCACCGCACCGGGCTGAAGAACAAGAATGTGCAGATGCTCAACTCGGTCGAGTACCTCAAGGTCGATGACGCTGGCCTGCATATCCGCATCGCCGGTGGCGAAGAGCAGGTGTTGCCGGTCGATACCGTTATCGTCTGTGCCGGTCAGGATCCGCTGCGTGAGCTGCAGGACGGTCTGGAAAATGCCGGTCAACGTGTGCACCTGGTCGGCGGCGCGGATGTCGCCGCCGAGCTGGACGCCAAGAGGGCCATCAACCAGGGGTCGCGCCTGGCGGCCGAACTCTGATCGAAACAGCGCCCCGCCTCGAGCGGGGCGTTTGCTATCTGGCTTGAAAACAACAAGGAGAAGCCGATGTCTCTTGCAGCTCAACTGCATCCCGCTGTCGCCGCCAGCCTCGAGCGCTGGCACCAGTTCGTCGCCGCCAAGGACCTGAGTGCCTTGCCCGAGCTGCTGCACCCGCAGGCGGTATTTCGTTCGCCCATGGCGCATACCCCGTATCCGGGGGCGCAGGCGGTCAACCTGATTCTCAACACCGTGCTCAAGGTCTTCGAGGACTTCACCTACCATCGTGAACTGGCGACTGCCGATGGACTCAGCGTCGTGCTGGAGTTTTCCGCCCGGGTCGGCGAGCGCGATCTGAAAGGGATCGACATGATCCGGTTCGACGAGTCGGGACAGATCGTCGAGTTCGAGGTGATGATTCGCCCGATGAGCGGGCTGCAGGCCCTTGGCGCGGAGATGGCGCAACGCCTGGCGCCATTTCTTGCTGCGGTAAAATCCTGAGGCTGCTGAGCAGGCTGGCGCTTGCCTGTCAGATGTTCGTTCGTCTCGTTTGTGGGCCTGTGCAGCGTTTGTTCCTGGTTCCGGAATGCAGGGGGCAAGGCGTTGACATGTCTGACGACATCTGCTGTTTCGTCAGATTTTCGTGTTGCTGTCGATCTATCTGAGCTTGTCGCGGAGTGAGTGCCAACCCAGTCACATTGCTGGGGTTGGCTTTTCCCCTAGACTTGTCTGAACTGTCAGGGATGATATCTGTGCCGAAGCACATGAGCGCTTTGGCATATGATCGTGCGCGCGTATCCCGTTGGTTCAGAGGGCCCTCAATGAGCATGCAGAACAAGCCGCAGATGGTGGAAGCCGTGATGTTCTTCAATGAACGCGGTATCTGCAAACAGATGATGTTCCCTGAGTTCGAGGCATTACTCGATGGTGTGGTCAACATGCCGGAGTTCGCCGACGAGCAGATGCGTGCTGTTTTCGTGGTCATCAATCCGCGCCTGTTGGTCAGGGCTGCGGTGTTTTTCTATCTGGACTTCGACGACGATGGCCGCCCGGACAAGGGCTGGAACATTCCTCTGCAGCATCTGGCCGAGCGCGCAGGGCGTGGCCCTGACCTGGGCGCCGGGCCGATTCGTCTGGCCTGCCGCAGTCAGTGCCCGGTGTCATGGCATCAGATGCATCTGTGGGACCCCAGCCTGGCTCCGGGGCAGAACGACCTGGTGATCCTGCGTGATGTGGTCAAGCGCAATCAGCTCGGCCTGTTGGTCGAGGACGACAGCGCTCAGGCAGTGGTGGCCGAGCGTTTGCAGGTCGCCTCCGAAGACAAGTGGTATGCACCTGATCCGGCCAAGGAAGTGGCCGACCAGTTGGCGCAGAAGATGGATCAGGAACACCGCGCCAAGACCGCGCAGCTGATTCAGCAACAACGCCTGCGTATCACCAGCCTGACCCAGCAGCACGAAGAGGAGCTGGCCAAGTTCAAGCTGGCCAGTGAGGAGCAAAGCACCAATCTGCAAGCGCAGATTCACGGGCTGCACCAGGCACTGCGTCAACAGCAGGAGCTCAATGCCAACCTCAAGGCGCAGTTGTCGGCTCAGGCGGAAAGTTTCCAGAGCAGTCGCGAGGAAATGACTCAGCAATTGCGGGCTCTGGAGCGTCACGGGCGCACCGAGGGCGATATCCTGCGCGCTCAGTTCGACAATGAGATGCGTGCGAAGGTGGCGGCCGCCGTGGCCGAGTACAAAGAGCAGATCGCCATTCGTGATGTGGAGCTGGCCTATCGCAACGAACTGGACGCCCAGCTGCAGGCGGAGATCGAACGCCTCAAACGTGAGCGTGACGAATTCGCCAGCCAAGGTGGCGATCAGGTTCTGGAGCGCCTGGCCAAGCTCGGTGTGGTGTTCGTGGTCTATCATCCTGGCGCCGGGCACCTGACCATCCCCCTGCAGGATGTCGCGCGCTATCAGGACAACCCCATGGCCTATGCCTCCGCCAAGTGTTTCGTTTCCGAGGAGCAGTACCGCCATTGGCTGGGGCACTATCAGCAGCCTACCTGTGAGGCGACGCTGCCCAGCGGCGAGCGCTGCGCCATCCCTATCGACCGTATCGATACGCCAAGCCGCTTCGTGCTCGGTGACTCCAACTGCTGCTCACGGCACAAGGCGAGCAGCCGCCTGCGGACCGTCGGCTGATCTTGACGATACGCTTTCCTGACTGGCGCCCTCAGGCGCCGCTGCAACGCATACATCTGGACTGGCTTGACGCTGCCTGCGTCGAGCTGGCCTGTCTGCGCCTGGATCGGGTCGACCCGCTGGTGTCCGGTAACAAGTGGTTCAAGCTTGCGCCCTATCTCCAGCAGGCTGCCGCCAGCGAGGCGCAAGGTCTGATCAGTCTTGGCGGCGCTCACTCTAATCACTTGCATGCTTTGGCTGCGGCGGGCCAGCGCTTCGGCTTCGCCACGGTCGGCCTGTTGCGCGGGCAGGCGCAGCGAACGCCAACGGTGGATGATCTGCAGGCGTTGGGCATGCAACTGCACTGGTTGGGATACGCTGGCTACCGCGCACGCCATCAGAGCGATTTCTGGCATTCCTGGCTGGAGCGCTATCCGGGATTTCAGGCAGTTGGTGAAGGTGGCCTGGGGTTGATGGGGGCTGAAGGTTGTCGCTGTCTGGTGCAGATGGCGCAGGCGCAGCTCGAGGAAATCGGTTGGCTTGATTTCGACGCCTGGTGGTTGGCCGCGGGGACCGGCACCACATTGGCGGGGCTGTTGCTGGAGGAGCGCCGGCGTGCTGTCTACGGTGCGCTGGCAGTACCGGCCAGCCATGGTGTTGCGCCCCAGGTTACCGAGTTGTTGGGGCAGGCTGGGAGCGGCGGGCGTCGTTATCAACTGCTCGACGCCGCGCGCGGGGGCTTCGCGCGTATCGATCCGGCCTTGTGCCAGTTCATTCTCGAGACCGAGCAGGCTGCCGATCTGCCGCTGGAGCCGGTGTATACCGGCAAGGCGCTCATGGCGCTGCGCGATTTTTGCGCCAACGGGCAATTTGCGCGCGGCACCAGGCTGATCTTCATTCATACTGGCGGCCTGCAGGGTCGCCGAGCCTCTATGGGCGCGAGCGCCGACTACACTCAGGTCTGACCAGCGGAGCCTGGAAAATTAGCATGAGCGAACCCCTTACTCCCGAGCAGTTGCGCAGTCTGACGCCGCTTAATGTGCTGTCGGAACAGCAGTGGCGTGAACTACGCAGCCAGTTGGTGCCTCAGCCACTGCTCGCTGGCCAGCCGCTGTTTCGTCTGGGCGATCAGGCGCGTTTGACCTGCTATCTGCTTGCGGGTGAATTGCAACTGCAGGACGTCGAAGGTCACGTGCAGCGTGTGCAGGCCGGCAGCGAGGCCAGCTGTCACCCGTTGTCGCCCAGCTTGCCGCGCATGCACGAGGCAAGGGCGCTGACCGATGCCAGCGTACTGATGATCGACAGTGCCATGCTCGACCGCCTGTTGACCTGGCGTCTGGCCTACCAAGACCTGCTGCTGGCCTTGCAGCAAGGCGGTGCCGATGTCGAGTGGCTGGAGCGTCTGCTGGAAAATCCGCTGTTCGCCAAGGTGCCGCCGGCCAACGTGCAGAACATGCTGGCGCGTCTGCAACGCGTCGAACTCCCGGCGGGTAGCCAGGTTCTGCAGGAAGGAGCGGTCGGTGATTGTTGCTTCTTTCTGGAAAGCGGGCGGGCTGAGGTCATCCGCAGTGCTGGCAGTGATCGTCAGGTGCTGGCGGAGCTGGAAGTGGGGGCCTGCTTCGGCGAGGAGGCGCTGCTGGCCGACAGGCCGCGCAATGCCACGGTGACCATGGTCGAGAGCGGCAGTGTGCTGCGTCTGGATCGCCAGGACTTTTTCGCCTTGCTCAAGGCGCCGGTGGTCGCCGAGGTCTCTTTGGGGGAGGCGTCACGGTTGCTCAGTCATGGCGCGCAGTGGTTGGACGTGCGCCTGCTGGAAGAGTACGAGAAAGCCCATGCACCGCAGGCGTTGCACATGCCGCTGCAGTTATTACGCCTGAAGGCGCGCTTGCTGGACAAGGCGCGTACCTATCTCTGTTATTGTGACAGCGGCAAGCGCAGCAGCAGCGCCGTGTTCCTGTTGTCGCAACTCGGTTATAGCGTCTATGCCTTGCGCGATGGGCTGGACGCCCTGCCGGCAGTGCAGCGTGGCGCACTGTTGTGCGAGAGCGGATCGGGCTATCTGGCGCGTTCTGGCGGGCGCACCGAGCGCAGCGGCTGAGCCGGGCTGACCATCTCGGTAGCTCGAATGCGCTCAGGGGCGAGCGAATGCTGCCCGAGTTGCATCCGGGCTACAGGTGGCAAAGCAGTTATGGGTGGTTGCTTGGCAACGGCCATTGATCGCTGACCAGAAAGACCCGCTCCACCTCGCGCCAGGTACCGGCAGAGTCCTCCTCCAGTCGCACCAGCAATTGTGAACGGGACGATAAATCGTGCAGCCATTGCTCGAGCATTTCAGGCGACCAGCGTTCATCGCTACCCAGCATTGCCGGCGCCAACCAGGACAGCCTGGGTAAAGGCTGCCAGCATGCCTGCGGTTGTCGGGCGCTGAACGCCCGCCAGTCCCGCTGGCGCAGCCAGCGCCCTCGCAGGTGCGTCGGCAGGGCGCCACGGGGTGAGGCGCAGCCGTCCGGCCAGGGATAGAACAGGTAACCCGCGAGCCAGAAGGCCGATTTCGTGTCGGTCAGCTGCAGTTCGTTGAGGTCGCTGCGTGCTTCGCGGCGCGAAGACATGGGCAGTTGATGTTGAGCGAGATGGCTCAGTTTCAGGTCGAGCCGATCATGGCTGCCCGGGCCGAGCCAGAGACTGGCGTCGCTGCCATCGTCAGCGCCTGGCCCCAGATAGAACTTCACCGCCAGCTCCAGGTGGTGCTCACCTTCAGCGTCGCGCAACAGCAGATCGAGCTCACCGAGTGTCTGACCGTTCTGGCGGATCGGCAGATTGGTCGCCACGACCTCGACATCCGGTGCGGCATGCAGGGCGAACTGCCACAGACGTTCGTAATACAGGCCAAGCCGCTGCGCCGGCCTGTCTGCCAGCCAGGTGTGCAGCCTGCTGGCGTCGCTGTCCAGTTGCTCGAGCCAGTCGGCGAGCAACTGGGGTCGTTCGCTCCAGCAACTGGCCTGCAGTGGATGGCGTTGGGTTTTTGTGGTCTGCCCCAGCAAGGGGGGCGAGAGTATCGTCCAGGCGAGATCGCGTACGGCGGCTGTGCGCAATCTCTGCAGCAGATTCTGAAGTAGCTCGGGGTCAGTCATGGCGTGAGCATAGCTCTGGTTTGCTGCGAGGCGGGCCTTTGGCCGATAATCCATCCTCGTTTTCTATCTGTTGGCGGGAGTCCCATGGAGCAATTTCGCAATGTCGGCATCATCGGGCGCCTCGGTAGCACACGGGTGCTGGAGACCGTTCGCCGGCTCAAGCGTTTCCTCATCGACCGCCATCTGCATGTGATCCTCGAAGATACCATCGCCGACTTGCTGCCCGGTCATGGCCTGCAGACCTCGTCGCGCAAGATGCTGGGTGAAGTATGCGACCTGGTGATCGTGGTCGGTGGTGACGGCAGCATGCTCGGCGCGGCACGCGCGCTGGCGCGGCACAAGGTGCCGGTGCTGGGGATCAACCGCGGCAGCCTGGGTTTTCTCACCGACATCCGCCCCGATGAGCTGGAACTCAAGGTGGCGCAGGTGCTCGAAGGGCAATACCTGACCGAAAACCGCTTTCTGCTCGAGGCCGAGGTCCGCCGCCAGGGCGAGGCCATCGGCCAGGGCGATGCGCTCAATGACGTGGTACTGCACCCCGGCAAGTCGACGCGAATGATCGAGTTCGAGCTGTATATCGACGGCCAGTTCGTCTGCAGCCAGAAGGCCGACGGCCTGATCGTCGCCACGCCGACCGGTTCGACTGCCTATGCGCTGTCCGCTGGCGGGCCGATCATGCATCCCAAGCTCGACGCCATCGTGGTGGTACCGATGTATCCGCACACGCTGTCCAGTCGCCCCATCGTGGTCGATGGCAACAGCGAACTGAAAGTCGTGGTGTCGCCGGACATGACCATCTATCCGCAGGTTTCCTGCGATGGCCAGAATCACTTCACCTGTGCGCCGGGCGATACGCTGCACGTAGCCAAGAAGGCGCAGAAACTGCGCCTGATCCATCCGCTGGATCACAACTATTACGAGGTCTGCCGGACCAAGCTGGGCTGGGGCAGCCGCCTGGGAGGGCAGGACTGAATGTCCCTCGACCCCCATCGTGGCTATGACCTGATCGGTGATATTCACGGTTGTGCGCGCACCCTCGAGCGCCTGCTCGAACGCCTGGGCTACAGTCGTCAGAGTGGCGTCTGGCGGCATCCTTCGCGTATGGCGATCTTCCTCGGTGATCTGGTCGATCGTGGCCCTGGCATTCGTGAGGTGCTGCATCTGGTGTACGACATGGTTCGTGCCGATCAGGCCCTGTGCATCATGGGCAACCACGAATTCAACGCGCTGGGTTGGAGCACGCCGGCGCCGCCGGGCAGCGGTCGTCAGTACGTGCGCGAGCACAGCTCGCGCCACCAGCGCCTGATGCGCGAGACCCTGGCCCAGTTCGAAGGCCACCCGCAGGAGTGGCGCGAGTTCCTGCGCTGGTTCTACGAACTGCCACTGTTCATCGATGCCGGGCGCTTCCGTGTCGTGCATGCCTGCTGGGATGCCGAATTGATCACGCCGCTCAAGGCGCAGTTTCCCGATGGTTGCATCGATGAGCATTTCCTCCAGGCTGCTGCCGTGCCAGGCAGCTTCGCCAATCTGGCGCTCGACCGTCTGCTGCGCGGCACCGACATGCGCCTGCCGCACGGCCTGACCCTGACCAGCGGCGACGGCTTCACCCGTTCCTACTTCCGCACCAAGTTCTGGGAAGAGGACCCGCAGACCTACGGCGATATCGTCTTCCAGCCCGATGCGCTGCCGGAGCTGGCGGCGCAGACGCCGTTGAGCGAGCTGCAGAAGGACGAATTACTCAAGTACGCTGCCCACGAGCCGCTACTGTTCGTCGGCCATTACTGGCGGCGCGGTAAGCCGGCCCCGATTCGTCCCAATCTGGCCTGCCTGGACTACAGCGCGGTCATTGGTGGACGTCTGGTCGCCTATCGTCTGGACCAGGAAACGCGGCTGGATGCCGGCAAGTTCGTCTGGGTCGACGTCGATCCGCAGGAGAGTCCTCGATGACAGCCGTCGCGGTATTGCGTCTGCCGCTGGATACCGACCTGAGCGGCTTTATCGCCCTGTTGCAACGCTTGCGCGTGCCGCATCGGGTGGCAGAGGAGGGCGGCGACCAGGTGCTCTGGGTGCCCGGCGAGGAACTGGCGGCGCAGGTGCGTGAACTCTACGCGCGCCACCCTCAGGGTGATGTGGGCGCTGAATTGCCACCGGCAGCCACGCCTGCGAGAGAAGGTTTCCTCGTTCAACTGCGGCGTAGCCCGGTTACGGCGCTGATGTTGGCGGTGACCTTTATCGTCTTTGCCGTAACCCTGGCGGGGGAAAATTTCGCCGCTATCCGCTGGCTGAGCTTCGTCGACTTTCAGGTCGAGGGTGAGCACATTTATCTCAATTATCTGGATGCCACCCTGGCCAGCGGCCAGTGGTGGCGTCTGATCACCCCGATGCTGATCCATTTCGGCTGGCTGCATCTGGCGATGAACAGCCTGTGGTACTGGGAGCTGGGCCGGCGCATCGAATTTCGCCAGGGCGCCATTGGTCTGCTCGGCCTGACCTTGCTGTTCGGCCTGGCCTCGAACGGCGCTCAGTACTGGTGGGCCGGCCCGTCACTGTTTGGCGGCCTGTCCGGGGTGCTCTACGGTCTGCTCGGACATTGCTGGATCTACCAGCGCCTGGCGCCTAACGCTGCGTATCGTCTGCCGCCCGGTGTGCTGGTGATGATGCTGATCTGGCTATTGGTTTGCATGACCGGCATTTTCGAAACACTGGGCGTTGGTGCCATCGCCAATGCCGCGCATGTCGGCGGTTTGCTGGTTGGCTGCCTGACTGGATTGCTTGGCGGTATGCTGGCCAGACGTTGATTTAAACTCACTACTTCGCTTACGGGGCGGCTTCAGGCGTCCTGTTATTTATCTGGAGACCTTCATGTCATCCTTCCTCGAAGCCATCGAGAACATCACCCCGGAAATCTACCAAAGCCTCAAGCTGGCGGTGGAAATCGGCAAATGGCCGGATGGCCGCAAGCTGACCCAGGAGCAGAAAGAGCTGAGCCTGCAGGCGATGATCGCCTGGGAAATGCAGAATCTGCCGGAAGAAGAACGCACCGGCTACATGGGTGAGCAGGCGTGCAAGTCCAAGTCCGAGCCGATTCCCAACCTGCTGTTCTCGTCCTCGGATACCCTGCACTGATGACCGAGTTAGGACGAGGCTCGCTGAGCAAGATGGCGGCGCGCCTGGACGTGGACGCGCCGGTGCAATACGCCTTCCGCCTGGGTGACCAGGAAGTGCCGGTCAATCCGCTGGTGGGCAAGCAGCTGCGCCTGGAATACCTCGGCGCCATTCATTGCAGCCACTGCGGACGCAAGACCAAGACCAGCTTCAGCCAGGGGTACTGCTACCCGTGCATGCAGAAGCTGGCGCAGTGCGATGTGTGCATCATGAGCCCGGAAAAGTGCCATTACGATGCCGGCACCTGCCGCGAGCCGAGCTGGGGCGAGCAGTTCTGCATGACCGATCACGTGGTCTACCTGGCCAACTCCAGCGGGGTGAAGGTGGGCATTACCCGGGGTACCCAGGTGCCGACCCGCTGGATCGACCAGGGTGCGGTGCAGGCGCTGCCGATCCTGCGCGTGGCCACCCGCCAGCAGTCCGGATTCGTCGAAGACCTGCTGCGCAGCCAGGTGCCGGACAAGACCAACTGGCGCGCGCTGCTCAAGGGCGATGCGGCGCCGCTGGATCTGGCGGCGATCCGCGATCAGCTGTTCGCCAGCTGCGGCGCCGGCATCAGCGAGCTGCAGCAGCGCTTCGGCCTGCAGGCGATCCAGCCGCTGAGTGATGCCGAGGTGCTCGACATCCGTTACCCGATCGAGGGCTACCCGGCCAAGATCACCAGCTTCAATCTGGACAAACTGCCGCTGGCCGAGGGTACATTGCTCGGTATCAAGGGCCAGTACCTGATGTTCGACACCGGCGTGATCAATATCCGCAAGTACACCGCCTATCAGCTGGCCGTCCACGAGATCGCCGCCTGACACCCGATTGCCACCGGCGCCCGGCGCGCCGCAGACGAGAGGCCAAGAGCCATGCGCACCGAACAATCCAAGACCATCTATCTGAAGGACTATCAGGTTCCCGATTACCTGATCGACGAGACTCACCTGACCTTCGAGCTGTTCGAGGATCACAGCCTGGTGCACGCCCAGCTGGTCATGCGCCGCAACCCCGAAGCCGGTGCCGGGCTTCCTCCGCTGGTGCTCGACGGCCAGCAACTGGAGCTGCTGGAGCTGAAGCTGGATGACCGCGAGCTGGGTGAGGGCGATTACAGCCTGAGCGACAGCCACCTGACCCTGCAGCCGACCCAGGCCAGCTTCGTGGTCGACAGCAGCGTGCGCATCCACCCGGAGAGCAACACCGCGCTGGAGGGCCTGTACAAGTCCGGCACGATGTTCTGCACCCAGTGCGAGGCCGAAGGTTTCCGCAAGATCACCTTCTACCTCGACCGCCCGGACGTGATGAGCAAGTTCACCACCACCGTCAGCGCCGAGCAGCATGCCTATCCGGTGCTGCTGTCCAACGGCAACCCGATTGCCAGCGGCAGCGAAGAGGGCGGCCGCCACTGGGCAACCTGGGAAGACCCGTTCAAGAAGCCGGCCTACCTGTTCGCCCTGGTCGCCGGTGACCTGTGGTGCGTCGAGGACAGCTTCACCACCATGAGCAGCCGTGAAGTGGCGCTGCGCATCTATGTCGAGCCGGAAAACATCGACAAGGTGCAGCACGCCATGGACAGCCTCAAGCGCTCGATGAAGTGGGACGAGGAGGTCTACGGCCGTGAGTACGATCTGGACATCTTCATGATCGTCGCGGTCAACGACTTCAACATGGGCGCCATGGAGAACAAGGGCCTCAACATCTTCAACTCCAGCTGCGTGCTGGCCAGGGCCGAGACCGCCACCGATGCCGCGCACCAGCGCGTCGAAGCGGTGGTAGCGCACGAGTACTTCCACAACTGGTCGGGCAACCGCGTGACCTGCCGTGACTGGTTCCAGCTGTCGCTCAAGGAAGGCTTCACCGTATTCCGCGACAGCGAGTTCTCCGCCGACACCCACTCGCGCACGGTCAAGCGCGTCGAGGACGTGGCCTACCTGCGTACTCACCAGTTCGCCGAAGACGCCGGCCCCATGGCTCACCCGGTGCGCCCGGATGCGTACATGGAGATCTCCAACTTCTACACCCTGACCATCTACGAGAAGGGTTCCGAAGTGCTGCGCATGATCCACACCCTGCTCGGGCCGGAACTGTTCCGCAAGGGTTCGGACCTGTACTTCGAGCGCCACGACGGCCAGGCCGTGACCTGCGACGACTTCGTCAAGGCCATGGAAGACGCCAGCGGTATCGACCTGACCCAGTTCAAGCGCTGGTACACCCAGGCCGGCACGCCGCGCCTGCAGGTCAGCGAGAACTATGACGCTGCCGCGCAGACCTACAGCCTGACCTTCCGCCAGAGCTGCCCGGCCACCCCGGGGCAGAGAGAGAAGCTGCCGTTCGTGATCCCGGTGGCGCTCGGCCTGCTCGATGCCCAGGGCAATGAGCTGCCGCTGCAACTGCAGGGCGAAAGCGCCGCACAGGGCACCAGCCGCGTGCTGTCGGTTACCGAGGCGGAGCAGACCTTCACCTTCGCCGGTATTGCCGAGCAACCGCTGCCGTCGCTGCTGCGCGGCTTCAGTGCACCGGTCAAGCTCAGCTTCCCCTACAGCCGCGACCAGCTGATGTTCCTCATGCAGCACGACAGCGACGGCTTCAACCGCTGGGAGGCTGGCCAGCAACTGTCCGTGCAGGTGCTGCAGGAGCTGGTTGGCCAGTATCAGCGTGGCGAGCCGATGGTGCTCGATCAGCGTCTGGTCGAGGCGCTGCGCACCCTGTTGCTGGATGAGTCACTGGATCAGGCGATGGTCGCCGAGATGCTGTCGCTGCCGGGCGAGGCGTATCTGACCGAAATCAGCGAGGTGGCCGATGTCGAGGCCATCCACGAAGCGCGCGAGTTTGCCCGCCTGCAACTGGCCGATGCCCTCTACGCACCGCTGCTGGCGCGTTACCAGGCCAACCGCGAAATCTCCAAGGCCACGCCGTATGTGGCCGAGGCGGCGCACTTCGCCCGTCGCAGCCTGCAGAACATCGCCCTGTCGTACCTGATGCTCAGCGAGCAGGCCGAGGTGCTGGCAGCTTGTGTCGAGCAGTTCGACAACGCCGACAACATGACCGAGCGCCTCACCGCGCTGGCGGTGCTGGTCAACTCGCCGTTCGAGGCCGAGCGCAGCAAGGCCCTGGCCGAGTTCGCCGAGTTCTTCAAGGACAACGCCCTGGTCATGGATCAGTGGTTCAGCGTGCAGGCCTCCAGCGCGCTGCCGGGCGGTCTGGCGCGGGTGCAGGCGCTGATGGAACACGCAGCCTTCACCCTGAAGAACCCGAACAAGGTGCGCGCGCTGATCGGTGCCTTCGCCAACCAGAACCTGATCAACTTCCATCAGGCCGACGGTTCCGGCTACCGCTTCCTCGCCGACCAGGTGATCACCCTCAACGCCCTCAACCCGCAGATCGCCTCGCGCCTGCTGGCACCGCTGACCCGCTGGCGCAAATACGCGCCGGCTCGTCAGGCGCTGATGAAGGCCGAGCTGGAGCGCATCCTGGCTTCGGGCACGCTGTCCAGCGATGTCTATGAAGTGGTGAGCAAGAGCCTGGCGTAAGTGCTGAATTTGTAGGAGCCGCGCCTCGCGGCGAAGATTTGCCGGCCTGCGCCGCCCAGGTTCGCGGCGGGGCGCCGCTCCTACATATCGCTGCCTCTAGGCTTGAGGGGGGGCAGAAGAACCAGAGCGGTTTTTGCTCTGCAAAAAGTGTTACCGACCTTGGGTTGGTAACACTTTTTTGTTACCTGTAGAAATATGCAGGTGTAGGCTTATTCGCTCGCACACTAAAGTTAGGGGGAAGTGCTTCTTGACAGCTCTTTTGAGCTCGAAGCCGAAAGCGCTGCAAGGCCCGTTTCAGGTGGCATAAAGCGTCGGATCGTAGGACAAAGTGCGCCAGTTTTATTGCCAATAGCTGACTTATTGGTCAGTGGCTGATCAGTCACGAAAAGAAACCACTCGATAGCCCTGGCAAGCAGCTTCAAGCTGATACAGTCGTTTGAATTGGCACCATGGTTGCAGTGTTCAGCAGGTTTCGACCGTGCGTAGCTGCTCGAGGTTCGCTATCGGTCGCAAGAATAAAAAATAAGCCGTCGTCAGTACGGCATAACGCCTCCCGCCAGCGGGAGCGCCTAAAACAATGATCTGTCCACGGAGTGAGTCTCGATGGAAATTAAGTCCCGCAAGCCCGTTCTGCGTTTTGCCCCGGCCAAGGCCGGCTTTGCGTTGGCAGGCGTCCTGCCTCTGCTGGTTGCTGCCCAGGCTCAGGCGGTGGAGTTCAGCTTCGCCGATAACGAAATCACCGGCTCCATCGATACCACTATCTCTTACGGCCAGTTGTGGCGCGTTCAGGGTCAGGACAAGACCAACAACGACATCAACACCAACGACGGTAATCGCAACTTCGATACCGGCCTGGTCTCCGAGGTGTTCAAGGTCACGTCCGATCTCGAGGCTTCCTACCAGAACTACGGCGTATTCATTCGTGGTACCGCGTTCTATGACACCCAGATCATGGACAAGCGCAACGACTACTACGATGCCAACTCGCCAGCGCAGCCGAGCCAGAGCTATCCGCGCGACAACACCTTCACTCGTGAAACCCGCCACAAGGCCGGCCGCGATGCGCAGATTCTCGATGCCTACATCTATGGCAATTGGGATGTGGGTGACATGCCGATTTCCGGTCGTTTCGGTAAGCAGGTATTCAACTGGGGCGAGGGTCTGTTCTACCGTGGTGGTGTGAATACCACCAACCCGGTCGATGCCGCCAAGTTCCGCCTGCCAGGCTCGGAAGTGAAGGAAGTTCTGGTGCCCGTCGAGGCGCTGAGCTTCAACCTCGGGCTAACAGATAATCTGTCGATGGAAGCTTTCTACCAGTTCAATTGGAAAGAGACGGCTATTGACCCGGTCGGCACTTATTTCTCGGAGACGGATTTGTTCGCCGATGGTGGTTCAAGGGCTTATACCGTTCCTGATTTGAGTACTGCTAGTGGTCAACAGTTGCAGGCAGCGGCTAATGGTTACGCAAATTTTGTAAATACTACCTTTCCCGGTCTTCCGGCAGGGGTGCAGCAAGCGATCCTGAATACAGGAATTTTGAGCGGCGGCACTAATGGCTATGTCTCGTCTGCTAGGGCTATTCAGGTCGCGAATGTGGGTGGGGATCTGAATGCAAAGAATGACGGTCAGTATGGTTTGGCATTCCGTTATATTGCTGAAGAACTCAATAGTACTGAGTTTGGTTTTTATTATGTAAATTATCACGCCAAGGAACCGACCATTTATGCGGATTTGAATGGTTATCAGGGTGTAGATGTTGCTAGCTTGGCGGGGTTTGCGGGCGGGCTTGCAAATGCTGCTGGTCTGGCAACGATAGATATGCTGGGGAATATTCAAGCCAAGCGTGAATATGCCGAAGATATTCGCATGTTTGGTACTAGCTTCAATACCACAATAGGTAATGCTTCCGTGTTCGGGGAGCTCACATACCGGCCGAATCTTCCAATTGGTATCGCCACGACAAATGACCTCTTGGGTGATGTAATCGCTCAAGGTGCCGGTCTGGCAGATAACTCGAACACGGTTGGTAATGGTACCGCTCTGATTGCTGGCAGTCGAGTAAGTCGCGATGGTCAGATACACAACTATGAGCGAGTAGAGGCGTTTAATGCATCTTTGGGCACGATTTACAACTTTGGCCCATCGCTGGGTTTTGACTCGCTATTTGGTATTGCTGAGTTGTCTTCCGAGCACCTTCGTGGAGATAGCCTCAAATATAATTCGCGGGATGGCGTCCGTTACTATGCTGGACGAGCCAACAACTCTTATGTGTCCGGCTACGACCGCGACGACCAGATCAACAAGAACGCCTACGGTTATACCCTGGTGCTCTCCGGTACCTGGAACGACGTCTACGCCGGCGTGAACCTGTCGCCGTTCGCCGTGTTCAAGCACGACTTCGAAGGCAACTCGCACCAGACCGGCAACTTCATCGAAGGTCGCAAGGCGTACACAGTCGGTATGCGCGCCAGCTACCTGAACAGCCTGGAAGCCGAGATCCAGTACACCGAGTTCTACGGTGCTGGCCAGAACAACGGTGCGCGTGATCGCGACAATATCGGTCTGAACGTCAAGTACTCCTTCTAAGAGGACGTCTACAAATTGCTGCGCTCGGCCATGCTGCGTTGGAACCAGCCTCAAGATGCTCATGTACTGCTCGTACACTCCGCGTTTTCGACTGGTTTCGCCTTGCTTGGCCTTCGCTCGCTGCTTTGCAAACACCCTCTGTACCTATAACCAGAAAAACGCCGGGCGCTTGCGGGCGCCCGGCCAGACTCTTCACGGAGAATTACCCATGCTGAACAAGCACAGGCTGATGGCCGTAGCCGTTGCGCTGGCGTTTTCCGCCGGCTCTGCACTGGCTGCCGTTTCCCCGCAGGAAGCTGCCAAGCTCGGCGATACCCTGACGCCCTTCGGCGCCGAGAAAGCCGGTAATGCCGCCGGCACCATTCCGGCCTGGACCGGTGGTATCACCCAGGCGCCGGCCGGTTATACCCGTTCCGGCCAGCATCACGTCGACCCGTTCCCGGAAGACAAGCCGCTGTTCACCATCACCGCGGCCAACCTGAGCCAGTACGAGGCCAACCTGACGCCGGGTCAGATCGCCATGTTCAAGGCCTATCCGGAAACCTATCAGATGCCGGTGTACCCGACCCGTCGCTCCGGCTCGGCGCCGCAGTGGGTCTATGACAACACCGTCAAGAACGCTACCAGCGCCAAGCTGGTCGATGGCGGCAACGGCTTCTCCGATGCCTATGGTGGCATCCCGTTCCCGATCCCGCAGAATGGCGTGGAAGCGCTGTGGAACCACATCGCCCGTTATCGCGGTACCTACATCGTGCGCCGCGCCTCGGAAGTGGCGGTGCAGCGTAATGGCGCCTACTCGCTGGTGACCTCGCAGCAGGAAGCGCTGTTCAAATACTACGTGCAGAACGGCTCCTTCGCCGACCTGAACAACATCATGTTCTACTACCTGTCCTTCACCACCAGCCCGGCGCGTCTGGCCGGTGGTGCGGTACTGGTTCACGAGACCCTGGATCAGGTCAAGGAGCCGCGCCAGGCCTGGGGTTACAACGCCGGTCAGCGTCGTGTCCGTCGTGCACCGAACCTGGCTTACGACACCCCGATCGCTGCCGCTGACGGCCTGCGCACGGCCGACGATACCGACATGTTCAACGGTGCTCCGGATCGCTACGACTGGAAGTTGGTGGGCAAGAAGGAAATCTACATCCCGTACAACAACTACAAGGTCACCAGCCCTGACGTTAAGTACGAAGACCTGCTCAAGGTCGGTCACCTGAACCCGGCGCTGACCCGCAACGAGCTGCACCGCGTGTGGGTGGTGGAAGGCACGCTGAAATCCGGCGCCCGCCACATCTACTCCAAGCGTACCCTGTTCCTCGACGAGGACAGCTGGCAGGCTGCAGTGGTCGACCAGTACGACGGTCGTGGTGAGCTGTGGCGCGTGTCCATCGCGTATCTGAAGAACTATTACGACCTGCCGACCACCTGGTCTGCGCTGGACGTGTTCCACGATCTGCAGGCGCGTCGCTACCACGTGCAGAACCTGGACAACGAAGAGAACAACACCATCGACTTCAGCCAGGCCATTCCGGACGACGGTTACTTCAAGCCGGCTGCGCTGCGTCGTCGCGGTACACGTTAATAGTCGTGTAGCCTCGAGCCAAGGCCGCTACAGTAGTAGCGGCCTTTTCGTATCAACCTGGCGAATAGGCTTCTATAACGCGGGTTTTGGCTTAACAAAACATAACGTCACAGCGATTGTCAGGGCTTTCCTAAGCTCGCTAGGATGGGTGGCCTGCTATTGAGAGCAGTACCGCCTATAACAAGAAAAGGGGGAAGGTATATGAGTGAGCCCGTCATGCGGCGCACCCAGTCCGGTCTGACGCCCACAACGGCGCGCAAATCGGCGCTTCGTGTCCATTCGCCGCTGGCTAAAGCGCTCTCGCTATGCAGTGTGCTTTCCGTTCTGGTCTTTGCTGCTGCGCCTGGTTATGCCGAAACTTCGGCTTCTGCGCAGACTGGCTATGCCATCGAATCCGCCAAGGCGGTGCACAGTCTGCTGCTCGATGTTGCCGATACGGGGGAGCGCCTGGTTGCCGTCGGTGACCGCGGCCACATTCTTTACTCCGAAGATCAGGGCCGCAACTGGCAGCAGGCCAAGGTGCCAACCCGGCAGATGCTGACCTCGCTGTTCTTCGTCGATGCCAAACACGGTTGGGTGGTCGGCCACGACGCACAGATTCTTGCCACCACTGACGGTGGTCTGACCTGGACCAAGCAGTTCGAAGACCTCGAGCGTGAGGCGCCGCTGCTAGATATCTGGTTCAAGGACCTGCAGACCGGTTACGCGGTAGGTGCCTATGGCGCACTGCTTGAAACCACTGACGGCGGCGAGAACTGGGAAGACGTCAGCGATCGCCTCGACAACGAAGATGCCTATCACCTCAACGCCATCACGGCGGTGAAGGACTCCGGTCTGTTCATCGTCGGCGAACTTGGCCAGATGTTCCGCTCCGCTGATTGGGGGCAGACCTGGGAGCGCATTGAAGAGCCACCCTACGAGGGCTCGCTGTTCGGCGTGCTCGGCACTGATCAGAGTGGCACCTTGCTGGCCTACGGCCTGCGTGGCCACCTGTTCCGCTCCACCGACTTCGGTGACAGCTGGCAGCAAATCACGCTCAATACCCCCAACAATGGCCCGCTGGAGTTCGGCCTGGCCGATGGCACCCTGCTCAAGGATGGCGGCATCGTGGTCGTCGGCCACGGCGGGACGGTGCTGCATAGCACGGACCATGGGCAGAGCTTCAGCGTGATGAACCGTCTCGACCGCCTATCGCTGGCCGGGGTGACTGCACTGGATAACGGCAACCTGATCCTGGTGGGGCAGGGCGGCGTTCACCTCGCCGCGTTGACCGGCGCCGATCTGGGCCAACAATAACAAGCCGGGAGCCTCTGCATGACCAAGCATCAACAAAAGCCTGCTTCGTTTCTCGAGCGGCTGATCTTCAACAATCGCCCGGCGGTGATTCTGATCTGTCTGCTGATCAGCATCTTCCTGTTCTACCAGGCCGCGCAGGTACGCCCGCAGACCAGCTTCGAGAAGATGATCCCGCTGGGCCACCCCTACATTCAGAAGATGCTCGAACACCGTAACGACCTGGCCAACCTGGGTAACACGGTGCGCATCTCGGTGGAAGCGACCGAGGGCGACATCTTCAGCAAGGAGTACATGGAGACGCTGCGGCAGATCCATGACGAGGCGTTCTACATCCCCGGTGTCGACCGCTCCGGCCTCAAGTCGCTGTGGAGTCCCAGCGTGCGCTGGACCGAAGTGACCGAGGAAGGCTTTGCCGGTGGTGAAGTGATTCCGCAGACCTACGACGGTTCCGCCGACAGCCTCGAGGAGCTGCGCAGCAATATCCTCAAGTCCGGGCAGATCGGCCGCCTGGTGGCGAACAACTTCAAGTCCAGCATCGTCGACATTCCCCTGCTCGAGTCCTACCCGGACCCGAACGACCAGAGCAAGTTGATCAAGCTCGATTACCAGCAGTTCTCCCACGAGCTGGAAGAGAAGATCCGCGACAAGTATCAGGCGCAGAACCCCGATGTACAGGTGCACATCATCGGCTTTGCCAAGAAGGTCGGTGACCTGATCGACGGTCTGGTCGGTGTGGCGCTGTTCTTCGCCGTGGCCATCGGCATTACCTTCGTGCTGCTGCTGTGGTTCACCCATTGCTTCAAGAGCACGCTGGCGGTGGTCATCACCACGCTGGTGGCGGTGATCTGGCAGCTTGGCTTGCTGCACACCCTGGGCTTCGGTCTGGACCCTTACTCGATGCTGGTGCCGTTCCTGGTATTCGCCATCGGTATTTCCCACGGGGTGCAGAAGATCAACGGTATCGCCATGGCCTCTGGCGAGGCGAGCGATGCATTGTCCGCGGCGCGCATGGCGTTCCGTCAGCTGTTCATTCCCGGTCTGGTCGCGCTGTTGTCCGATGCCGTTGGCTTCGTCACCCTGCTGCTGATCGACATCGGCGTGATCCGTGAACTGGCCATCGGTGCTTCGATGGGCGTGGCGGTGATCATCCTGACCAACCTGATCCTGCTGCCGGTGGTGATTTCCTACATCGGTATCGGCAACCGCGCGGTGAAGAAGAGCCGCGAAGAGGCGGCCAAGGATCATCCGTTGTGGCGCGCCATCTCCAACTTCGCGCACCCGATGGTGGCACCGATTTCCGTGGTGGTTGCCGTGGTCGCGCTGGCAGGCGGTGTCTGGTACGGGCAGAACCTGAAGATCGGCGATCTCGATCAGGGCGCGCCGGAACTGCATCCGGATTCGCGCTACAACCTGGACAACGACTTCGTCATCCGCAACTACTCGACCAGTTCCGACGTGCTGGTGGTGATGATCAAGACCGCCACCGAGCGCTGCTCCACGTATGAAGCCCTGTCCGCCATGGACGAGCTGATGTGGAAGATGGAGAACACCCAGGGTGTGCAGTCGGCGATTTCCATGGTCACCGTGTCCAAGCAGGTGATCAAGGGCATGAACGAGGGCAACCTGAAATGGGAAACCCTGTCGCGTAACCAGGACGTGCTGAACAACTCCATCGCCCGTGCCGAAGGCCTGTACAACGCCGACTGTTCGGTGGCGCCGGTGCTGGTGTTCCTCGAGGATCACAAGGCGGAAACGCTGTCGCGCGTCGTGGCAGAGGCGGAAGCTTTTGCCGCCGAGCACAGCCGCGACGACCTGCAAGTGGTGTTGGCAGCCGGTAACGCCGGTATCGAGGCAGCCACCAACGAGGTGATCGAAGCTTCCGAGACCACCATGCTGATCGCGGTGTACGCCGCCGTGAGCATCATGTGTCTGCTGACCTTCCGCTCGCTGGCGGCGACCCTGTGCGTGATTCTGCCGCTGGTGCTGACCTCGGTGCTGGGCAATGCGCTGATGGCTTTCATGGGCATCGGCGTGAAGGTCGCGACACTGCCGGTGATTGCTCTGGGCGTGGGGATCGGTGTGGACTACGGCATCTACATCTACAGCCGTCTGGAGACCTATCTGCGGCAGGGGCTGTCGTTGCAGGAGGCCTACTACGAGACGCTCAAGTCGACGGGTAAGGCGGTGCTGTTCACCGGCGTCTGCCTGGCGATCGGTGTGGCCACCTGGATCTTCTCGGCGATCAAGTTCCAGGCCGACATGGGCCTGATGCTGACCTTCATGTTCCTCTGGAACATGATCGGCGCGATCTGGCTGCTGCCGGCTCTGGCCCGCTTCCTGATCAACCCGGAGAAGCTGCGCGCCAAGGCCTGAGGCCCATCGCGTAGAACGAAAACCGCGGCCCAGGGGCCGCGGTTTTTTATGGGCTATCGGAATGCTTCCGATGTGCGCTTTGTAGGAGCCAGCTTGCTGGCGATCCGGGGTGTATCGCCGGCAAGCCGGCTCCTACAGTTCTGTGCGTCGACTGCAATCCGTAGGCGCCTGGCACGTTGGCGTTGTCGCCGTGATCCGAAAGTGCTGTTTGGGGTTCGCTTCGACGCCCGCGATCATTTGACCGTAGCAGCGCTAGCGCGGATACAGCGGCGGCAGTGCGCTGTTGTCCTGTGGCGCTGCGCTTGGTTCCTGTACTGCTGGCAGGTTGCGAATCGCTTTCCACAATTCCTCACCTTGCCACTGCTGACCTGTCTCGCTGTACAGCGCGCCGTTGAGACCGTCGAGCGCATCGGACAGCGGCACGTAGCGTGCCGCCATGTCGGCCAGGGTTTCCGGCTGCTGCCGTGCCCAGGCGTCGAGTGCATGGCGGGTCGCCTGGGCGTCGCCGGCCTGACAGGCGCGCTTGAGATCGTCGAGCAGGGTGCGTGGGCTGGGGCCCGTTTGTGCCGCTCGCTGAATGGCGGGCTGGCGCCGGGCGTGCCACCACAGGGCGAAGCCGAGCAGGGTGCTCAGGCTCAGCAGGGCGCAGGCCAGCTGCCAGGGCCACAGCTCCGGCGCTTCAAATGTCTGCACCGCGGGGAGGGGCGCTACAGGCGGTTCTTCGCTTTGCAACTGCGGGTTTTCCGCGACCTGCAGGGCGCGGGCGGGCAGCGTGGTGCGCTCCAGACTGTCGCTCTGGGTGTTCCACCACACCACTTCCAACGGCGGGATGTCGAAGTCGCCGCTGCGGTTCGGCACCAGCGCCTCACGCTCTTCGCGCGTGCCGATCACGCCGTTTTCGCTCTTCTCGTCGCTCAACTGCGGCTGGTCCGGGTAACGCCGCAGACCCTCGACCTGAGTGGCCGGCAGCGGCGGCAGCTGGGCGCTGGAAAGACCGTCGACCTTGAGGATCAGGCGGCGCGTCAGCGAGTCGCCGACCTGGCTTTGCTCCGGCTGCGGGCTCCAGGTTTCCGCCAGGCCCAATGCCCTGGCGGGTAGCCAGGCTGCATCGGCCGGATAGTCGGCCGGCTTGGGCTTGACCTGCAGGGGGATGTCCGGCGACTTGACCCGAGAAACCTTGCCAGAGCGTTGGCCGAAGGGCAGGAAGTTGTCGTTGCGCGAGCGGTCGACCAGGGTGGCGCTGAAGGTCTGCCCCGGAATGACCAGCTCGCCGCTGCGTTGCGGGTAGATGGCGTACTGCAGTTCGATCACCCCATGGCGCACGCCGCCGATGCGCTTTTCGTAGGTGCGAGGTTCGCCCAGTTGCTCCACGCGCGCATCCTGCATCTGCAGCGGCGTCAGGCTGCTGTCGTCGTACATGGACACCGAGTGATAGATACGCAGCGTCAGCACGGTCTGCGCCTGCACATAGACACTGTCCTGATCGAGGCTGGCGTCGATGTACACCGGTGCCAGTTTGCTGCTGCCGGCCGCATTGCTCACCGCGTCGACGGTCAGGGTGATGGGCAGGGTTTCGGCGTCTTCCAGGCGGATAGGCGGGATCACCACTTCGCCGTTATGCCGGGGTTGCAGGGTCAGGATCCAGCGGGTGCTGGCGCGCGGCGTGTCGCCGATGCTGCTCAGACGGTTGACCTGGCGGCTGCCGAGCACTTCGAAGTTCTCGTCCAGGGGGCTGAAATCCGGGCGGCCGAAGCGGGTCGGGTCGGTGGACTCGAGTGTCAACACGACAGTCTCGCCTTCACTCAGGCGAGTGCGGTCGACGCTGGCGAAGAAGGCATCGGCGCAGGCCTGGCCCGTTACCAGTAGAAGAAGCAGAAGGATGAAACGCTTCATTGGCTTGAGTCCTGACGCTGTTGCTGTTCGTACCAGAATTTGCGCCGCAGCAGTTCGGCCGGATCGTCCGGAATCTGCCGCAGCCATTGCTCCATCGCCTGACGACGCTCTGCGGCGTTACCCAGATCGCCCTGCGTCGTGGACTGTTCACCAGGCTCGGCCGGTTCCGCTGGCGTGTCCGAATTTTGCTCGGTCGTGCTTGCGCCCGCATTCTCGGCGTCGCCGTTGGCGTCTGTATCATCGCTGCTGCCAGCCTGAGCGGGCTGCGCAGGCTGGCCGTCATCGGGCTGGCCATTGGCTGCCTCGTTCGGCTCGCCCGTTTCGCCTGACGGGCTATCCTGCTGCTGCGAGGATGAGTCGCCGTCCGCCTGTTGCTGATCCTGACGTTGGCGCAGCGCTTCTTCCACCAGCGCCTTGTTCTGCTGGGCCACGGCCAGATCCGGTTGCCGTTCCAGCGCCTGTTCATAGGCGTCCAGTGCCGCTTCCAGTTCTCCTGACTTGGCCAGGGCGTTGCCCCGGTTGTAGTGATCGGCGGCCGTGTCGCCCCGGGCGAAGCGTTCGGCTGCTGCAGCATAGTCTTCAGCCTGATACAGCGCGTTGCCTTGCCATTGCGGGTCGACGAAGCGCTTTGCCGCTTCTTCCGGACGCTGCGCCTGCAGCAGGCGTTGGCCCTGCTGGTCGGGGCGCAGCCACAGGTCGTCCAACTCGAAGGCGTGGCTGCTTTGTGGCGGCAGCATGAGCAGCAGCGGCAGACAGAACAGCCAGCCGCGGCGCCCGGCACAGGCCGCGAGCAACAACAGCGGCAGCAGCAGCCAGTAACCCTGATCGACATGACTGTCGAGTTGCGTCGGCTCTTGCGCCGCACGCAGCGCCTGGGGGGCGTCGAAGAGGCCGAGGCGTCGCAAGTCTTCGTCGTCCACGCGCATCGGCGCATAGCGGCCACCGTTACTCTCGGCGGTCTCGCGCAGGCTGCGTGCATCCAGGCGCGGAATCAGGATGGCGCCGCGCTGGTCCTTGAGAAAACTGCCGTCTTCCTGCACCACCGGCGCGCCTTCGCGGCTGCCGACGCCGAGCACCAGCAGTGGCACCGTACGCTTCTCCAGTGCCTGCTGGATGCCATTGCGCTCCTGCTCGTCCAAGGCGCTGCCGATCAGCAGAATGCGACCCTGGCCCAATTGCGCCTGGTCGAGCATCTGCAGGGCGCGCGCCACGGCCAGATCGGCGCGGCGCCCAGGCTCTGGCATCAGCGATGGTTTGAGTGCTTCGAGCAGGTTGCGGCTGGTGGCCAGATCATCCGACAGCGGCACCAGGCTGTGGGCACTGCCGGCGTAGACGATGATGGCGGTCTGCGCATCGCGGCGGGCCTCGAGCAGGTCGAGCAGCTTGCGCCTGGCCTGTTCCAGGCGATTGGGCTGAGCATCGCTGGCGAGCATCTGCGGTGTCAGCTCCAGCAACACCAGCAGCGGGTCGGCCGGCTTCTGGTTGTTCAGCTCGACACGCTGCCAACTGGGCCCCAGCAGTGCCGCGATGGCAAGCAGCCAGGCCAGGCCGAGGGTTATCCAGGGCAGCCTGCTGGAGCGGCCATTGCCACCTTTGAGCAGTACCTGATGAAAGGCAGTGGGCAGCAATTGTTGCCAGCGGCCGCTGGCGCGCTCGCGGTGCCACAGACGCCACAGCAGCCAGGTCAGCAGGGGTAACGGCAGCAGCCACAACGGGCGCAGCCATTCAGGCCACAGCGACATCATGCGCGCCTCCGCAGCAGATCAGGCCACAGTGTACGCACGACCAACAGCAGCGAACCGAGAAGCGCCAGCGCCAGTGGCCAGGCATACAGCGCCAGGGCAGGGCGGGCCAGGGTCGGTTGCTGGGCCACGGGCTCCAGGCGGTCGAGGCTGCGCTCGATCTGCTGCAGTTCGGCCTGGTTGCGTGCGCGGAAGTATTCGCCGCCGGTGGCATCGACAATCGCACGCAGGGTTGGCTCGTCCAGATCCAGGCCGCTGGAAAAACCGAGCGCGCCGGCCAGCCCGTCCTGCTGCGGGTCCGCGCCGATGCCGATGGCATAGATACGCACACCCTCGTCAGCGGCCAGTTGCGCGGCCAGCATCGGCTCGATGCTGCCGCCATTGTTGGCACCGTCGGTGATCAGCACCAGCACGCGGCTTTGCGCCGGACGCTGGCGCAGGCGCTTGACCGCCAGGCCGATGGCGTCGCCAATTGCGGTGTTCTTGCCGGCGATACCGATCAGCGCCTCTTCCAGCCAGGTGCGCACGGTGGGCCGGTCGAAGGTCAGAGGGGCCTGCAGATAGGCCTGGCTGCCGAACAGGATCAGGCCGACACGATCACCGCGGCGACCATCGATGAAGTCGCCGAGCAGGCGTTTGACCAGTTCCAGGCGACTGATCGGCTCGTCGTCCCATTGCATGTCGGCGTAATCCATCGAGCCGGAAACGTCCACGGCCAGCAGCAGGTCGCGGCCGCTGGCCGGCAACGGCAATGGCTCGCCCACCCACTGTGGGCGCGCCGCCGCGCACAGCAGCAGGCACCAGAGCAGCACCAGCGGGGCTTGCTGGCGCCAACTGGGCAGGGCCGCGCGAGCCCGGCGGCCACTCAAGGTTTGCAGTTCGTCGAGGAAGCTGACGCGCAGCGCCGCGTCGCCGCTGTCGGCAGGCGGCAACAGCAGGCGCAGCAGCCACGGCAGCGGTGCGAGCAGAAAGATCCAGGGCCAGGCGAACTCAAACATGCTTGCGAATCCACACGGCAATGGCCTGGTCGAGCTCGGTAATGGCTTTGTCGCTCAGTGTGCACTGCGGCTTGTAGGTGCCTTCGACCAGAATCATCCAGCGCGTCAGCCCGGCCGCCGGGCAGCGATTGTCGAGAAACGCCAGCCAGGCGCGGCTGCTCAGCACATGACTGCCGCTGTCGGGGTAGCGCTCGCGGCACAGGCGCTTGAGCAACGCGTTGAGCTGTTGCAGCCAGGGGCCGGCCGGTGCTTCGTCGTAGGGTTTGCTCAGTTGCGCCAGCTCATCCAGCGCTGCCTGGCGCAGTGGGTCCAGCTCGCTTTCGGTCGCAGCCTTACGCGGACGTTTGCGCCAGCGCTGAACAAGCTGCCATAGCCCCCAGATCAGTAGCGGCAGCAAGACTGCCAGCAGCCACCAACCTGGCGCAGGTGGCCACCAGGCGACAGGCGCCGGCTCGATCAATGGCTGCAACTGGTCGATGGGGTTCATAGGGGCTTTCTCGGGTGCAATGCGCTGAGCTGCTCCTGCAGTTGCTCGATCAGCTCGAACTGCGTGTTCAGCGGCAGCAGCGGCACGCCAAGTTTTTGCGCCAGGCGTTGCCAGCGTGCTTCACGCGCCTGGGCCTGGCTACGGTAGGCCTGGCGCAGATCGCCGTTGTGGCTGTCGAGCTCCAGTTGTGCGCCGCTCTGGATGAAGCGCAGCAGGCCGGCGGCAGGCAGCGCGTGGTCGAGCGGGTCGGCAACCGGCAGCAGCAGCAGGTCGGTATGCCGCGCGAGCAGGCTCAGTTGCTGCTCGGCGTTATCGCTCAGGGCGCGTTCGTCGCACAGCACGATGACCAGGCTGCCGGGACGCAGCACTTCACGGGCGCGGCGCAGCGCCAGGCCGAAATTGTCGCGTGAGAGGTTGGCCTGACTCTCTGGTGTCAGGGCCTGGTTGGCGCGCGCCAGCAGGTTGAGCAATTGCAGCAGGCTCTGTTTGCTGCGCCGGGGTTTGACTTCGTGATGTTCGTTGTCGGCGAAGACCAGGCCGCCGATGCGGTCGTTGTGGCTGAGCGCTGCCCAGCCGATCAAGGCGGCCGCGCGAGCGGCGAGAACCGATTTGAAGCATTGCCCGGAGCCGAAGAACAGGCGCTGGCTCTGCTCGGTAATGATGAAGATCGGCCGTTCGCGCTCTTCGTGGAACAGTTTGGTGTGCGGCTCCTGGGTGCGCGCGGTGACGCGCCAGTCGATGGTGCGCACGTCGTCGCCGGGCTGGTAGACGCGCACCTGATCGAAATCCACACCGCGTCCGCGCAGGCGTGAATGATGCAGCCCGGTGAGCGGGCTACGTCGGGCTGGGGTGGAGAACAGCGGCACTTCATGCACCTTGTGGCGCATCTCGATCAGCTCGCCGAGGTCGACCTGGACGCCGGCTGCCAGTGGGGGGCTGGACATGCTTCAGTCCGTAGCCCGGATGCAATCCGGGAAAGGCGTGCGTGCGGTCCCGGATTGCATCCGGGTTACGCAAGGCAAGCGCAGGTCGCGCGGTTGCATTCAGGCCACCGCCACCACGTCGAGGATGCGCTGGATCACGCGGTCCTGGTCGACGCCCGAGGCCTCGGCTTCGAACGACAGGATGATGCGGTGGCGCAGCACGTCGAACAGCACCGCCTGGATATCTTCCGGGCTGACGAAGTCGCGCCCGGCCAGCCAGGCATGGGCACGTGCGCAGCGGTCCAGGGCGATGGAGCCGCGCGGGCTGGCGCCGTAGGCGATCCAGTCGGCCAGTTCGGCGTCGAACTTGGCCGGGGTGCGGCTGGCCATCACCAGTTGCACCAGGTACTCCTCCACGGCATCGGCCATGTACAGGCCGAGGATTTCCTTGCGCGCCGCGAAGATCGCCTGCTGGCTGACCCGATGCTCCGGCTTGGACTCGCCGTTGAGTGCATCGCCGCGGGCCTGGGCGAGGATCTTGCGTTCCACCGCCGCGTCGGGAAAGCCGATCTTCACGTGCATCAGGAAACGGTCGAGCTGCGCTTCAGGCAGTGGATAGGTGCCTTCCTGCTCGATGGGGTTCTGCGTGGCCATGACCAGAAACAGCGGCGACAGATCATAGGTGCTGCGGCCCACCGAAACCTGGCGCTCGGCCATGGCTTCGAGCAGCGCCGACTGCACCTTGGCCGGCGCGCGGTTGATCTCGTCGGCCAGCACCAGGTTGTGGAAGATCGGCCCCTGCTGGAACACGAAGCTGCCGGTCTCCGGGCGGTAGATCTCGGTGCCGGTGATGTCGGCCGGGAGCAGGTCGGGGGTGAACTGGATGCGGTGAAACTCGCCTTCCATGCCTTCGGCCAGTTCCTTGATCGCCTTGGTTTTGGCCAGGCCGGGAGCACCTTCGACCAGCAGATGGCCATCGGCGAGCAGGGCGATCAGCAGGCGCTCGATGAGCTTTTCCTGGCCGAGAATCTGGGTGGAGAGAAATTGACGTAATGCGAGCAGCGCTTCACGGTGTTCCATCGTCGGGCTCTTCTGGCGGATGGGCAAGGCTCACTACGACCTCGCGTGCAGAGCGCCGACTTTAATGCATTTGCCCCTTCAGCCGCCATGCATGGCGGCTGTCATGAATCGCCTGGCGACAGAAATGAGTGGAGCATCGCCAAGGGGCAGGGCAATCCATCACAGGTTGTGGCGGATTTTCCTGCCGTTCGCTGTCACTGCCACTGCGCCAGCAGCTGACGCTGCCTCTGTTGCGCGCTGTCCTGGGTGGTGGGCGTCAGCTGAACCGTCTGGCCGGGCAGGCATTGCGCCAGGCGCGCCACGGCCTGCGGTGTCAGCGCGCCCAGGCGCGGATAGCCGCCGATGGTCTGGCGATCGTTGAGCAGGATGATCGGCTGGCCATCCGGCGGCACCTGTACGGCGCCCAGCGGAATGCCCTCGGAGATCATCGAAGCACGCTGGCACTGCAACTGCGGACCGTTGAGGCGGATGCCCATGCGGTCGGCGCGCTGATCGATCAGCCACTCGCTGTTGAACGCGTCGAACAGGCTCTGGCCGCGGAAATCTCCAATCTGCGCGCCGAGCACTACCTGCAGCCTGGCTGCTTGCTGGTAGTCGGGAATGCAGTCGGCCGGCATCTGCCGCGATGCATCCGCTGTTCCGTCCCAGGCCAGTGCATCCCCTGCGGCGATGGCGCGGCCATCGCCATGCAGGCCGCCGAGACCTTCGCGCAGCATGCTCGCGCAACTGCCGAGGACCTGCGCTGCATTGAATCCGCCAGGGGCGGCTAGGTAGGCCCGTGCGCCCTGTCTGGGCATGGCGAAGCTGAGTCGTTGTCCGGCCCGCACGGTGAAGCTGCGCCAGGGCGTCAGAGCCTGCTCATCGAGGCGGGCACCGAGGTCGGCGCCGGCCAGCGCCAGGGTGGCGTCGCGCATGCACTCGAACTCGGCGTTGCCCAGGGTGATTTCCAGCACCGCAGCGCTGAGTGGGTTGCCCAACAGCCAGTTGGCCCAGCGATGGGCGATCCAGTCCAGCGCGCCGCTCTGAGTCACGCCAAGGTGACGTACACCGAAGCGGCCGTCATCCTGCAGCTGCACGAAAGGGCTGCTGCGAAGTGCTCGCAGGCCAACGTTGCGAGCACTCATGAGTTGGCCTCCAGGGGGCTGTCATCGCCGCCCAGGCGAATGAACTCGGCGCGATCGATGGCCACGAAACGTACCCGGTCGCCAGGTTGCAGCAAGCTGTAGCCATCGATGTCGCGGCCGAACAGGCGGGTCGGTGTACGCCCAATCAGGTTCCAGCCGCCAGGTGAGACTACCGGGTAGGCAGCGGTCTGCCGCTCGGCGATGCCGACGCTGCCGGCGGCGATGCGCTGGCGTGGCGTGCTCAGGCGCGGCGTGGCGAGGATTTCCTCGACCAGGCCCATGAAGGCGAAACCTGGCGCGAAACCCAGGGCGAATACCTGATAGGCATGGCCGCTGTGACGCGCGATCACTTCGGCTTCGCTGAGGCCGCTGCGGCGCGCCAGCAGCGGCAGTTCCGGGCCGACGCTGCGGTCGTACCAGGTGGGTAATTGATGCTCGCGGCCACCTAGCACGTCGGCAGGCTGCAAACCCTCCAGTGCCTGGGCCACCTTGGCCCGCGCCTGGGCGCTGTCGAGCTGGCTCAGGTCATAGTGCAGCAGCAGCGTAGTGTAGGAGGGCACCAGGTCGAGCAAGGCGCTACCGAATACGTCCTGCAGGCGCGTACGGGCAGCCAGCATCCAGGGCATGTTGCCTTCGTCGATATGGTCGAACAGGCGCAGGATCAGGCTGTCGATGCCGGCGACTTCCAGCCGCGGATTAGGCGCTTTCATGCCTGGGCCAGATGGTCGAAGGCCTGACGGATACGCTTGACCGCCGCGACCGAACCGGCATTGTCACCGTGCACGCACAGAGTCTGCGCTGCCAGCTGCAGCGCGCTGCCATCACTGGCTTGCAGGGCCTCGCCGCGTGCCAGGGTGACTGCCTGGCCGACGATCACTTCGCTGTCATGGTGGACTGCGCCCGGCTGGCTGCGGCTGACCAGATAGCCCGCGGCGTCATAGGCGCGGTCGGCGAACGCCTCGAACCACAGGGTCAGGCCGAACTCGTCACCCAGTGCCTGGGCCTGGCTGTTGTCGCGGGTGCACATCAGCATCAGTGGCAACTGGCGATCGTACTTGGCCACGGCGCTCATCACCGCGCGCAGGGTCGCGGGTTTACGCATCATGTCCTGGTACAGCGCGCCATGCGGTTTGACGTAACTGACGCGGCTGCCCTGACTGCGGCAAATGCCCTCCAGCGCACCGATCTGATAAAGCATCAGGTCTTCGACCTCTTGCGCTGTGCAGTCCATCGAGCGGCGGCCGAAGCCGACCAGGTCCTGATAGGCGGTGTGCGCCCCGATGCGCACGTCATGCGCCACGGCCAGCGCCACGGTCTTGCGCATCACGCTGGGGTCGGAGGCGTGGAAGCCGCAGGCGATGTTGGCGCAGTCGATATAGGGCATGACCTCGGCGTCCAGGCCCATGGTCCAGGCGCCGAAGCTTTCGCCGATGTCGCAGTTCAGAAGCAGGCTGTTCAAGGGAGCATCCTAATCGTGGCTTGTCGGTTCCGACAGCGTTGAGCTGTTCTGGCAGATGGTTTCATTTTTCCGGCGGCGTCAGATGGCGTCCAACTAATAAAAACATCCGCAGGAGATAGGAAAAGCTGATGGTGGCAGAGATTGGATTTTTCGATCGCCAGCCGCCGGTTTTTCCCGTTGGACATTGTGCCTCGCCCGGCTCGACAGTGAGTCGGGTGAACGCTCCTTGCGCACAAATCATTCTCGACTACCTCGAAGGGCGGTAGCTTCAGGGCAGGCGCCAGTCTCATGCCGAGCTGGCGCCTGTACAGGTCACGCCAGGCGGAACTGGCTGGCACTGCGACCCAGCGCATCGACCTGGGATGACAACCCTTCGGTGTGACCGCCCAGGGTATGGCGCAGGTCCTTGCTCTGCCCAGTGTGCACATTGATGGTTTCCATCTTGTCGGCAATGTCCTCGGTGGTGGTGGAGACTTCCTCGATGGCGACCACCACCTGATTCATCTCACCGGTCAGACGCTCCATCGCCGAGGTGATCGAGGTGATGGCGTCGGCCACCTGAGCCGCATGCCGTTCGCTGTCGGCAGCGAGGGACAGGCCGTTGCTCATCAGCTCATGCATGTGCCGGGTTTGCTGCTGGAACTCACCGACGATGGCGCTGATGTCGGTGGTCGCAGCGACGGTCTTCTGTGCCAGTGAACGCACTTCATCGGCCACCACCGAGAAGCCGCGCCCGGCATCCCCAGCCCGCGCCGCCTCGATGGCCGCATTGAGGGCGAGCAGGTTGGTTTGGTCGGCCAGGCTGTTGATCACATCGACGATGCCGTTGACCCGGGCACTGCTCTGACCCAGTGCATCGACCTGGCTGTGAGTATCCTGAATCAGTTGCGCTAGGCGGCTCATGCTGTTGACGCTGGCGGCAATCACTTCACCGCCATTGCGTGCGGCGTCGTAGGCGCTGGTGGTGGCGCTGCCGACTTCTGCCGTGCGCTGCGCCATGTCGTTGAGGGTGGCGCTGATCTGGTGCGAGGCCGAGGCGGCCTGCTCGGTCTGCATCTCCACCTGGCTGCTGTTGTCACCCAGCTGGCGCATGGCATCGCCCAGGTGATGATGCAGACGACTCAGCTCGCCATTGGCGCGCACCACCTGCGCGACGATGCCGCCAATGCCCTGAATCATGCGGTTGGCGGCGTCGGCCAACTGATTGAACTCGTCGTGCGGGTTGCTGCCGACCGTGAGCTTGCCGGTGAGGTCGCCGGACGCGACCTGGCTGAGCAACTGGATGACGTTACGCAGGCGACTCACCAGGGTGCGCGAAGCCTGCAGCAGGGTGAAGCAGAGCAGGGCGGCGACAGCGAGAAAGCTCAGCCCCATCATCCACAATGCCGACAGACGCGCCTGTTCGGCCTCCTGCGAACGACGCAGCAACAGCCCGTCCTGCAGCGCTTGCGCTTGCTCAGCGATGCGCGCCTGCAACTGTTCACCAAGCTGGCGCAGGCGCTGGTTGGTTGCATTGATCTGTTCGATGTTGGCATGCGCATCGGCAAAGGCCTGGGCGTAGCCCTGCACGTTCTTGCCAATCGGTGTGTCCTGCCAGTCGAGGTCGGCGATCTGTTCCTGCAGCTTGCCAATCGCGGTCATTGCGATCTGGGCAAAGGCCGGGTCGAAGGTCGACAGGTAATCGCGCTGGCTGCTCAGCGCGCCGCTGATGAAGGGCTTGATCAGATCGAAGCTGATGGCCTCCAGCGCCTTGCCTTTTTCACTCAGGGCCTTGCGCTGACCATCGAACGGCGTGAGCCCGAGTGCCTGATTGAGGTTCAGCCACTGACTCTGCTGAGCAAGCTCATCCAGTAGCACGGCTTCGATCTGTTGGGCATCTTGCAGCGTGGCTGCGTCTTCCAGGGACTGGGCTTGAGTCAGCAGTTGTCTGACAAGGTCTCGTAAATCTTCCAGGCCAGCGGTGAACGCCGCCTGCTGCTCGGGTGTGAGTTGCTGGCGCAGTGCGTTCTGCTGCCACCAGTGGTTCATCAGCTCGGTGCTGGCGCTTGCGTAGGCAGCGGCCTGCTCCCTGGCTTGCAGAGCGTCGCTGAGGCGGTGGCTGGCCCATAGCGAAGCGGCTGCCATCAGGCTCAGGCTGATCAGGGTGAGCGCGATAAGCGCGCGGAATTTTTGTTGCCAAGACAGTTTGAAAGTCACGTAACGCCTCGCCATCTTCTTCAGGATGATTCTCAGGAATCGGCAAGTTGTCATACAACTTGATTGAAAGTCTATGGCCTTCCTGTCGTCCGAGAAACGAAAACGGGGGTCCAGGGGTAATGCTGATCAGATAAGGCTCGCCAAACCGCTTTGCGTAGGAGCCCCGCCCCGGGGCGAAGCGCTTCGAGTCTGCGTCGTACGCGGTTCGCGGCGGGGCGCCGCTCCTACAAGGTTCGCTGCATTGAGGCTTAACTGACCGGCATTGGGCCCAGGAGCCCCGTTATCTGGTCGCGACTTACCAGAGCGGCAGGGTGTAGCTGAGAATCAGGCGATTCTCGTCGAGATCATTGCCGAAGTTGGAGCGCACGGTCGCGTTACGCCATTTCAGGCCAAGGTTCTTCAGCGGGCCGTTCTGCACCACGTAGGCGATATCCATGTTGCGTTCCCACTCTTTGCCTTCGGCGCTGCGCCCGGCGACTTCGACGTTGTCGCCGGAGATGTAGCGGGTCATGAAGGTCAGGCCGGGAATACCGATGCTGGCGAAGTTGTAGTCGTAGCGCACCTGCCAGGAACGTTCCTCGACGTTGGCGAAGTCGTTGATCTGTACGAAGTTGACCAGGAACGGATCGCTGCTGGCGATGTACGGGAACGGATCGTCACCGCTCATGCGCTGGTAGCCGGCGCCGAAGGCGTGCCCGCCCAGGCTGTAGGTGAACATGGCGCCGAAAGCCTTGTTGTCGAGGTCGCGGAAGTTGCCGTCCTCACGGCTTTGCGAGTAACGCAGGTCGGTCTTGAAAGACTGCCCGTCACCCAGCGGCAGCACATGCACCAGCGTGCCGTAGTACTGCTGATAGATATCCTCGAGTGTGCCGTAATGCAGGCCGGCGGTGAGCTGCGGGGTGATCTTGTATTCGCCGCCGCCGAACACGAAGGAGTCGCTGCTGCCGCCGATGCGGTTGCCAGTCATCTCGGTGTAATCGCTGGAGCTGTTGGCCTTGATGCGGTTGATCTTGCCGCCTTGCAGGGTCAGGTTGTCGATCTCCTGGACATTCAGCAGTGCGCCCTGGAAGGTCTGCGGCAGCAGGCGCGAATCGTTGGCGGAAACGATCGGGCTGCGGAACTGCAGCGCGCCGACTTTCAGGGTGCTGTTGGAGACCTTCACCTTGGCGGTCAGGGCGAGCTTGGAATATTCGTCCTGCGAGCCGCCGGAGCCATCGGCCGGCAGCAGACCACTACCGGCGGTGCCGTCACCGGAGTCGAGTTTCAGGCCGAGCATCCCCAATGCGTCGACGCCAAAACCGACAGTGCCCTCGGTATAGCCAGATTCCATGCGCAGCAGAAAACCCTGCGCCCATTCTTCTGCCTTGTCGCGGGCGCCGCTCTGACGAAAGTCACGGTTGAAGTAGAAATTGCGCATCTCGACGCTGGCCTTGCTGTCTTCGATGAAGTCGGCGTGCGCCAGGGTTGGCAGGCCGCTGCCGAGCAGCAGGGCGGATGCCAGTGGGTAATGGGGTTTCATGGTTGCAGTGTCTCCTGTTGGGAGCGCGCAGCGGCGGGAGCGGCTGCTTGGCAGAGCGCGTTTTGAATGATGTTGTTGTGGTCTGCGCAGAGCGCGGCGCCATTCTTCAAAGCGTTGTTCGGCTGCGTCCAACGAGAAAAAACAGGGGCCGGCGATAGGAAAATTCATCCGCCCGGCGAAAAACCTCTGGCATACAACCTGCTACGCCCAAGGCGGCATGGGCGCTGACGATCGGCCCCTGATGACGTTATTGCGAAGAGGCGCTGTGGCATGAACCTGAGATTTCTCGAAACCTTCGTTTGGGTGGCGCGACTGAAGAGTTTCCGCCTGACCGCCGAGAAGCTGTTCAGCACCCAGGCGTCCATTTCCAGTCGTATCGCTGCACTCGAGGACGAGCTCGGCACGCGTCTTTTTCTACGCGACTCCAAAGGGGTTTCACTGACGCCCGAGGGGCAGAAGGTGCTCGAATATGCCGAGCGCATGATCGACACGATGCAGGCGCTGAAGCAGTCGATCAGTGACACCGGCAGCATTCAGGGGCGCATCCGTGTCGGTGCGATGGATACCGTCATTCACACCTGGCTGAGTCCGTTCGTAACACGGGTGATGGAGCGCTACCCGGCGGTGGAGATCGAACTGACCGCCGACACTGCGCGCAATCTCAACGAGCAGTTGCTCAAGGGCTATCTGGATATCGTGTTCCAGACCGACATGGTCAACGGCGACAGCGTGCGTAACCTGGAACTGGCCGCATTCCCGGTACGCTGGATCGTGCCGACGGGTTCGCTGTACCACCGCAGCTATGCCTCGGTCGAGGAGTTGGCGCGCGAGCGCATCATCACCTTCTCGAAGAACTCGCGACCGCATCAGGACATTCTCAATCTGTTGCATGCCGGCAGCGTCAGCGCACCGCGTATCAACTGCGTCAATTCCATCGCCGCCATGACTCGCCTGATTCGCGATGGTTTCGGCGTTGGCGCATTGCCCCCGGCACTGGTGCATGACGAACTCAAGCAAGGCGTGCTGACCATTCTCGACGATGTCCCGGAACCGCCCGCCCTGCCAGTGGTTGCTACCTGGCGCACAGGTGTGGGCCTGGAGCTCAGTGAGGACATCATCGCCCTGGCCTGTGAAGCGCTGGACGTCTATGCCGAGGAAATGGGCGAGGCCTGCATGGCACGTGTCGCACCTGTAGCGGAACAACAGAGCGCCTGAATATTTTTCTTCGCCTGCGGGCCCGATCTCGGCTGCCCGCTGCTGGTGCGTTTGCGACAGAAATGCCCCTTTTCATCCCATAACGAATTTCGATCATGCGCCTCCGGTTTTTCTAGTTGGACAGGGTAGGGCGATGCACTGAGACTCGAAATCGTCTTCCAGCCGCGTGTTGCGGCGCACAAAGAACAACTAACAGGAGAGCACCATGAAGAGCATTGCATCACGTTTCGCTGTTACCGCTCTGGCTTGCGCGCTGGGCTTCAGCGCTCAGGCCGCCGAACGCTGGAACATGACCGCCGAAAATCCCGATGGCAACTTCATTACCACTGTGGCCAAGGAGTTCGCCCAGGATGTGGAGAAGGCCAGTAACGGCGAGCTGCAGATTCGCGTGCATGCCAACTCGGTGCTGTTCAAGCGCCCCGAGGTCAAACGTGCCGTGCAGACTGGCCAGGTGCAGGTCGGTGACGTGCTGATGTCGGTGCTGGGCAACGAAGATCCGATTTTCGAAATCGACAGCGTGCCGTTTCTGGTACGCAACTATGAACAGGCCCAGGCCCTGTGGGCTGCCAGCCGTCCGGCAGTCGAAGAGCGCCTGGCCAAACAGGGCATCAAGTTGCTGTATGCCATGCCCTGGTCGCCGCAGAGCATCTTTACCAAAACGCCGGTCGACAGCATGGACGACTTCAAGGGCATGAAATTCCGTGCCTACAACCCGGCGACCTCGCGCATGACCGAGCTGATGGGCGCGGTGCCGACGGTGATTCAGACCGGTGAAATTCCGCAGGCCTTCAGCACCGGCATGATCAACGGCATGCTCACCTCGCCGACCACGGGCGTGGATTCGCAGGCCTGGGATTTCTCCTCCTACTACTATGACGTCAAGGCGTTCATTCCGAAGAACTTCGTCATCGTCAACGCGCGTGCCTTCGCCCGTCTGCCGGAAGCGACCCAGAGCGCAGTGCTGGACGCCGCCAAGCGTGCCGAGGAACGTGGCTGGGCTATTGCCCAGGAGAAGACCGGCGAGCTGGTCAAGACGCTGGCCGACAACGGCATGCAGGTATCCGAGCAGGCTCCGTCTGCAGTCGAAAAGGGCTTCGAGCAGATCGGCCAGACCATGACCGAGGAGTGGCTCAAGCGTTCCGGTGCTGATGGTCAGTCGATCCTCGACGCCTACCAGCGCTGATGTCGTCACCCGTCGCCATTGCATGGCGGCGGGTTTCCTTTTTCAGCTTGCTCAGGGAGCCCGCTGTTCATGACCCCACTGCACAAGCTCTACACCCTGTCCGGATGGTTGTCCGGTGTATTTCTCGTCCTGATCTGCCTGCTGGTCGTGGCGCAGATCGTGGCCCGTCAACTGGGCACCATGGTGCCTGCCGCCGATGAGTTCGCCGCTTACGCAATGGCCGCATCCGGTTTTCTCGCCTTGCCCTATGCGTTGCAGCGCGGTGCGCACATCCGTGTGGAACTGATGCTGCGGCTGCTGCCCGCCGGTGGCCGGCGTGTCATCGACGTACTTGCCTCGCTGGTTGGCCTGGGTATCGCTGCCTATATGGCCTGGTACTGCGCGCTGTTCGTGCTGGAGTCCTACGAGTTCAAGGAAGTGTCGTCCGGTCTGCTGCCGATCCCGATGTGGTTGCCACAGCTGCCGATGGTGCTCGGCACGCTGATCCTGGTGGTGGCGATGGCCGAGCGTCTGGTGCTGACCTGCCAGGGCAAACGCTTCGAAGCTGCCGAAGCCGGCACGGCGATGAGCGAGTGAGCCCGCTGGCCCGACCCTTAATTGCGGCCATCGCCGCACTGCATTCGTGAGTGAACCCGTGGACTACACAATCATTACTATCACGCTGCTGCTGGCATTGTTCGTGTTGCTTGGCGGCGGCGTCTGGGTTGCCCTGTCGCTGCTGGGCGTCGGCATCATCGGCATGGAGCTGTTCGGCGGCGCGCCGGCCGGCTCGATTCTGGCGTCTACCAGTTGGGCGTCGAGCGCCAGCTGGACGCTGACCGCCTTGCCACTGTTTATCTGGATGGGCGAAATCCTCTATCGCACTCGTCTCTCCGAAGACATGTTCAACGGCCTGGCGCCGTGGATGCGCGGCATGCCGGGGCGCCTGCTGCACGTCAACGTCTTCGGCTGCGGTATGTTCGCGGCGGTCAGTGGCTCGTCTGCCGCCACCGCTGCGACCATCGGCCGGATATCCCTGCCCGAGCTGAAGTCGCGCGGCTATCCGGAGTCCATCGCCATGGGGTCGCTGGCCGGTGCCGGCACGCTCGGTTTGCTGATCCCGCCGTCGATCATGATGATCGTCTACGGCGTGGCGGCGCAGGTGTCGATCTCGCGGCTGTTCATCGCCGGCATTCTGCCGGGGCTGTTGTTGCTGGCAATCTTCAGCGGCTACCTGATGCTCTGGTCGGCGTGCAACCGCAGCAAATTGCCGGAGGAGGGCGAGCGCCTGCCATTTATGGAGAAGCTGCGCCGGGCCAAGCTGCTGATTCCGGTGCTGGGCCTGATCGTCGCGGTGATCGGCTCGATCTACGGCGGCATCGCCACGGCCACCGAGGCAGCAGCGGTGGGTGTGGTCGGTGCGCTGCTGATCGCCCTGTGCTCCGGCGCGCTGACCCGGGAGACCTTCATGGCCAGCCTGATGGGCGCGGTGTCCACCTCGTGCATGATCTTCTTCATCCTGCTCGGTGCGGCCTACCTGACATCGGCGATGAGCTTCACCGGCCTGCCAGCGGCGCTGGCCGACTGGATCATCGCCAAGCAGCTGTCTCCTTATCTGCTGCTGCTGGCGTTGACGCTGTTTTTCATCACCCTGGGCTGCTTCCTTGATGGCATCTCGATCATCCTGCTGACCACCGCGGTGATCCTGCCGGCTGTGCAGGCCGCGGGCATCGACCTGCTGTGGTTCGGCATCTTCGTCATTCTGGTGGTGGAGATGGCGCAGATCACACCGCCTGTGGGTTTCAACCTGTTCGTCATCCAGAACCTCACCGGGCGCAATCTGGGCGCGGTGGCACGGGCCAGCTTTCCATTCTTCATGCTGCTGGTGCTGGCGGCGGTGCTGATCACCACCTTCCCGCAGATCGTCCTGGCACTACCTGAGGCCATGCGCGGCGCCTGACCTTTTGCCATGGCTCGTTCGCTCTCCGGTGGCGGGCCATGGCTTTTCTCTTTTGCACCGTCTTGGTGCGGTCTTGAAAGAAAATGTCGCAGCGCCGCAAGCGGTTGCGGGGCCTCCCTCGTTAAGCTCGACGGTCATATGTGACCCGCCAGTCGCTTCCTTCACGCCGGTCCGATGCGACTCGCAGGTGTCATCGTCGCTTCATGGACTAACGTTGAACTAACAACCCGCGGCAGCGATCCAGACGTCCTGTCGAACCATCAGCCCAACGGAGCAAAAACATGGCGTTCTTTACGGCGGCCAGCAAAGCCGACTTCCAGCACCAACTGCAAGCGGCCCTGGCGCAGCACGTGAGTGAGCAGGCGCTGCCACAAGTAGCCCTTTTCGCCGAACAATTCTTCGGCATCATCGCTCTCGAGGAACTGACCCAGCGGCGTCTTTCCGATCTGGTCGGCTGCACGTTGTCGGCCTGGCGCATGCTGGAGCAGTTCGAGCACACCAAACCGCAAGTGCGGGCGTTCAACCCCGACTACGAGAAGCATGGCTGGCAGTCCACCCACACCGCGGTGGAAATTCTGCATGGCGACATCCCGTTCCTGGTCGACTCGGTGCGCATGGAGCTGAACCGCCACGGCTACAGCATCCACACCCTGCAGAACAGCGTATTCAGCGTGCGTCGTGACAAGAACGGTCAACTGCTGGAAATCCTCCCGCGGGGCACCCAGGGCGAGGGCGTGCTGCAGGAAGCGCTGATGTTCCTGGAGATCGACCGCTGCGCCGGCTCCGCCGAACTGAAGACGCTGGAGAAAGCCATCCACGAAGTGTTCGGCGATGTGCGCATGAGCGTGGCCGACTTCCAGCCGATGAAGGCCAAGGCGCGCGAGCTGCTGGCCTGGCTGGATCGCGCCAAGCTCAAGGTGGACAAGGCCGAGCTGGAAGAGATCAAGGTCTTCCTTGGCTGGCTGCTGGACAACCATTTCACCTTCCTCGGTTACGAGGAATTCACCGTGGCGCCGACTGCCGATGGCGGCAGCATGGTTTACGACGAGAAATCCCTGCTCGGCCTGTCCAAACGCCTGCGCACCGGGCTATCGAGTGAGGAGCTGCATATCGAGCCGGAGGCCGTGGCCTATTTGCGTGAGCCGCAGCTGCTGTCGTTCGCTAAGGCCGCGGTACCGAGCCGTGTGCATCGTCCGGCTTACCCGGATTTCGTCTCCATCCGCGAGCTCGATGCCAAGGGCAACGTGATCAAGGAATGCCGTTTCATGGGCCTGTACACCTCGGCGGTGTATGCCGAGAGCGTATGGAACATTCCCTACATTCGCCGCAAGGTGGATGTGATCAAGCAGCGGTCCGGTTTCGACAGCAGCGCGCATCTGGGCAAGGAGCTTGCGCAGGTGCTGGAGGTGCTGCCGCGCGACGATCTGTTCCAGACGCCGGTGGACGACCTGTTCAGCACGGCCATGGCCATCGTGCAGATCCAGGAGCGCAACAAGATCCGCGTGTTCCTGCGTCGTGACCCCTATGGCCGCTTCTGCTACTGCCTGGCCTACGTGCCGCGCGACGTGTACTCCACCGAAACCCGGGTGAAGATCCAGCAGGTGCTGATGGAGCGTCTGCAGGCCACCGATTGCGAGTTCTGGACCTTCTTCTCCGAGTCGGTGCTGGCGCGCGTGCAATTCATTCTGCGCGTCGATCCGAAGAACAAGGCGCAGATCGACCCTGTGCGCCTGGAGAAGGAAGTCATCCAGGCCTGCCGTTCGTGGAAGGACGACTATGCCGGCCTGATGGTGGAGAGTCTTGGCGAGGCTCAGGGCACCAACGTGTTGGCTGAGTTCCCCGGTGGTTTCCCGGCCGGCTATCGCGAGCGCTTCGCCCCGCATTCGGCGGTGGTGGACATGCAGCATCTGCTCAGCCTGAGTACGGAAAAGCCGCTGGTGATGAGCTTCTATCAGCCGCTGACGCAGAGTGGCCAGCAGCTGCACTGCAAGCTCTATCACGCCGACTCACCGCTGCCGCTGTCCGATGTCATGCCGGTGCTGGAGAACCTCGGCCTGCGTGTGCTGGGCGAATTCCCCTACAAACTGCGCCGGGCCGATGGTCGCGAATTCTGGATTCATGACTTCGCCTTCACCTACGCCGAAGGCCTGGACGTCGACATCCAGCAGCTCAACGACACCCTGCAGGACGCCTTCATTCATATCGTCGGTGGCGATGCCGAGAACGACGCCTTCAACCGCATGGTGCTGACCGCCGCCATGCCCTGGCGTGACGTGGCGCTGCTGCGTGCCTACGCGCGTTACCTCAAGCAGATCCGCCTGGGTTTCTCGCTGAGCTACATCGCCGCGACCTTGGTCAATCATGCCGATATCGCCAAGGAGCTGGTGCGCCTGTTCCGCACCCGTTTCTACCTGGCGCGCAAGCTGACCGCCGAAGACCTGGAAGACAAGCAACAGAAGCTCGAACAGGCCATTCTCGCCGCCCTGGACGACGTTGCCGTGCTCAACGAGGACCGCATCCTGCGGCGCTACCTGGACCTGATCAAGGCCACCCTGCGCACCAACTTCTACCAGAACGGCGAGCATGGCCAGGGCAAGGCCTACTTCAGCTTCAAGCTCAGCCCGCGCCTGATTCCGGACATCCCGCGGCCGGTGCCGAAGTTCGAAATCTTCGTCTACAGCCCGCGTGTCGAGGGTGTGCACCTGCGTTTCGGCGACGTCGCCCGTGGCGGCCTGCGCTGGTCGGACCGCGAGGAGGACTTCCGCACCGAAGTGCTTGGTCTGGTCAAAGCGCAGCAGGTGAAGAATGCGGTGATTGTGCCGATGGGCGCCAAGGGTGGCTTCGTGCCGCGCCGGATGCCGGTCGGCGGCAGCCGCGACGAGGTGATGGCTGAGGGCATCGCCTGCTACCGCATCTTCATCAGCGGCCTGCTCGACATCACCGACAACCTCAAGGATGGCGAGGTGGTGCCGCCGCAGAACGTCGTACGCCACGACGCCGACGACCCCTATCTGGTGGTGGCGGCAGACAAGGGCACCGCGACCTTCTCCGACATCGCCAACGGCATCGCCGCCGAGTACGGCTTCTGGCTCGGCGACGCCTTCGCCTCCGGCGGCTCGGCCGGTTACGACCACAAGGGCATGGGCATCACCGCCAAGGGCGGCTGGGTTTCGGTGCAGCGTCACTTCCGTGAGCGCGGCATCGACGTGCAGAAGGACAATGTCACGGTGATCGGTATCGGCGACATGGCCGGCGACGTATTCGGCAATGGCCTGCTGCTGTCGGAAAGCCTGCAACTGGTGGCTGCGTTCAACCACATGCACATCTTCATCGACCCCAACCCGGATGCGGCGAGAAGCTTCATCGAGCGCAAGCGCCTGTTCGAACTGCCGCGTTCGAGCTGGGCCGACTACGATGCCAAGCTGATCTCCGATGGCGGCGGCATCTTCCTGCGCAGCGCCAAGAGCATTGCCATCAGCCCGCAGATGAAGGCGCGTTTCGATATCGCTGCTGACCGTCTGGCGCCCACCGAGCTGCTCCACGCACTGCTCAAGGCACCGGTCGATCTGCTGTGGAACGGCGGCATCGGCACCTACGTGAAATCCAGCAAGGAAAGCCACGGCGACGTGGGCGACAAGGCCAACGACGCGCTGCGCGTGGACGGTCGCGAATTGCGCGCCAAGGTGGTGGGCGAGGGCGGCAACCTGGGCATGACCCAGCTCGGTCGCGTCGAGTTCGGCCTGCACGGCGGTGCCAGCAACACCGACTTCATCGACAACGCCGGTGGCGTGGACTGTTCCGACCATGAGGTCAATATCAAGATCCTGCTCGGCGAAATCGTCGCTGGCGGCGACATGACCGAGAAGCAGCGCAACAAGCTGCTGGCACAAATGACCGACGATGTTTCCGAGTTGGTGCTCGGCAACAACTACAAGCAGACCCAGGCGTTGTCGCTGGCCGAGCGCCGCGCGCGTGAACGGGCTGGCGAGTACAAACGCCTGATGAATGCGCTGGAAAGCGCCGGCAAGCTGGATCGTGCCCTGGAGTTCCTGCCGTCGGACGAGGAGCTTAACGAGCGCGCCAACAGCGGTCAGGGGCTGACCCGTCCAGAGCTGTCGGTGCTGATCTCCTACAGCAAGATCGATCTCAAGGAATCGTTGCTCAAATCCCAGGTGCCGGATGACGACTACCTGGCCCGTGAGATGGAAACGGCCTTCCCGGCGATCCTCACCGACAAGTTCGCTGACGCCATGCGTCGTCATCGCCTCAAGCGCGAGATCGTCAGCACGCAGATCGCCAACGACCTGATCAATCACATGGGCATCACCTTCGTGCAGCGCCTGAAGGAGTCCACCGGCATGAGCGCGGCCAACGTCGCTGGCGCTTATGTCATCGTCCGTGATCTGTTTCGCCTGCCGCACTGGTGGCAGCAGATCGAGGCGCTGGACTATAAGGTGCCGGCAGATCTGCAGCTGCAGCTGATGGACGAGCTGATGCGCCTGGGCCGTCGCGCCACGCGCTGGTTCCTGCGCAGCCGCCGTAACGAGCTGGACGCTGCCCGCGACGTGGCGCATTTCGCGCCGCGTATCGAGGCGCTGGTCGGTCGCCTGGACGAGCTGCTTGAAGGCCCAGCACGCGAGCAATGGCTGGCGCGCTACCAGGGCTTCGTCGAGGCCGGCACGCCGGAGGAACTGGCGCGTGTGGTCGCCGGTACCAGCCACTTGTACACCCTGCTGCCGATCATCGAAGCGGCGGACGTGACCGGCAAGGACGCCAGCGAAGTGGCCACCGCCTACTTCGCCGTGGGAGGTGCGCTGGAGCTGTCCTGGTATCTGCAGCAGATCACCAACCTGCCGGTGGAGAACAACTGGCAGGCGCTGGCGCGTGAGGCCTTCCGCGACGACCTCGACTGGCAGCAGCGGGCGATCACCGTTTCGGTGCTGCAGATGGTCGACGGCCCGCAGGAGATCGAAGCGCGGGTGGCGCTGTGGCTCGATCAGCATCAGCGTCTAGTCGATCGCTGGAAGACGATGCTGGCCGACTTGCGCTCGGCAACCGGTACCGACTACGCCATGTACGCCGTGGCCAACCGCGAGCTGATGGACCTGGCACAAAGCGCCTGAGCTGTTAGCTGAAATAAAGAGCCCCGCCTGGTGCGGGGCTTTTTCATGTTTGGCAGTTGGATATTTTCCGACACGTAGATCCTATGTTCGACCGCAAGCCTGTTGTCCGATCCTATTGCGGTCAAAAGGTATTCCTGAACGCCACACGGCGAAGGCAATTCGCAGGAGTTTGCGAGCAATGATGCAGTTCACGGCTGTCTTGCTTAGCCCATGCGCTAGCCAGGCTGCACGCTCGCTTTGCCAGAGACCGGCCCGACAGGCTCCTTGCGCGGCGAGGTAGAGCAACCGCCGGTACTCTGGATGGCCTTGCTTAGAGAGCTTTCTGCTCCCCTGATAACACCCGTGATTCACGTGGACGTGGGTCGAGACCAAACGCTGCCACCAGGGCATCGCTGCGACGATAGTCGGTTTGGCTCAGGTGCTGGCTCAGGGCAATGCTGACAAGCGGACCGATACCCATGATGCTTTGTAGTAAACGACGCTGTTCTGCCAAGCGTGGGGTCTGGGCCAACAGCCGTTCCAGTTCTACATCAAGCGTGCTCAACAGCTTGCGGTACTCCGCCAGAAGGGGCTGCAAAGCCTGTTGCAACCAGGTCTCACCATGGCTGCTTTGCAGCAACGCCGCACGTTGCTTTACCAGCAGATGGCGCCGCCGCACCAGGCTGGCAATGCCCCGCTGCTCCGCCGTAGGCGGAACAAACGGATGGGCCTGATCGGTTTCGTTGTGAACAAAGCGGGCAATGCCTCGCGCATCCAGCAGGTCGGTCTTGCCCCGTTGCCGCTGGCTGCTCAGGTAGCGGGCAACCTGTCGTGGATTGAAGACATAGACACAGTGACCGGCGGCATAGGCCCGTTCGGCCAACTGTACGTGGTAGGTACTAGTTGCCTCCATGCCAATGCGACACCCTGGAGGCAGCCCTTTCAGCCAACGCTGGATAGCCGCCGGCCGATTGGCCAGGCAGACGACCTGTCCCTGACCATAGGTCGCCACCACCAACTCATCCTTGCTGACATCCACTCCGATATCGATCAATGCCTGGTTCATCCCGGCAGCCCTCTCAGTTGACGATTAAACTGTCGAGGCCGGGGCGGCATCAGCTTGAGTGTGAGCTTGCTAGCTATCGGCGATCGGGGTCGTCGCCGTGCGAAAGGTTCGGACCTCGCCGCTGCATCCCTAATCGACACTGCGGCTGATGAAGCAGGGAATCGCTACTGGAGTCTGTTCGCGTACGCGACAGATAGCCCGGATAGTCCCTCCGCCTCGGCACTCTTTTGGCTTACCTCTTCCACTTTAGAGTGCCTGATGAACATACAAGCCCGGATGCAATCCGGGGCATGCTTGACACGATGTCCCCGGATTGCATCCAGGCTACGAGGCTGTCGCGGCTGAAGCCCCTCCCACTGGCGGGTAGCCGTCAGAACGCCAGGCGCTGGGCCTCCATCTCGGAGTCTGTTGTACAAGCCTGCGTTTGTGGGAGGCGCTTCAGCGGCGACGGTCGCGGTTACGCCTGAGGAGGTAGGGCGAAGCAGGATGCCAGAGCCAAAAGCCCCTCCCACAGACGGGTAACCGTCAGAACGCCAGGTGCACACCCAGGGTCAGGTTGCGTCCCGGCTGCAGCACATCGTCCTTGATGAAGGAGGTGTGCTGGCGAACCTTCTCGTCGAGCAGATTGTCGCCCTTGAGGTAGACCAGGTAGTCGGTGGCATCGAGCCTGCCGCGGTAGCTGAGGCCGGCACCCAGCAGGTTGTGGCCGCTGGTCTTGCTTTCATAGGCGGCGATGTCGTCCTGGCGTTGCACGCGGATCAGCTCCAGTTGGCCGCCGAGTCGCTCGCTGAAGGCCTGCTCCAGGCGTATGCCGAGCCGGTCGGCGGGAATCCGCGGCAGGTCTCCGCCACCGCTGCGCAGCTTGCCGCGCACGTGGTCGCCGAACAGGCTCAGGGCCGTGGCATCGGTTGCCTGGAAGCGCACTTCGCCCTCGGCTCCGACCAGCACGGCATCCTGCTGGCGATACTCGATCTCGCGGTAGCCGCCGCCGACGTCATGCCCGGTGTCGGCGGCATGGTTGAAATCGTCGACCTGGTTGCGGAACAGGCTGAAGCTGAAGGTGGTGCGCCCGGCAAACTTGCGCAGGGTCAGTTCGACGTTGTGCGAGGTTTCCTCGTTCAGCTCCGGATCGCCCAACTCGACGGTACGGGTCGCCGCGTGCGGGCCGTTGGCGTACAGCTCCTCGGCCGTGGGCAGGCGTTGCGAGCGCGACAGGGAGAAGCCCAGCGAGTATTGCGGCGCGAAAGTCCACACCGCGCCGGCTGACATCGAGGTGCCGCTGTGACGCCTGTCCTTGGCACCGTCGGCGTCGATCGTCTGCCATTCGTGGCGCAGGCCGAGTTCGTAGCGCCAGGCGCCGACACTGTATTCCTCGAGCAGGAACAGGCCGTGGTTACGAGTGAGCGTGGGCGGTACGTAGGCTTCATCGCCGCTGGCTTCGAAGTCGCGGCGCAAGGTCTGCGCGCCGAGCACTCCGCGCCAGCCGAACAGGGGGGCATGAGTCAGCTCCAGGCGGGCGTCGTTGGCGTCGTTGTCGAAGCGGGTGCCCACCTCTGCGCCTTCGATCTCCTTGTGCTGGTAATCGCTGTGGCCGACGCGCAGACGCGCCAGCTCGAAGCCAGGCAGTGGATCGTTGAGCTCGCCGCGCAGGTCCCAGCGTTTCTGGCGCATATCCACGTAGGGCGTGTTGTCCTCGTGATCCTCGTCATCGTGGTCGTGTCCATGGCCGCCGCAGTGCCAGTCGCGCGGGCCGTGGGTGTGGCAGTGGGCGTGCTCGTGGGCGAGCAGACCGTAGCGGATGTTCTGTTCGCCGTAGGCCAGGCCGATATAGCCGCGCTCGCCGATGAAGCTGCCGCCCAGGGTGTAGCTGTCGGTGTCGTTGTAGGAGCCTTGCTGCCTGCCGGGCGAGCCAGGGATGTCGTACTCGTCGTCCTGGCGCTTGCTGCCTTCCACGCGCAAGGCGAAGTTGCCGGTGCCGGCGGTGATGCCCAAGGCCCCGGCACCACTATCGGCCACGCTGCCTGCGCGCAGTTCCACTTCGCCTTCGTAACCTTTCTCTGGCACGTAAGTGGGGATCTTATGGTCGATCACGTTGACCACGCCGCCAATGGCACCACCGCCGTAGAGCAGAGTGGCCGGACCTTTCAGCACTTCGATGCGCTCGCTCAGCAGCGGTTCGCTGGTGATGGCGTGGTCGGGGCTGATGGTCGAGGCGTCGAGCACCTCCACGCCATCGCTGAGCACCTTGACCCGGGCGCCGTCCAGGCCGCGGATCACCGGACGGCCAACACCGGGGCCGAAACTGCTGGAGCGTACGCCGGGCAGCTTGTCCAGGGTCGCACCCAATGTCGCCTCGCGGCGCGTGACCAGTTCGTCGCCTTCCAGCACCTCGGCCGGGGTGGTCATTTCGTGGGGTTGGCTGGCCAGGCTGCTGGCGCTGACGATCGAGGGCTGCAGGTACGTGACGTCCGCCGACCAGGCAGAGGGTATCAACGCCAGGCCTACGGCCCAGGCGAGTGGGCGCTTGGGAAATGACATGCGACTTCTCCGTGTTATGAGGTTTAGAGCCCGCGTGAGCTGCGGGTTGCAAGGTGCTGGGGAGTGAAGCGTGGCAGTGGCGCCGTCAGATACTGTTAAAAATGTTATTACATAACATTTTATAGTAGCAATAGTGCCACCATTCACATGACCCGATCTAGGGCGGTCGGCAGAGGTTCTTCGGTAGGCGAGTCGTCGCGCCACCGGCATCGGCAGGTGGCGCGGCGGCAAGAAAAAGGAGCGGTCAGCGCAGCATCTGCTCGACCAAGCGTTTCTCTTCGCTAAGTTCACGCTGACGCGCATCGATGCGTGAAGCCAGTTGGAAGTTGTTGCTGGCGCGGCGTTTGGCGTAGTCCAGCTGTTCGATGGCCTGGTTGTAGTCACCCACCAGGGCGAAGAACTCCGCGCGGGCCTGGTGCAGGCCGATGGTGTTGCCGCTCAGGCCACGTACCTCGGCGACCTGGTACCAGACGTCCGGGTCCTTGTCGCGATTCTTCAGCAAGTCATCCAGGGCGCGTTCGGCATCGGCAATGCGCTGCTGCTTGAGCAGCAGGTCGATGCCGCTCTGCTGCAACGGGTAGTTGCTTGGATACAGATTACGCATGCGCTCCTGGCGTCGCTGTGCGGCATCCAGGCGGTTGGCGGCCATGTCCAGCTCGATCTGCGCCAGGTTGTAGGTAATGTCGTCCGGGCTCTTGCTCAGCAGCGGGGCCAGCGTCTTGCCGGCCTCGTCCAGTTGACCGGTCTTCATTTGTGCCAGAACCAGGCCGTAGCGCGCGGCATCGAGCCGCGGATTTTCGTCGAGCATGGCGCGGAAGCGTTTGGCCGCGACGCCTGGTGTCTCTTCGTAGGTCAGCTGTACGCGGGCACGCATCAATTGATAGCGCAGGCTGTCTTCGCGACCTTCGACCGGATATTGCTCGGCGCGGTTGCGGGTGTCAGCGATACGCGATTCGGAAACCGGGTGAGTCAGCAGGAATTCGGGCGGCTTGGCGTCATAGCGGTACTGGCGCATCAGTCGTTCGAACATCGACGGCATGGCGCGTGGGTCGTAGCCGGCCTTCTCCAGGTTGACCAGGCCGATGCGGTCGGCCTCCTGTTCGTTCTGACGGGAGAAGCGGCGCTGCTCCTGAATCGCCGCTGCCTGGGTCGACATGATCGTGGCGATACCGGCGTCCCCGGCGCCTGCCGCTGCAGCGACGATGCCGGCCAGCATCGCGGCCATCAGTGGCAGTTGCATACGCTGCTGGGCCTCGACGCCGCGGGCGAAGTGGCGTTGCGACAAGTGCGCCAGTTCGTGCGCCATTACCGAGGCGTACTCGGCCTCGGTCTGGGCATAGAGGAACAGACCGCCATTGACCCCGACGATACCGCCGGGCGCGGCGAAGGCGTTGAGCTGTGGGCTGTTGAGCAGGACGAACTCCAGGCGGCGATCCTGCAGCTGGCTGGTTTCCGACAGGCGATAAACGCTGGTCTCGACGAAGTCCTTCAGCTGCGGATCATCCAGTTGCGAAACCTGGCCGCGCAGCAGACCAAGCCAGGCGCGGCCGAGTTGGTGTTCTTGCTGGGGAGACACGATCGAGGAGCTGGCATCGCCAAGCGACGGCAGGTCACTGGCGCCCGTATGGGCAGCGAACAGGCAGGCCAGCGTCAGCAGGGTGGGGCGCAGAAAAGTCATGCACTCAAGGCTCTCGGACGGCAAAGGGGTTACTGTAGCCGGCCAGCTACCGCGCTGGCCAGGGTTGCAGTGGCTTGGTTATCCTAGCGCCCTTATCAGGAGTAGACGATGACAGACGTACCGGCTTTCGATGCCGAACTCGACGCATGCGGGCTCAACTGCCCGTTGCCTTTGCTCAAAGCCAAGCTCGAACTCAATCGCCTGGCCAGTGGCGCCGTGCTCAAGGTCAGTGCTACCGATGCCGGCTCGCAACGTGACTTTCGGGCTTTTGCCTCCTTGGCCGGGCATGCGCTGTTACATGAAGAAATCGATTCGGGTGTCTATCGCTATTGGTTGCGCAAGGCCTGAGCATCTACTCCCCGGTATCACTGCAAATTAAGGATTGTTGATGGTCAAGGTTTTACGTGACTGGCTGTACCGCTACTTCTCCGATGAGCAGGCGGTGGTGCTGGCAGTGCTGCTGGTACTGGGGTTCGCGGTGGTGCTGACCCTGGGCGGCATGCTCGCGCCGGTGTTGACCGGTCTGGTACTGGCCTTCCTGATGCAGGGCATGGTTAATGGCCTGGAGCGTCTGAAAGTGCCGCAGGTGCTTGCCGTGTGGCTGGTGTTCACCCTGTTCATGGGCTGTCTGGTGGTGTTCCTACTGGTGCTGATGCCGTTGCTCTGGCAACAGCTCAGTACCCTGTTCAACGAGCTGCCGCGCATGGCTGCGGAATGGCAGTCGGTGTTCATGCTGCTGCCTGAGCGCTACCCGAACCTGATCAGCGATGCGCAGATCGTGCAACTGATCAACAGCATGCGCGGTGAAGCTGGCAAGTTTGGTCAGTGGGCGCTGTCGTTCTCGCTGTCCAGCCTGCCGATGCTGGTCAGCGTCATGATCTACCTGGTGCTGGTACCGATTCTGGTGTTCTTCTTTCTCAAGGATCGTGAGCAGATCGGCCAATGGTTTCGCGGTTATCTGCCGCGCGAGCGTGCGCTGATCACTCAGGTCGCGCAGGAGATGAATCAGCAGATCGCCAACTACATCCGCGGCAAGTTCATCGAGATCATCATCTGCGGCGTGGTCACCTACATCGCCTTTGCCTATCTGGGGCTGAACTATGCGGCGCTGCTGGCATTGCTGGTGGGGCTGTCAGTGGTGGTGCCTTATATCGGCGCAGTGGTGGTGACCGTGCCGGTGGCGCTGATTGGCCTGTTTCAGTGGGGCTGGAGCGATCAGTTCATCTATCTGATGGTGGTCTACGGCATCATCCAGGCGCTCGATGGCAACGTGCTGGTGCCGTTGCTGTTCTCTGAAGCGGTCAACCTGCACCCGGTGGCGATCATCTGCGCCGTGCTGCTGTTCGGTGGGCTGTGGGGCTTTTGGGGGGTGTTCTTCGCCATTCCGCTGGCGACCCTGTTCAAGGCTGTGCTCAATGCCTGGCCGCGTACCGAGCTGGAGCCTGCACAGGCCTGATCAATGGGCTGCGCCGCTCCCACAGGGTTGGCGCTGATCTTGTGGGAGGGGCTTTAGCCGCGATAAGCGCTCGCCGCTAAAGCGCCTCCCACAGTCGTCGCCGCACAGGTAGCCCGGATGCAATCCGGGGGGGCGCGAGGGATGTTTGCGACAGCATCGCTGATAAGTCCGCGCCTGCACGTACCAGCGCTCAGCGCTTGTGCAGTTCCTGCGCGGCAGCCAGCACCTTGTCGACATGGCCGGCGACCTTGACGTTGCGCCATTCTTCGCGCAGCACGCCATCCTTGTCGATGAGAAAGGTGCTGCGCACGATGCCCATGTATTCCTTGCCGTAGTTCTTCTTCAGCTGGTACACGCCGAACAGGTCGCACAGGGCGTGCTCTTCGTCACTGATCAGTTCGAAGGGGAACTCCTGCTTGCACTTGAAGCTTTCGTGTTTTTTCAGGCTGTCCATCGATACGCCGAAGATCAGCGTGTTGGCAGCCTTGAATTGTTCGAAGCGGGCGCGGAAGTCCAGACCCTCGGTGGTGCAGCCCGGCGTGGCGTCCTTCGGGTAGAAATACAGCACGACCTGCTGGCCCTTGAGGGCTGACAGTTTGACCTGCTGGCCGCTGGTGGCCTCGGCCTGGAAGTCGGAAACGGGTTGATCGATGGTTACAGTCATGGTGACTCCTTGATGCAGTCTGTCACGGGTTCTGCGGGCGCCACGGCTCGATCAGCGCATCCAGGTTCAACGCATCGGCGAAATCCAGGAACTGATCGCGCAGCCAGCTGATCTGGGTGCCGGCGGGCAGCGTCACGGTGAGGGTGGCATTGAGCATGGTGCCGCCGGTCTGTGGCGCCTGATAGGTGTCGCAGGTCAGGCTTTCCAGCTCGACGCGGTGGTCGATGAAGAACTGGCACAGCTCATTGAGAATGTCCGGGCGATACACCGCGCTGACGTAAGCGACATAGGGCAGCGCCTGTGGCCGGGCTTCTGCAGCAGCGCTGCGGATCACGTTGACCGAAAAATCATGTTTCTTGGCCAGCAGCGGCAGGCTCGACTCCAGACGCGCAAGAGCATCCCAGCTGCCGGACACCTGCAGCACCAGAGCGCTGAACTCTCCATGGCGGCTCAGGCGAGTGCTGATCACGGCGCAGCGGTTTTCATGGCTGGTGCGGCTGAGCAGGTTGGTCAGGGCCATGGCGTCGCGGCCGAGCGCACTGATAACAAGGAATTGTTCGCGAACGGGGGGGGTGGACATGCAGCCTTCCTAAAGCGATGAACGGTCTGCGCTCAAGGCGCCGCAGACCAAAGCGAGCAGGTTAGCGAAAAGCACCGCCGAGGGGAATGGCGGTGCTGCCCCCGTCTACTCAGTATGAGAGCTGAGAAGCCCTTGTCCGTTGCTTGTGCCGGACTGGTGGCACCAGTACCATTACGGCTCAATTTTTCCGGCAGGAGCAGTTGCATGATTGCGGGCAGTATGGTGGCACTGGTCACGCCCATGGATGCGCAGGGTGATCTGGATTGGGAGGCCCTGAGCAAATTGGTGGATTTCCACCTGCAAGAGGGCACCAATGCCATCGTCGCGGTCGGCACCACCGGTGAATCCGCCACGCTGGAGGTGGGTGAGCACGTCGAAGTGATCAAGCGCGTAGTCAACCAGGTGGCAGGCCGCATCCCAGTGATCGCCGGGACCGGTGGCAACTCCACCCGTGAATCGGTCGAACTGACCCGCGCTGCCAAGGATGTCGGTGCCGACGCCGCCCTGCTGGTGACCCCGTATTACAACAAGCCGACCCAGGAAGGCCTCTACCTGCACTTCCGGCATATCGCCGAAGCCGTCGCCCTGCCGCAGATTCTCTACAACGTGCCGGGCCGCACCGTGTGCGACATGCTGCCGGAGACCGTCGAGCGCCTGTCGAAGATCGACAACATCATCGGCATCAAGGAAGCCACTGGCGATCTGCAGCGCGCCCAGGACGTACTGGATCGCGTCAGCAAGGACTTCCTCGTCTATTCCGGTGACGACGCCACGGCTGTCGAGCTCATGCTACTGGGCGGCAAAGGCAACATCTCCGTCACCGCCAACGTCGCGCCGCGTGCCATGAGCGACCTGTGCGCCGCTGCCATGCGCGGCGAGGCGGCCATCGCCCGCGCCATCAACGACCGCCTGATGCCGCTGCACAAGGCGCTGTTCATGGAGTCCAACCCGATTCCGGTGAAATGGGCGATGCATGAAATGGGCATGATGGGCGACGGCATTCGCCTGCCACTGACCTGGCTCAGCCCGCGCTGTCACGAACCGCTGCGCCAGGCCATGCGCCAGTGCGGCGTATTGGCTTAATCGAGGAATTCTACGCATGAAGCGACTGGCCGGATTTTCCGCCCTTGCTCTGATCGTCTCCAGTACCAGCGGTTGTGGCTGGCTCTGGGGTGAAGATGGCTACTTCCGTGATCGCGGTAGCGATTATCTGGAAGCGCGCCAGACTGCTCCAATGCAGCTGCCAGCCGATGTCCAGGCCAAGCGCCTGGACCCGTTGCTGCCGGTTCCTGCCCAGGTTGCCAGCAGCACAGCAACGCCTGATGAGTTCGAAGTGCCGCGTCCGCAGGGGCTGCAGGTGCGTGCCGACGAGCGCGAGTTCACTCTGCAGCGCAGTGGCGAGTCGCGCTGGGTCGTTGCCCAGCGCGTGCCTGCCGAGGTCTGGCCGCTGGCCCGTCAGTTCTTCGAAGACAACGGCTTCCGTATTGCCAGCGAGCGCCCGCAGGTCGGTGAATTCACCACCACCTGGCAGCGTTTCGACGAGCTTTCCAGCAGCATGGCGCGTCGCCTGAGCAGCCGAGTTTCCGGTGTCGAACCGGATGCCGAGACCCGTGTGCGTGTGCGCATCGAGCCTGGCGTGCAACGCAACACCAGTGAAGTCTTCATCACCAGCGCCGAGCGCGCTGCCGGCAGTACTGCCGACGTCGACTTCGCCGCCCGTAGTGGCAATGCCAGCCTGGAAGCTGCGTTGCTCGACGAAATGCTGGTCAGCATGGCGCGCGGCGTGGAGCAGGGCGGCAGCGTCTCGCTGCTCGCCGCTCGCGACTTCGATGCGCCGAGCCGTGTCAGCCTGAGCGAAGACGGTAACGGCAACCCGGTACTTAACCTCGGTGCCGATTTCGATCGCGCCTGGTCGGGTGTAGGTCGTTCGCTGGAGCTGGGTGATGTACGCGTTGACGACCTCAACCGCAGCCTTGGCCTGTATTACATCAACCTGGCCGAAGGTGCCCAGGTCAACGAGGAGAAGCCCGGCTTCTTCGGTCGCATGTTCGGCAGTGAGCCGAGCAAGGAAGAGATCGAAGCCCGTGCCGAGCGCTATCAGGTGCGCCTGACTCCGGTTGGCGAAGGTGTGCAGGTCACGGTGGAAAAAGACCTCAACACCATTGCGCCGTCCGACGTATCGCGCCGCGTGCTGAGCCTGATTCAGGACAACCTCGGCTGATTCAGGCGCCCAGCGCCCCAGCCGTCAATCGATAGGCGAAACCCACAAAGGTTTCGCCTGTTTTGTTTGCCACGAACGGAAATGCCGACATGAGCACACCCACCACCCTGAGCCTGAAGAAAATCTACTCGGGCAAGGTCCGCGACCTCTACGAAATCGACGACAAGCGCATGCTGATGGTGGCCACCGATCGTCTGTCGGCATTCGATGTCATCCTCGAGCAGCCGATCCCGGAGAAGGGCAAGATCCTCACTGCCATCTCCAACTTCTGGTTCGACAAACTGGCTGGTGTGGTGCCCAACCATTTCACCGGTGACAAGGTCGAAGATGTCGTGCCGGCCGCTGAACTGCCTCTGGTAGAAGGCCGTGCGGTCGTCGCCAAGCGCCTCAAGCCGGTCGCTGTAGAGGCCATCGTGCGTGGCTATATCGTCGGCTCCGGCTGGAAGGAATACCAGAAGAGCGGCACCGTCTGCGGTATCGCCCTGCCGGCCGGCCTGAAAGAAGCGGCCAAGCTGCCTCAACCGATCTTCACCCCTTCGACCAAGGCCGCCGTGGGCGATCATGACGAGAACATCAGCTTCGAGCAGTGCGAAGCCATCATCGGCGCCGAACTGGCTGCTCAGGTGCGTGACACGGCGATCAAGCTGTACACCACGGCTGTCGAGTACGCCGCTACCCGCGGCATCATCATCGCCGATACCAAGTTCGAATTCGGCCTGGACGAAGACGGCACCCTGACTCTGATGGACGAAGTGCTGACCCCGGACTCCAGCCGCTTCTGGCCGGCCGACAGCTACGCCGAAGGCAGCAACCCGCCGAGCTTCGACAAGCAGTTCGTGCGCGACTGGCTGGAATCCACCGGCTGGAACAAACAGGCCCCGGCCCCGGCTGTACCGGCTGACGTGGCGCAGAAGACCGCGGACAAATACCGCGAGGCGCTGACGCGATTGACCGAATAATCCGCGGTTAGATTTGGTGTATAAGAGCCGCGCTCCTTGTAAGAGGGGCGCGGCTTTTTCATATCTGGCTTGCGCCCTGCACCCGGGGGCGGGCGAGCTGATCTGGAAAAGCAAAAGCCCCGAACTGCAGAGCAATTCGGGGCTTTTCTGTATGGCGGGAAGATTGGGGTTTGAACCCGTTTTAGCGTATGCCCGTTGCTGCCCATCGTTGCCCAAAGCCAGAGAAATCGGGGCTTTCACCTCATACCTCCTGCCCATTGCGGCACTCTGTTGCCCGCTAATTTCGACACTTTTTCGACATATCTACTAGACATATCATCGATAGGTGACTAGCTTTTGGCCATCACTCATTGTCATGCAAGTCTGTAAGGATTACTGATGCTAGAGGCAAAGGTTAAGTTTTTTGATATTAAAAAGTGTGGTTTTTACCTCCGCGGTAGTGATCAAACTCATTTTAGTAACTTAAATGATATCCTCCAAAAACTTAGTCTTTGGGCTGGCGATGGTCGTGAGTTTGTCAATACGACAACTTACGAAGCTGATCCTGATAATGATCTAAGAAATACTTACTTTTGTAACTGGCATTTAAATCAAGTTAACGGGGATAGCATTCTCATACTTTGGAATGAGGTTCCTAATGATAATGGCGTTATCTATGGAATGAATCCAATGGATATGCCAGGTAGTACAAGCATGTTGACCACTGGTTTTGGTAATACTCCCGCCATTCCGGGCTTTCCAAGCTATTTTTGGTTTGTCCCTGAAAGAAATGTATTTGCAACTTTACGATTCACTCATTCTATCCAAGGCAAAAAGAATCTTGATCATTATATGAATGGGTATCTCGCCAACAAATCGCCATACAGGGTTGTTAATGAGGCGCAAGTAATAACAGGCTATTCTGCCACTGGCCTGCACACCCCTCAAAGTGACCGAACCACCTCAAAATTTTATGCTCTTGGTAGAAAGCAAGAGGAGCTGGAGGCTGAGCTTTTAACAAACCTAAATAAAATAAGGAAAATCATAAAAAAAGAGACCCTCCAGTACACCGTGGAAGATGATCGCCGGACTCTGGAGCGCGTTTTCGCTGGATTGTTAGGCAATTCACCAACCTTTAATCATACTCGAACTATAACGCATGAGCTTCAGTTTGAGCCTTCTGAGCAACAACTGCGACAAATTATATCAAGCTACTCAGAGATGAATACATCCAGCAATATCCGCAATGTTGGATTTGTATATAATGATGGAAGAAGAATAATGCTGAATGGCGCTAGCGTTTCATTCTCGGCTCAGATCAACGCTACGAGGGAGGAAAACCAAATCCTTACTCCGCAGTCATTGTTAACTGCAATTACTTCTCAAAGGCAGGATTTGCTTAGGCCTCTTGATGGGCCCGCTTTTGAAATAGAGCTTCAGGCTGCAGCTCAATGATTAAATATCTTGTTCTTTCTTTTATATCCTTTGTTGCTACTTTTGTACTAAGGGATACGGTTCTATCTGTCAGCTATTCGGATTACAAAGACACTCTATCCGCTCTTCTTAATATATCGTCAATAATATTTGCAATAATAGGGGCTTGGATTGCTATTATCTATCCAAGAGCAATAGGAAGGGCATTCAAAGGTGTTACGCCTGCTGATAAAGCGCTAAAGGATGCCAACACTGATGCAAGCTATTTAAGCGAGCTTGTGGAAATAGTTATGGTTTCCGCGATTGTGCTTATGATAGTTCTTTTTGTGCATTTTGCAGTTCCTTTTGCAAGGATACTTATATCAGGTGACTTTGTTGTATATGCAAAGTATTTCGGTTTTTTCTTGTTTTCACTTTTAACGCTTGCGCAGCTCTATGCCGTGTTTAGAGTGATATTGGCCAATTACTTCTTTTTAAATGAAATCAGAAACAAGAATGTTGATGACCATATTGATACTCTTCATAAGTGAGGTGTAATCCTCTACTTTAATTCGGTCTCTTGAATTGCTGTCTAGTATTCTTGCGCCTGCTGCTAAAATACGTGCTCGTCAATTCAGCTAAAATATATCTTCTCTTGAGTGAGCGTATACGGTAGACCGCTCTCCAGTCCCTACCGTAATAACAATCCAATAATCTTTTGCGCTTCTACTTTTCAGAGGCAGGACAGCGTCAAGTCGGTTAATAGTCATAAAGTCTCCGGGGCCTATTACCTTCCCGATTTCGTGCCTTGTGCTTACATTCTCGATATCCCATGCGCCATCAGGTTTGCGGTACCCATACCCAACAGAGACATAATTTATTCTTTTGCGCTTTCCATGCTTCGGATTATTGGCAAAAAAGGGGACAGATTTATTTTTTTGACAGACGAGCGCAATAAATAAATCTGTCCCCTTTTCCTATCGTCCCCTTTTCCTATCCTTGAATCCCCCTTCCGTACGGGCGTACCAACGCTTGGCTACTTCCTGGGTGATCGCTATCCCGCGTTCTGATCGGTCAAGTTTCGGTTGGCCTCGTCGTACTCGAGGCTGGTCTGGCCACTCTCGGGTGCAATGGCACATCTGGCCAGCCACAGAGCGTAAGAGGGGTATAGTTACATCGGATCATGGGAGGGCTTATGCGCGACTTTATTCGACATCAGAGGCAAGCCAAGCAATATGAGGAATTCATGCAGAGCAAGGTTGCCGCTGCCAGGGCGTCGCTAGAGGCTGGTCGTGGTCGTTCCAATGGCGATGTAGAAGCCGAGTTCGCCGCTCGTCGTGCCGAACACCTGGGGTTGTCGCGCTGACAGGAAGCCAGCGCGAGCACATCCGTTATTGGCGCGGCGTCAGTTCGATATCGTGAATGTTCTGGTTACCCACGCTTTTGGTGTAGATGTTGTAACCGGGGGCGTTGACGAAAATGACGTGCTGCGGAATGAATGGGCCGGTGACCGAATAGGAGCCCATGGCGTTGGTCGTGGTGCTTACGTTGTTTATCGTTACCGCCGCCGATGAGATCGGGTTGCCAGTAGGCTTGTCGCGTACCACGCCGCTTACGGTCGTACAGCCTGCAAGGAGGGCAACGAGGGGGAGGGCCATAAGCAGCTTCTTGAGGGATGGCATACATCTTCTTCCGTGGTTGTAGTGCGCCAATGATTAGCACTTTGCCATCACGTGTCTAGCTTTCCTTCCTTGCTTTCGACACCTTGCATGTCGCAGAAAGCAAAAGCCCCCGAAACTCTAGGAATTTCAGGGGCTTAAGCTTGATATATGGCGGGAAGATAGGGATTTGAACCCTAGGTGCCATTGCTGACACAACGGATTTCGAATCCGTCCCGTTCGACCACTCCGGCATCTTCCCAAGCGGCGCGCATCATAACAGCTTGAACGGGTTTGGCGAAGCTTATTTTTTAAAAAATCTTGTTCTATCAGACGGTTGTGATGAGTGCGCAGGTGAGGACTTCTCCAGAGCACGCGTGCTGAGGCCGAGCTTGCCTCACCATGGCGCTGTGCTGATCGTGCTCCACGATGACGACCTGCTGGAGCAGGCGAGTGGCGTCCTGCGATGGGGAACCGAACAGCCGCAGGCGAATGCAGCCACGCGAGCGGCAATCAGTGCCTGCAGTGTATGCACGTTGTATGCGCACCGGACAATGCCAGTGGCGCCTAAAGACGCGGTTAAGGCAGAGGGCTGATGCGGAAAGTTTTGCCGGCTGAAGAACTCTCGATTCGCTCACATTTCCTGCATTCAGCCGAGCGGCGTAAACCACCCGTTGTCTTCGGGCGCGGATGTGGCCTCAGGTAGAGAGTCGTTACAGGGCAAGGCGAAAGACCGGGCGTTCGATGGCTTCGTTTTTTAGTCAAAAAAACATCGTCAAAATAATGATGGGTGGTGGTTAATCAACGCAGAACTCAAAGCTAAGCTCGTCCCACGTCAGCAGGCGCGCCCAGTCATGTTGCAGGGCGGCTGTCTGATGGAGTTGAGTAGGCCTGCGTTGGCCGTTCTATCCATGGAGTTGCGTCATGATCGATCTTGCCACCTGGAACCTGACCATTCCCGTAGGCGTGCCTGCGACCGTTATCGATACGCCCCTGTTGGTCGGTGGCTATCAGGATGATTACTTTCAGTCCCGCGACGGGCGAGTTTTCTTGTGGGCGCCGGCCAATGGCTCAACTACCAGCAATTCGGTGTATCCACGCAGCGAGCTGAGGGAAACCTACGCTGACGGCACGCTGCGCAACTGGTCCTACAGCGCTGCGAACGATATGTTGAGCGCTACCGCCAGAATCACCCAGGTGCCAGCCAGCGGCATGCTGGCGTTCTCGCAGATTCACTCCAAGCAAGGCAGCTCACCACCCTTGATGCTGGGCTATCAGTATTTGCCGCAGAGTGGCTATGGCAATGTGGTGATCGCATTCCGGGCGAAGCCCAGTGATGCAGATTCCACCAAGTTCGTATTGTCGAACAAGATCAGGTTGGATCAGGACTTCAGCTATGAAATCCACCTGGCCAAGAACGGCACCCTCACCATTGGCCTGGTCGAGCCAGGAGGGGCGGTGAAAACCTGGAGCCGTAGTTTGAACAAGGCCTGGGCGAGCCACCCTCTGTACTTCAAGGCGGGGGTTTACACCCTCGACAACAGCGGCAACGAAACCAACGCGGGTGCAGCGAGCTTCAGCCAGCTGAAGGCCGAACATCGCTAGTGTCACAACACGGATCACATGTCGGCATGTGCTCGGGTGCTTTTGGGTAGGGTGCGCTGCGCGCACCGCGAAGGACGCAGTACTTGCCTGGTGCGCACGGCACACCGTACGAAAAACCGTCCGACCGACAGTTGATCTGTGACGCAACACTAGCTGTTGCTCTCTAGTTGCTGCAGGTCGGAGCGTTGGCGTTGCTGGAATCTGGGGCCTGGGAAATCTGCAGGTGACAACTGCGGCGCACGGTGCTGTCGAGTATCTGGCTTTGCAGCGGCAGCAGGTCGCCTATCAGCAGGTTCTGCAGCAGCGGGGTGGCCTTGAACTGGTTATCGCCCAGTATGGTGTTCTGCATGCCTTCCACCCGGATCATGGCCTTGCCGATGCTTTCCAGTGTATTGCCGGTGATCACCAGCTCCCCGGCCGTGGGTTGAGCGTTGCGCAGGCTGATGGCGTATTCCGGTGTGGAGTGGATGCGGTTGCCCACGATCAGCGCGCTGCTTAGCTCGGCGGCGTCGATGGCGCTCAGTTTGCTGTTGGCGATCAGATTGTCCTGAATCAGCAATCCCGCGTCGTCTCCGCTCTGCCGTAGCATCAGGCCGTAACCTTGGGACGCGCCCAATCGGTTGCCTTGAATCAGCAGCGCACCATGCTGTGCGCTGACCTCTATGGCGCTCTTGCCCGCGTGCAGAATCAGGTTGTTCTGGATGCGTCCGCTACTGCTGCCGCTGATGCGTACGCCGCTGTTGTTCTTTACGCCGTCGATACGGTTGTCGGCTACCAGGAATCGACTGTTGCCGAGGTCAATGGCGTACTGCTGCTGCTTGATGAACTGGTTGTTACGCACCCGCGCGTGGCTGTGGCTCAAGTCCAGTGCGCTGGCCATTTCCTCGAAGCGGCTGTCATCGATCTGGATCTGGGCCGGTGCGCGATTTGCCGATTGCTGTGAACTCAAGCCACTGCTTATACCGCGCGAAAGGTTGGCGTTATAGCCGATCTTGACCAGCTGCGATTTGTCGACCAGCAGACGGCTGCCTGCCCAGTTCATGATGAAGGGCCGCGTGGGGCGGTCAGTGGCTGCGGTGCGGCCATCGCTCCAGCTTTGCAGGCGTGAGTTCTGCACGCGCAGTAAGCCCTGGTTGATCAGTGCTGTGCCCGATGGCCCAAACAGGTAGAGGATCTGATCGTCGATCAGCAGCGCGGCATCTTCGGCGATCATCAGCGGGTAGCTGAGCAGGTAGCCATCCTCATGGCGTCCCAGAACCCTGGCATCGTTCAGTTGCGTGCGAAGTTGCTCCAGTGTGACGCTGCCACCACGAATTACCACCGCGCGTGGGTGCTGCGCCTGATAGCTGGCGATTGCCCGGAACAGACCGTTGTGCACGAATGGCTCGAAAGGCCAACTGCCTGCCTGCGCAGAATACATGGGCTCCAGACTCACGCTGCCACGCTGGCTGGGGCCCTGCATGTCAAACGCCGGAAGTTGACTGCGTTGCAGGATGCGCGCGCTGGTGCGCTGCTGTTCTTGCTGCTGCCATTGAGAGTCAAGTGTGCGCAGCCCGGCCGGTGCGCCGAGGGCCGCCAGGCTAAAGGTGCAGGCCGTCAGCAGTAGTGCGCTGGATAGAGTCAATGCCTGTGACATGGCTGTGTCCTGGGTCAGTTGAGCTGGGGGTACAGCGGCTTCAGGTCGCCGCCAACCTGGCTGTAGTGATTGATCTCATCGCCTTGCGCCTGATAGAGCCGGCGGGCCCACTGATGCTGCGGATAGCGGTTGAGGAAGGGCAGCAACCAGACCATCTTGTGCGGGCCGACTTCGGTCTGGCGTTCGCTCAGCTCGGGCAGGGTCTTGGGTTCGAGTACGGCGCGGATAGCGAAGTTGGCCAGACCAGCGAGTTTGCTGCGCTCCTGCTCGCTGAGAGGGCGACCGTTGAACTCCGCTGCCTCGACCAGCAACATCAGCGGTACCAGCGCGTAGTGGCTGTAGTCTGCAGCCAGCCGACCCCTGGCCACTTCCAGCGGCAGGTACTGATAGTCGCCGTCGCCTTGAGCCAGCTGGCTGAACGCCCGACGCAAGGCGACGTCGGCCCAGGCCAGGCCCTTGTCGTCATCGAGCAGCATGGCGGCGGCGGCGACGGCCCAGGCAGCCCAGTAGTCATGGTTGTTGAAGTAGATGCCGGTGTCGTAGCGACGAGGTTCGTACTCGGCGACTACTTTGGCCGACAGCTGTTGCAGCCAGCGCCTCTGGACGGGGCTCAACTGATAATGGCGGTCGCTCAGGGCCTGGACCTTGAGCAGGGTGGAGGCGATGGCGGCCAGGGCCCATTTGCGCGAGGCCACGCCAGTCTTGCTGGCGTCATCGCTGAGCAGGGCCGATTTGCTGGCCCAGGCGTCCAGCCATTGGTCCAGGCAGGCCAGGGCGATGTTGGCCTCGTTGGCCTTGCTGGTGCGCTGGAACACTTGGACGGCTTTTATCAGACCGCCGATATAGCCCTGAACCTGCTTGCGGATGCGCTGAGTGTCCTTGCTCTGCTGCGCCACCAGACGGCTCTTGCTGGCGTCGCTCTGATCGTACTTGCTGTCCAGCTGCAGGTGACCGGTGTAGGCGGGGGGCGGTGCCTTCGGGCAGCGCTCCTGGCGATAGTCGCCCAGCAGGCTGGAGGCTGCCGTGGGCTGTGCTGGCCAGATCGACTGCGCTGCGTTGGCGCTCAGCGAGCCGGCAAGTAACAGCAGCAGGCCTGTCAGGCGGATGCTCACAGGCATAGCTTGGTCTCGATCTTGAACGGTTGTTCGACGGTCTGCGTGGGCTCGAGCAGCACCGATAGCAGGTTGGCGCCCTGAAACTCTGGCGCACGGCTCAGTTCGAGGTAGTACTGGCCGCCGGTGACGATGGCTTCACGGCGGAACCACACCTTGTCGCGGGTGCCGTTGTCGTAGTAGGTGATGATGTAGAAGTTCTTGATATTGGGGTCGCTGATGCGGATGTCGAGCACGGCATTGCGACCCTTGAGGTCCTTGAGGCTTTCGCCCGTATTGCTGAGCAATTCCAGGCGGTCGTTGAGGCCCATGCTTGGACGTTCCAGTTGGGCTTCGAGCACATTGTCGCTGGCCTTGCAGCCGCCATTCACCGCCGGGATCAGCTGGCGATAGGTCAGTTCACCATCCAGACGGTAGTTGGCAGGCAGCTCCCAGATGATCAGCTTCGGCGCTTTGTCCGGGGAGTAGTTGTTCGACAGCAGGTACTCCAGCAACGAACCGTCCTGGCCGGCACCGGGCAGAGCGTAGTTGATCAGATCGGTGCTCAGGTACTGCTTGAGGAAGCCGTCGAAGTTGAATTGCTTGGTTTCATCTTCCCGGGCTGCGGAGTTACTCGTACCGACCAATACCACCTCGGGGTCGGGCTGCTCTTCGAACAGCAGTGCTGCGTCGTTGCTTTCCGGCACTGTCTGGTAGCCCGGAACGAACTGGTAGCCGAAGTGGTTGCCACAGATGGAGGCCAGGCCGAGGTTGAGCGTGCCGTCCTTGTACAGCGTCAAGGTCTGTTCGGTGACATAGCCCTTGCGTGGCAGCTGCGCGTAGACGGGGCTCTGGCGAATGGCCTCGGCAGTGATCCGGGCGGTGGATTGCGCGCCCACGGGCGTCCAGTGGTGGTCGCGGCGGAAGAAGAAGTCCTTCGGCGGATTGTCCACCAGGGTCATGATGTCGGGGACAATGGCACCGGCATCGCGCATCTGCTGCAGGAACCGGCGCAGGCTGCTGCTGGCTTTCTGGTAGTCGAAACCATGGGCCTGACCCGGCAGCAATTGAGCTCGATGCATCAGGCCACGAGTCGGCTGAACCGCCACCGCGACCTGAGTGCCGTGTTTGGCGAAGGCCTGCATCAGACGGGCGAACTCCGGTTGCGCAGCCGCTGGAATGCCGAAGTCGTTGGTCAGGTCGACCTCCGAACGAAATAGCCAGCGGTCTTTTCCCGGGACGATCTGCTTGAGCGCTTTCATGTTGCCCTCGGCATATTCCTCGGGCGCACTGAGGCGTGGGCAGATCAGGCACTGCAGATCCTTGCAGTCTTCGGCTTGCTCGGCTTGGGCAGCGACCGGGGCAGCATGTGCGCCCGCGGTGATCAGGCTGCCGAGGGCGAGTAGGAGATAGTGCTTCATGCTCTTGGAGGTCATCGTCCGCTCACTTGTTTGGCCTGTCCTTCGGATTCATTCCGTAGGGTCGATGCTGTTCGCCAGGGTTATCGCGCGCAGGCCGTTGCCAGCCGGCAGCAGGGCGTAGCTGTAGGAGCGGCCTTTCTTCAGGAACAGTTCGTCAAAATCGATCAGCCTGGCGTCTTCGGCATAGGCGGCGAAGGCGATTTTCAGCTCGTTGACCATCCGGCTGCCGGTCTGGTCTTGTCCGATTGTGTCGACCACCACATGCTGGCCATCCAGGGTTTTCAGTGCAGCCGGCTTGGCGGTGAAGTTGTAGAACGCGATCTGTGCCTTGCGCGGTTCGTTGACGAACTGGTCGGCGATCAGCAGCAGCTTGCCGTCACGGTACAGAACGGTGCTGGCGGTGTTGGCCTTGAGTTCCTGCTCAAGCGCCTGGCCGGCGATGCTGATGCGCTGCATACCGGGGGCTACGAAACGGTAGCCGCCGAACTGCCCGCTGCTCACAGCCTGAGGCTTGTTCTTGCCACTGAGAGTGACTTCCACGTTGCTTTCGCTCAGGTTCAGAACCCTTACGAATGCCGAGTTGGCCGGCGCGACCGGGTCGTAGAGATCAGCGTTGTTGTCCTGGGCTGCCTGGGCGACGGCAGTGCCGAGTAGCAACAAGGTCAGAACACGCAGAATGAAATGGGGCATACAGGTACCTCGTAATGTATGGGGTGTCAGGGCGAAGGGATCTGGCGTTGGGCGAGGAGGGTGCGTACGGGAAATTCCCATATCACTGTCTGTATCTCGCTGCCGGCGGCAGCCGGGCCGGCCAGGAATTCGTTCATGGACTGGAATGGGCCACGGGCTTCCAGGGCGACGCTTACCAGGTCGCGCTGCAAGGCCTGCTTGAGGAAGCCGGCGAAGTTCCAGTCGTCAATGCGGGTGTAGCTGGTGCCGACCAGAGCGAGGGAAATCGCCTCATCACCGAACAGGCTGTCGCCGAGACCGCTGCTGTCTTGCTTGAGGGTTTCCTGGAGCTGGATATACACCGGCTTGAAATAGCTGGGCGCCATCCGGTGGTCGAATTTCAGGTAATTGAGCAGGTCTCCGTCGATCCGTTTCTCGCTGACGACTTGAGTGATGTATGGCGTATCGCCCTGCAGGTCCGGGTATCGCTGTGCCAGCGTCTGCGCCGCCAATTCGGCGCCTCTGGGGCTCCAGTGGGTGTCGTTACGCAGGAACAGCGGCTCGGAGGCCGCGACGTTCAAGTAGGCGCTGCGCAGATCCACCGTATCGATACCGCGCTCGGCCAGGCGCTGATTGAAGCGCTGGTAGAGACCGCTGATCTGTTGCGAGGGAACGTAGCTCGAATGCATTGCGTAGGTGTCGAGCTTCATCGGCACCGGCAGCATGACCAGGCGCTTGCCTTTCTGCGCCAGTTGCTCGTGAATCTTGTCGATCAGCGCCAGCTGCTTGTCCAGGTTGTGTTCCAGATCGCTGGGCAGCAGGTATTCCTGATTGGTGAACAACCAACCGTCGCGGCCCAGCACCACGCCGCTGGCTCCTTCGCGGAAGATGGCATGCTGGATATTCGCCCAGAGTTCTACCGACGGGTCACGCAGGAACAGGCGTTTGTCGTAGAACTGCTCGAACTTGCGCACCAGCTTGCCGTCGAGAAACAGCGAAAGAGCCTGGGTCTGGGTGTTGGAGAAGGCGAACACCGCAGGTAGCGAGTACAGGAACATGCCGCACAACATCACGCAGAACATAATGCCGTTGATCTTGCTGGCCGAGTTCATTACCGGAAACATGTCAGTAACCTCAGAACTGGAAGTACAGGAAAGGAGAGAACGAGTTCGCGGCCAGACGGGTGAGCGTCAGCAGGAAACCTACCCATAGCAATAGCGCGCTGAAGCCGCTGACGTGCTGCATGAAATACTGCTGCTGGCCTGTCCCGGCGTAGTAGCGGATGTTGATCGAACCGGCGATGACCACCCATAGCAGCGCGATCAGGGTGAAGGCCATGGTCATGGCTGAAGTACCGAACCAGTAGAGGTCCAGCGAGCCGATCCCGTTCAGGCCGATCAGTGCCTTGTAGATCTCCAGGGCGTGGGGCAGGGCGCCGGTGAAGAACAGCGGCATGCAGGACGCCAGGACGAACATGCAGCGGGCGTTGCGCCAGAAGTTGTAGGGCGTGTTGATCTTGGTGGCGATACCGAGTTTACGTTCCATGACCATGGCGATGCCAAAGAACAAGCCCCAGAAAATGAAGGCGAAGCTCGGACCATGCCATAGCCCGGAGAGCATCATGGTAATGACCAGGCCGACCAGCATGCCGACCAGGCGTTTGCGCACCAGCGGCATGTACACGTAGTCGCGCAGGAAGTCGGCCAGGGTCATGTGCCAGCGTTGCCAGAACTCGGTGATGCTCTGTGCGATGTAGGGTTGGTTGAAGTTCTCCGCAAAGCGGAAGCCCATCATCATGCCCAGGCCGATGGCCATATCGCTGTAGCCGGAAAAGTCGAAGTACAGCTGCAGTGCGGAGATCAGCAGGCCGAACCAGGCGTCCGCCATCTGCAGTTCGCCGCCGCCGATGAACAGCGTGTTCATCGGTGCCAGGGAGTCGGCGATCAGTACCTTCTTGATAAAGCCAAGCATGAAGCGACAGGCGCCTAGAGAGAACAGTTCCAGGGAGTGGCTGCGGTTCTTCAGCTGTTTGTCGATCAGGCTGTAACGCAGGATAGGCCCGGCGATCAGTTGCGGGAACAGGGCGATATAGGCAGCGAAGTCGACGAAGCGGTCGGTGGGTTCCGCATTGCGTCGGTAGATATCGACGATGTAGCTCAGCGCTTGGAACACGTAGAAGGAAATGCCCAGTGGCAGGATGATGTGTTCCAGAGTGAAGGTATTGATGCCCAACGGCTCGAGCACCGCGACCAGGACGTCAGCACCGAAGTTGGCGTACTTGAAGTAGCCGAGTGTGGCCAGGTTGCCGATCACGCCAACGCTCAGCAGGCGAAAGGCGATTTTCTTCTCGCCCGCGTCCATGCGTGCCTTGATACGCAGGCCGAACCAGTAGTTCCAATAGGAAATGGCAACGAACAGCAGCAGGAAGTCCGGTCTCCACCAGGCGTAGAACAGATAGCTGCCGAGCACGATCACGTAGGACCGCCAATGATCCCTGGCCAGGTAGTAGCAAAGCAGGAAGACCGGCAGAAACAGGAACAGGAAGACATTGGATGCGAAGATCATGCTGGCGCTGCTCTCGGTCAGTAAGTCAGGGTGATGCCCAGCGTCACCTGGTAATCGTCACCGATGTCCAGTGCGCTGCCGGCCCGGAAGTAACTCAGGCTGGCCAGGGTATTGAGCTGGATGCGCTTGCCCTCGTGAGCGATCGGGAACATGCGCCAGTAGTGATTGATGTCGAGCACCTGCCCCAGGTGAGCCGAGCTGGTATCGCGAATCTGGCCTTCGTTGACGGTGCGCAATGGCAACTGTGCCGAACGATTGCGCAGGCGCAGGTCGCTCAGGCGCAGGTCCAGCGCCGTACGATCGGTCGGCTGGGTTTCCAGGGTGATGCCATAGAACATCAGGTTGCTCAGGTTGACACTGACCAGGTTGCTGACCAGGCGGCTGCTGTAGGTAAGTGGGTCGGTGCGTCGGTCCGACTGGATGCGATTGAGGTTGAAACCGTCGTTGCCGCTGTCGTCCGGGCGATCGGTGATGCCGGCGGAGAGCCCGAAGCGGGGTGCCCAGGGCAACTGCTCGAAGCGCTTACCGACATCGCCGACCACGGCCCAGCCAGTGGTATCGCCCTTGTCACGCAGGCCGTTGGGTTGTGTGGTTTCCAGGCGACCGTCGAGGGCAGCGAACTCCAGGTGATAGTCACTGATAAGCGATGTCAGCTGGCGTGTGTCACCTTGCAGGAATACGCCGTAGCGCATGCCGGTGAAATCCAGACGGTCATCTGCCGAGCTGCCTGAGTAGTCGTCTTCATGCAGCAGGCGAGCGCCCAGCCAGTGGTCCGGGTGCCAGCGCCAGGCATACTCTGCCATCAGGTAGCGAATCTGCTTGTCACGCGGATCGAGGCGGTTATCGTCGGAGTTGTAGTAGTAGAACTTTTCGGCAACGGCGACGAAACCTCTGGAGAAGCTGTCGTTGTAATCCAGGCGCAGGGCTTCGATGCTGTCGTCCCACCAGATACCGAAACGATCGCTGAAACGCTGGCGGCCGAAGGTTGCGGAAAAGCGTGGATCGTCGCCGATCAGATTGCGGCGTATGTAGAACTCGCGCGCTTCGCTGTAAGCGTGGCGACGGCGACTAACACGCTCGTCGTTACCTTCGTTGTTCTGCAGGGCGTTCGGGTCTGTGTCGTAGTTGAGCCACAGGCGGCCAAAAGCTTCCCACTTGGCCCAGCGCTGCTCGGGCGAGTACCAGCGGTACGAGGGTTCATAGCGCAGGCTGAAGAACGTACGGCGATCTTCGCCAAGACGAGTCTCATCGGGGCCGTAACCGGTGCGCATGAATACCTTGTGGGTCAGCAGCGAGGTGATCGGCTCCAGCTCGGTCGGAGTTGGGCTGCTTTCTTCTGCGTGCAGCACGCCGAACGGCAGGCAGGCAAGCAGCAGTGCGGCAGGGCTGAGGGGGCTGTAGGTGCTCACAATGCGGTTTCCTCAATTAGACGGTTGCCTTCGGCGGTGGCTGCTTCGCGCTGTTCGGGCGTAAGGCGATTGCCTAGGGTGAGCATCAGCTCGGTTGCGCGTTGATCGCCCAGTTCATGGGCGGCAAAGGCAAACGAGAAGGCCTTGCTGTTGTCCTGACAGATGGCCCGACCATTGGTGTAAAGGCGGGCGATACGCAACAGGGCGTTTATCGAGCCCTGCTCGGCTTCCTGCATATAGAGCTGCAGCGCATGTTCCTGATCGGGCTCATCCAGGCCGCCGAGGCTGTAGAGGTCGCCCTCCAGCAGGCGGGCTTCGGGATAGTCCTCCGCCTGCAGTTCGCTGATCAGGCGCTGGCTCAGGTGCGGGTCGAGCGTTCGCCACAGGACCATGTGCAGGCTGGCACGCAGTGCCTTGATGCGCTGCGGCGTGACCGGTTGCTCTCGCTCGGCCATGCTCAGGCTGAGGTTTTCTCCCTGGCGTTGCTCCAGGCGCTCGATGAGTGCCACAACCGGCTCGGGGGCATAGCGATCCGGGGCGCTCATGAGAAAGCTGGCTTTGCTGACCATGGCCGGCCCGAAGTCGCGCGCAACGGCGTTGTCCAGCCATTGCAGCACTTCGCGATCCATCTGCTCGACCAGGCTGGCGTGGGCCTGGGCCTTCTGTTCGCGCGCCTGCTTTTCTGCTTCGTCCTCCGCGCGCGTGCGCGGCCGGTTGTTGTTGAAGTGGCTGACCACGTAGTTCCGGATATTGGCCAACTGCAGAGCGATGCGGTGCACCAAGTCGACCGGTAGAGCATCCATGCGCGGTGACAACTGCTCGGCAAAAGCGCGAAAGCGCTCGTTGCGCTGTTCGCCGAGAAACTCGTAGTAGCGGTAAACCGCACGCGGGTCACTTTCTACTGCCAGTTGGAACCACTTTTCTGCAGCCGCTGTGTCTCCCGAGCGTGCAGCCGCCACGGCGCGATAAAGCGGCGCATGGCAGTACATCAGACAGGCGCGGTCATAGAGCTCGATCAGCTGCGTGACCTCGCTATCGCTGAACAGCTCGGGAAAGACCAGGAACACTTCCAGGCGGGTATCGACGCTGACGAAGTCGCGCGCAGCAGTGAAACGCTGTAGCGCCTGGCGCATGTAGGCACGGTTGGCCTGCTGCCAGCGCGGTTTGTAGTCCACCAGACGCGCCAGGGGAATCAGCGCGCCAATATCGCCACGGCCATCGGCAAAGGCCTGCTTGAACAACTCGATGGCATGTGCGGTATGGGCCGGGCTGCGGCTTGCCAGCACCTCGCCAAGCAGCCGTGTTGCGCCCAGGTCGCCACGCTCGGACAGTGCGCGCAGATCCTCTTCGACTGCCGCCTGATTGTCCTGAAACAGCGCGTAGCGAATCTGCTCGAGGCTGCGGGCCGCCTGTGCCTGGCCGGCAATGGCCAGCGACAGGGCGGTTGTGCAAAGGAGAGATCTGAGCGACATGGTGACCTCAGAATGTCCAGCGCAGCGGCAAGCCGAGCTTGAACTCGACGGCTGTCGGCAGCTGATAGCTGTTCAGCGGCAACTGGTGGTCGGGCTTGATGGTCAGGTCGACCATCTGCCGCTGCTCGTCCACGCGACTGGCAACGATCTCTCCAGAGAAGGTTTCCTCGCTGCCGAGTACGCGCAGCTCGACGGCGCGAACCCGCTCGAGCTTGTCCATGCGCTCGAAGGGCACACTGGCCTTGATGTGCAGAGGCTTGTCCTGGGGCAGCAGGTGTACCAACTCCTGCTCCTTGTAGGCGAAGCCATCAAGGCGCGCGCCGGGGTAGTAAAGGCTGCATTCGCAAGGGCTGGCAATCACCGTTTCCACGGTGACACGTCCCAGCAGGGCAGCGGCATCCTGCTCGGAAAGATCGGACAGTGCAGCCATGTCGGCGGGGCTGGTCAGGCTGCTGGCCAGTTGCGTCGATACGCTGGCCAGTGGCTGCCCGGTGCTGACGCTGGTCTGTTCAGGGCCGATCAGGTAACGCAGATTGCCATTCTCCGGCATGCTGACGATGTAGGCGTCGGCGCTGACCACGGCTTGTGCAGCAGGCATCTGGAAGAACAGCAGATAGCCCTTGTAGACGATCAGCGCCAGCGCTGCGGCGCCTGCGCCGAGAAACAGCATCGAGCCCAGCGCCGCTTTCAGGCGTTCGCCTGGCGTGCGTGCATTGGCCTGCTTGGTCTTGCGCTCCTTGATGTAGTTCTCGCGCTGCATGACGTTGAACAGGCCGTTGATGTCGGCGATATCGCCGGACATGTAGGCAGAGATGATGTAGCGCAGGATGTCGCGTTTCTGCCGGTCGAGGTCGACGAACTCGGCACCGACTTCATGGCCGCGTTGCGAGACGATCTTCAGTTTGATGTCGATGTTCAGGTCGACCGTGTTCAGCTTCAGCTTGATCGAGCCATTGAACAGGCTGCCGATCTTCAGCGGCTGTTCGAGAAACAGGCCAATTCCGCCCAGGGAAATGTCCTGGATCTCGCATTCCAGGCCTTTGATGCCGTTACCTTCCAGGACCAGGCGGGCAGGGATCTTGGCGCGAACGAACTGACGTTCATCGATCGCCTCATGAACAACGTTTGCAGGGAGGACTGTGGTGCTACTCATAGCATTCGCGCCTTAAGGTTGCGTGAGTTCCAACAGGACCGAGATGACCCCGAAGAAAATGGCAATGGAGGACAGCAGCATGGTTTTCGACGTCCATCGATTGAGGGTCGCGTCGAAATTCACGCTGTTACTGATCGTGGTCTTCTGTCGTGTCCAGCTCTGCTGGTCCATGTGGAACATGGTGTAAACCTTCATCACCGAACCGACGATCTGGTTGTAATAGAGAACGGATGGGTACAACGGATCGACCGGGTGTTTGGTGAAGAAGAACAACAGCGTCACCAGGGTGCGCGACAGCAGAACCCAGAACAGGTAGATCAGCAGGTACTGCACGCCGAACAGCAGGCCAGCCACCACCGAGGCGCTGAGACCCATCAGGCAGGTCCACATGGACACGCGCTGGTCGTAGAGCACATACATGGTGAACATCCCCAGACGGTCGAGGCCGAGCAGGCGGGTAGCCCTGAAGTTCTGTCGCAGCGAGTTGCCGTACCAGCGGTACATCAACTGCCGTGTCGCGCGCAGGAAGCTGTTGTCTGGCGGATGCTCGACGGTCAGGGTATGGCTGTCCGGTACGTAGAAGGTGTCCCAGCCGGCGCGCATCAGGCTGAACCAGGATGACTTGTCGTCGCCGGTGAGGAACTGGAAGCGTCCCAGGCGCCAGTGGTCGAGGAAGTCCGCCTCGACGTCTTTGATAAACTCCGGATCGGTCATTACGCTGGCGCGGAAAAACGACAGGCGTCCGGTCATGGTCAGCACACGCTTGCTCAGCGCCATCGAGCACATGTTGATGTGCCGCTGGACGAAGCGCATGGTGTGCCACTCCTGCATCAGCTTGCTGCCTTCCACCTCGCAGAACTCGTTGGTGGTGATACCGCCGACGCTTGGCAGATAGGCGAACAGGGTGACAGCGCGTTCCACGCAACCTGGCAGCATCATGGTGTCGCCATCGACCACGCCGACCACGGAATTTTCCAGCGGCATCTGCCGCGATAGCGCGCGGAAAGCATGGGCCAGGCCGTCGCGCTTGCCGGTGCCGCGGGCCCGTACGATGATTAGTTTGATGTCGTCACGGTCACGCACTTCCTGGCGCATGATGTCCTTGATGAAGTTCTCGTCGCCCTTTTCCACGATCGAGGCGATCACGGTGCAGGGCACCGGCATGCGCTGCACTTCCTGGAACACCGACTGATAGACCTTGAAGGTGGTGTGCGTCGGGATGCGGAAGCTGGTCACCACCATGAACATGTGCTCGGGCAGCGCGGCGTCGCCCATGCGTTCGACGGCCTTGCGCATGCGCGGGAAGCGCCAATGCAGGAAGTACATGCCGCGCAGGTAGTGAGTGGCGGCATTGCCATAGCGCCACATGCCGAGCGCGCCGATCAGGAAGATGAACTTCTGGTGCGACGGGTCCAGGTAGCTGGGGTCGACCATCTCCGAGGCGAGAGCAACCAGGGCGAACAGGCACAGCCAGCCGCATAGTTTTCCGAAGCCGGGCGAGACCAGCCACCTCAGTGGTGCTGTAAAAAGCCTGAGCATAGGCGTGCTTCCTCCATTGAAGCCTTGTGGACACGTCTGGTGGGTGTTAGCTGATCGTGACGCCGTCGGTGCGACCGTAGACATCCTCGAAACGCTCTATGTCGTCTTCGCCGAGGTAGCTGCCCGACTGAACTTCGATGATCTCCAGAGGGATCTTGCCGGGGTTGGCGAGGCGGTGAACGGCGGCGATGGGGATGTAGGTCGACTGGTTTTCCCAGAGCAGGAAGGTCTTGTCGTCACAGGTCACTCGGGCTGTGCCGGATACCACGATCCAGTGCTCGGCGCGGTGATGGTGTTTCTGTAGGGACAGGCTGGCGCCTGGCTTCACGACAATGCGCTTGACCTGAAAGCGATTGCCACTATCGATCGAGTCGTAACTGCCCCAGGGACGATAGACCTGGCAGTGGTTGTCCGTCTCGCTGCGACCTTTGCAGGAGAGGTTGTTGACCAGTTGCTTGACGTCCTGCACACGGTCCTTGTGGGCGACCATCACGGCATCCTTGGTCTCCACCACTACCACGTCGTCCAGGCCGACCAGCGTCACCAGCTTGTTCTGGCTGTGGGCTAGGCAGTTGTGGCTGTCGTGCAGTACCACGTCGCCGGTTTTACAGTTGCCGTCGTGATCCTTGTCCTGCACGTCCCATAGTGCCGACCACGAGCCAACGTCGTTCCAGCCGGCACGAAGCGGCACCACACAGGCACGGTCGGTTTTCTCCATCACTGCGTAATCGATGGAGTTGTCGGGGCAGCATTCGAAGGCGCTCGGATCGATACGAATGAACTGCAGATCCTGTGTGCTGCGGCTGAGCGCCAGCTTGCAGGTGTCGTAGATATCAGGATCGTGATGCTGCAGCTCCTCCAGATAGCGACTGCAGCGGAACAGGAACATGCCGCTGTTCCAGACATAGTCGCCCTGGGCCACGAACTCATTGGCCGTCTCCAGGTCGGGCTTTTCCACGAAGGCTTCGACCGATAGCACGCCTGCAGGCAGGTCGCTCGTGTCATGCCCGGTCTTGATATAGCCGTAGCCGGTTTCGGGCCGTTCGGCAGGAACGCCGAACAGCACCATGGAGCCCTGTTCCGCCGCGCTGCGGGCGACCCCCAAGGCCTGGTGGAACACGGTGATGTCTTCGATCACATGATCGGCCGGCAGCACCAGTAGCAGCTCGTCCCGACCTTCAGCCAGCAGGTGCATGGCAGCGATGGCAACCGCGGGCGCGGTATTGCGACCGAAGGGCTCCAGCAGAATGTTCTGGGCGTCCTGGCCGACACTGGCGAGCTGTTCGCTGACGATGAACCGATGTTCCTCGTTGCACACCACGATGGGGTTGCTCATGCCCTCGATCGCCAGGCGTCCGATGGTCTGCTGGAGCATCGTCTCGTTGCCGGTAAGGGCGAGAAACTGTTTGGGGTACTGCTTGCGTGACAAGGGCCAGAGGCGCGAGCCGCTGCCGCCAGACAAAATCAGAGGAATCATGCTGTCACTCCTTGTAATCACCGATTCAGGACCATTGGCAGGAAAGCGGCATACGCCGTAACCAATCGAACGGCACCGGGTCGGTGCCGCCTCTGTTCTTGTTAGCCTCTGCTTACCAGCAGATGCCTTCCCTGTTGGCCTGAGTCGCGTGCTCCATGAACCCGACCAGATCGACGACTTGCTTGTCGTCGCCGATGTCTCTCAGGACATCGGCGAAAAGCGGCTCGCCGTTGCCGACGATCAGTACGTCGGAAGCTTCCACTACGTCATCTAGTTCCTTGCACAGCAGCGAGGACACGTGCGGAATCTTTGACTCGATGTATTCCTTGTTGGCGCCGAACACCCTGGCGTACTCGACGTTGCTGTCGAAGATCTTCAGCTCGTAGCCCTTGCCGATAAGCATTTCCGCCAGTTCTACCAGCGGGCTTTCGCGCAGGTCATCGGTACCGGCCTTGAAGCTCAGGCCGAGCAGGCCGATGCGGCGCTTGTCGTAGTGGGTGACGATGTCGAAGGCCTTCTTCACCTGGGCGGCATTGCTGCGCATCAGCGAGCCAATCAGCGGTGCTTCGACGTCCAGGCTACCGGCGCGGTAGTTCAGGGCACGCACGTCCTTGGGCAGGCAGGAGCCGCCAAAGGCAAAGCCGGGCTTCATGTAGTACTTGGAGAGGTTGAGCTTGTGGTCCTGGCAGATCACGTCCATGACTTCGCGGCCGTCGACGCCTACTGCCTTGGCGATATTGCCGATCTCGTTGGCGAAGGTCACTTTGGCTGCATGCCAGACATTGCAGGTGTACTTGATCATCTCGGCGACTTCGATCGACTTGCGGATGATCGGGGCGTCCAGTTCGCTGTACAGCTCCTGAAGCAGGTCGCCAGATTGTTCGTCCAGTTCGCCGATGACGGTCATCGCCGGGAAGTCATAGTCCTTGATCGCGGTACTTTCTCGCAGGAACTCGGGGTTTGTTGCGACGCCGAAGTCGACGCCGGCTTTCTTGCCGGATGCACTTTCGATCAGTGGAATCACTACATTCTTGACCGTGCCCGGCAGTACGGTGCTGCGCACTACGACGGTGTGACGTTCCGCTTTCTCGCGCAGAGCCGTACCAATCTGTTCGCACACAGACTCCATATAGCCGAGATCGAGGTCGCCATTGCGTTTGCTCGGCGTGCCTACGGCAATGAAGGAAAGTTCGCTGGCCAGAACCGCGGCGCTGACGTCAGTGGTACCGCGCAACAGCTGGGAACGTACGCCGGCATCAAGCAGTTCGGCCAGGCCGGGTTCGACGATGGGGGACTTGCCCTGATTGATCAGATCGATCTTGGTCTGCGATACGTCGACGCCTATGACTTCATGGCCGCGAGCCGACAGACAACCAGCGCAAACAGCGCCTACATAACCCAATCCAAAAATACTGATCCGCATAGTTCCCTCTCCTCAATAACTGAACTGGTCAATTGCAGTCACTGACCAATATCCCTGTTTAGTTACGCCTGGATGAAAAGGCGATCATCGCCGTCGCATGCTTCTGGCCTAACCGAAGTGCGGGGGATACTAGCGTTGGCTGTTTTGAAGTTTCAAGCAAAACGTGAACCAGAAGTTTTGATTTATTTTGTTAAACTTTCGCTTTTTTAAAAATCATTGAAAAACAACGAGTTATATTTTTGAGTTTTAATTTAGTCAAAAAAATGTCTCATATTTCATGGCGTTATTTTTATGGCGCCATAAAAACGATGCGCTGATGCATGGTTATATCGCATTGTTCAGCTTTATGTGCTCGTTAGTTGTGCAATGTGAGGCGTCAGCTTTTGCTATATGCAATTCTGTTCTGTAATTTGCGAAGTGTGATGGCGTACACATATATATGTGTAGGGTGCTGGCTGGACTACGCTGCTTGACTGATGGTTCGCGACTCTGTGAGGCAGGCGGTGTAATTCAGGCTTGGCACAGCGCCACTGCCTGGACTACTCTCCGGTCACCGGGCTAACGAAGTGGCCAACAGGCAGGATGCCGACCCCATACACTTCGTTAGCTCGGTTTTCAGTTTCGGTCTCGCTGATCGCTGGATTGGCGACAAGACAAAGCCCTCTCATGGAGGGCTTTGTCGTTTCTGTGCGGTACTCGTGTGGCACGAGCCCGCTTCGTAGGTGCGTCCTTGCCGTCTTTTCCTTCCCGCCCTTGAGCTGTCGTAACGAGCAGCTTAGGCGATATCTGGCACTTTACCGCCTGGGTGCGTTGCACGGGTGTCAGTCACTTCGCTGCAGGTGCGTCTTGCCGGGTTTGGCAATGAGGTGCTCCGGCAGGTCGAGCAGGTCGGCGTCATAAGTCTCCAGCGGCGGCGGGCGCCGCTCGAAGCGAGCGCCGAGCACCAGCAGGCAAGGGGTCAGCAGCAATGTCAGCAGTGTGGCGAAGGCCAGGCCGCCGGCGATGGCGCTGGAAAGCTGCGTCCACCACTGCGTCGAAGGGGCACCGAAGCCGAGGCTCGGAGTGACCAGGTCAACGTTGATGCTGAGCACCATCGGCAGCAGGCCGAGAATGGTGGTCACGGCGGTGAGCAGTACCGGGCGCAGGCGCAGACTGCCGGTTTCCAGTGCCGCTTCGCGCGGTTCCAGACCCTGCCTGCGCAACTGGTTGTAGGTGTCGATCAGGATGATGTTGTTGTTCACCACGATGCCAGCCAGGGCGATAAGGCCCATGCCGACCATGACGATACCGAACGACTGGCCGTTGACCAGCAAGCCGATCAACACCCCGGCGGTCGACAGCACGATCGCTGACAGCACCAGCGCCGCCTGGTAGAGGCTGTTGAACTGGGTCACCAGGATGATCGCCATGAGGAAGATGGCGACAACGAAGGCGGTCATCAGGAAGGTGGCCGCCTCGCGCTGATCGGCATCCTCGCCGGCGAACTTCACTTTCACCTCTGCTGGTACCTCGCCGAGTGCTTCGCGTAGGGTTTTGAGGCGTTCGTCCAGGCGTGCGCCTTCGGCCAGGTCGGCCTGCAGGGTGATGGTACGGTCGCCATCGACGCGGCGCAGGGTGCCGACCTTCGGTGCGGGTTGCAGGTCGACGAAGTTGCTCAGCGGCACCTGGCCGGCCGCCGTATTCAGGGTCAGACGGCCGAGCTGGTCGAGCGAGCGCCAGTTGCCGGGCAGGCGCACACGGATGTCGACTTCATCCGTGGCATCCTCTGGGCGGTAGGTCGCCAGTTTCAGGCCGTTGGTGATCATCTGCACCGCATTGCCGACGCTCAGCACATCCGCGCCGAAGCGCGCTGCCGCTTCGCGATCGACCTTGAGCCGCCATTCGATGCCGGGCAGGGCGCGGTCGTCCTCGATATCGATAAAGCCCCCAAGCTGATGCATCTCGCTACGAATGCGTTCGACCCACTGTTCGGTCAACGCCGTATCCAGGGTGCTGATCTGCAGCTTGACCGGCTTGCCATCGGTGGGGCCCTGTTCCTGCTTGCGGAATTCCAGCACCACGCCGGGGATGCTGGCGGTGCGCTGACTCATTTCGGCGAGAATTTCCTTGGCCGGACGCCGCTGGTGCCAATCCACGAACTGGAACTGCAAGGTACCTATGACGTCGGCGCCCAGTTGGCCTTCCGGTTGCGCCAGAGAGCGTGCATAAAGCGCCTTGACCTCACGCATGCCGAGCACCTGCTTCTCGACCTGTTTGAGCAGGGCGTCCTTCTCCTGTACCGACAGGTCGCCCCGGGCGCGCAGCCAGATCTGTGCGCTCTCCGGCTCGACGTCAGGGAAGAATTCCACGCCGTGGTTGAAACGGCCGTAGCCGACATAGATCAGGGCGATCAGCGCAAGCATGCCGAGCAGCGTCAGGCCGGGGCGCCTGAGCAGCGTTGCCAGCAGCTTGCGGTAGGCGTTGCCGGCGCGATTGTCGCTGGCCAGCTGCGGTCGTGCTTTGCCACCGCTGACCGCCCCGAGCACCGGCAGAAACACCAGGGCCATGGCCAGCGAGGCGAGCAGGCAGACGATCACCGTGGCGGGCAGATACTTCATGAACTGGCCGACCACGCCGGGCCAGAACAACAGCGGCAGGAACACCACCAAGGTCGTTGCGGTAGAGGCGATCACCGGCCAGGCCATGCGCGTGGCGGCATTGGCCCAGGCCTGGCGCGGTGACTGACCCTGTTGCAGATAGCGGTCGGCCAGCTCGGAGACCACGATGGCACCGTCGACCAGCATGCCGGCCACCAGAATCAGGCTGAACAGCACGACGATGTTGAGGGTGAAACCGAGCATCCAGATCAGCAGGATGCCGCTGAGAAAGGCGCCGGGAATGGTCAGCCCCACCAGCAGTGCCGAGCGCATGCCCATGCTGGCGACCACCAGGATCAGTACCAGGACGATGGCGGTCAGCACATTGTTGAGCAGGTCGCCGAGCATGCTCTGCACTTCCTGCGACTGATCCATGATGTAACTGACTTCCACGCCTGGCGGCAGCAGGGGTTTGGCCTGTTCCATCAGGGCCTTGACCTGATCGATGGTCTCGATGATGTTGGCGCCGCTGCGCTTGGCGACTTCCAGGACGATGGCTGGCTGGCCATTGATGCGGGCGAAGCCGGTCGGGTCCTTGAAGGTGCGGCGGATGGTGGCGACGTCGGCGAAGGTCACCACGCTGTCGCCGACCACCTTGACCGGCATGTTCATGACGTCCTCGAGGTCTTCGATGACGCCTGGAACCTTCATGCTCATGCGACCGGCGCCTGTGTCCAGGCTGCCGGCGGCCACCAGGCGATTGTTGCGGCTGACCAGGTTGAACAGCTCGTTGTAGTCGATGCCATAGCTGTCCAGTACCTGCGGGTCGACGACGATTTCCATGAGGTCTTCGCGGTCGCCGCCAATGGTCACTGACAGTACTTCGCCGATGCCTTCGATGTTTTCCTTCAGGCGCCGTGCGATGTACACCAGTTCGTTCTCGGCAATCGGCCCGGACAGGCCAACCGACAGCACCGGAAACAAGGCCACGTTGACCTCGGTCACCGTCGGTTCGTCGGCTTCTTCGGGCAGTTTGCTGCGGGCGGTGTCGACCTTCTCGCGGACGTCGGCCAGCGCCACTTTGGCATCGAAGCCGGCATCGAACTCCAGGGTCACCGAGGCGTGTCCTTCACTGGATACCGAGCGCATCTCCTTGACGCCTTCCAGGCTGCGCAGCTCCTGTTCCAACGGGCGCACCAGCAGACGGTCGCCATCTTCCGGGCTGATGCCTTCCAGCGTCACCGAGACGTAGATCATCGGGATGGTGACGTCGGGGTTGGACTCCTTGGGCATGGCCACGTAGGCCACCAATCCGCCGCACAGCAGAAACAGCAGGATCAGCAGGGTGGTGCGGCTGCGGTCGAGTGCGGCAGCGATCAGTGCGTGCATCTCAGCTGCCCTCTGCGGCGAGTTGCGTGCGCACCTGCTGGCCCGCTTCGACGAAGCCCTGGCCGAGGGTGATCAGTGCGACTTTCGACGGCAGACCGCTGACCCAGGCCCCCTGGTTGTCGACGCTGATCAGCTCGACTGGCGTGAACTCCACACGTTGCGCAGCGTTGACCCACTTGACGCCGTGGCGGCCGTTTTCATCCAGGCTGAGCAGGGCGGGAGAGAGCCGGTGGGCCATGGCCTCGCCAGTCTGAATGTGCAGGGTGGCGCTGGCGCCTGCCAGACGCAGGCCGTCGGGGTTGTCTACTTTGACCTCGATGCGGAAGCTGCGCGAGTCCGGGTCGGCTGCCGCGGCGATGAAGTGCAGTTCGCCCTGCAGCCTGCGCCCGTCGAGCAGCTCCACGGTCACCGTCTGGCCCAGTGCGAGCTGGGTGACTTGCTGCTGGGCGATCTGCGCCGTGACCTTGAGGCGGTCGATATCCACCAGGGTCAGCAGGCTTTGTCCGGGCTGCACGTAGTCGCCCAGTTCGACGCTGCGTTGATCGTAGATGCCGGCAAACGGCGCCTTGATCCGGGTGTTGCGCAGGTGCAGGCGGGCGCTGTCGAGTTCCGCACGGGCCTTGGCCAGTTCGCTTTCCAGGCGCATCAGTTCACTGGCCGAGATCAGGCTGCGTTCACGCAGGCGTTTGGCCGCAGTCACATCGCTCTCGCGCTGGCGCACGTCCGCTTCGCTACGCGCCACCTGTGCCGGTCGGTCATCCGGCGACAGGCTGAGCAGCAGTTGCTCGGCGACGACACGATTGCCTTTGTCCTGATCCAGCTTCTGCACGCTGCCGCTGACCTGCGCGCGCAATTCGACCCGGCGCCAGGCCTCGATCTGCCCCTGCACCACGTGCTGGCGCTGCATCGGTTGCGCCTCCAGCCACTGTACCTCGACCCTGGTCAGCTCGTTGCTGACGACAGGTTTATCCGTTTCGGCCTGCACCTCGTCGTGCGCGGTGAAGCGCTCGCCGCTGAACAGCCAGAGCAGCAGAACGACGGCGATGGCGACAGCAATGATCCAGGGGCGTTTACTGAGTTGAGCGAACATGGCGGTGCCTTACAGATTGGAGGCGGGCGCTGCCAACAGCGCGGCGGCCTGGCCGCGCAGGCCGGCGATGATGAAGTCGGTGACGCGATCGAAGTAGGCATCGAAGGCTATGGGGTCGGCCCAGTGGTCGAAGCCGCCCGATGCGATGCGCGCCATCACACCGTTGACGCAGGCTTCCACGCCCCACAGCAGGTGCTGGCAGTGCTCGGTAGAGAGCTGCAGCTCGGCGAAACTGCTGCGCAGCAGTTGGCTGAACAAGGCCATGTACTGGCCCTCCAGTTCGATGAACTGCTCGCGATAAGGTGGCTCCAGGCGTTCCTGAAAGGCAGGCCGGTCACATAGCAGACACAGCTGCGCTTGCAGTGGGTCGGCCAGAAGCAGTTCGAAGGCGCGGCGGATCATCCGGCGCATGGCCTCGTGGGCCGGAGCCGTTTGCGAAAGCGCCTGCAGCTCGGTCAGGTGCAGGCGTGAGCAATCCAGAACCAGGCGTGCGTAAAGCGCTTCCTTGCTGGGGAAGTGCTTGTACACGGTACCCTTGCCAATCCCTGCGTGACGCGCGACTTCGGCGATGGTGACGCGGTCCCAGGATTGGCTCTGGAACAGTTGGCGGGCGGCTTCGAGCAGGGCGTTTTCACGCTGCTGGAACAGTTGATCCTGATAGCGCATGGGCGTTCCGCAAGAGGTTGTGACCGGCGGTCATGCTATGACTGTTGGTCACGATGCAGCAAGGCAGGAGTTGTAACAAGGCAATTGGGCGCCACAGCATCAGATGCCGGTATTCAGGCGTTGTGTGTTGGGGGAAGTTGTGGGCTTTGCGGTGTGTTGCTGAACGATTCGCGGCGGGGCGCCGCTCCTACAGGTCGGGTGGTGCTAGCTCTTTCATGTAGGAGCCCCGCCCCGGGGCGACGCTTTGATTCGCCCAATGGGCGTGCGGCTAAACCAGGCTCAGCGCGCCACGCTGACGCCTTCGAGGCTGGCGAAGGAGGTGTCCTTGGCGGTGAGTAGGAAGTCGCGCATGAAGGGGGCATCGAGCATGTCGCTGCGGATCGCCGCGTAAAGCGTGCAGTACAGGCCTTTCTCACCCAGACGCTTGGCGCTGACGTAGCCGCGCGAGCTGTACTCGTGCAGCGCCCAATTGGGCAGGCCGCACACGCCGCGACCGCTGGCCACTAGCTGCATCATCATCACCGTAAGCTCGGAGGTGCGTACCTGCGCCGGCTCGACGTCGGCCGGCTCGAGGAAACGGGTGAAGATGTCCAGGCGGTCACGCTCGATGGGGTAGGTGATCAGGGTTTCCGTGGCCAGGTCATCCGGCTGGATAAAGGCCTTACCGGCCAGCCGGTGCTGATTGGCCACGGCCAACTGGGCCTCATAGGTGAACAGCGGTACGTAGGTGATGCCGGCCAGCTCGACGGGGTCCGAGGTCACCACCAGGTCCAGGTCGCCGCGCGCCAGGGCGGGCAGCGGCGCGAAGGAAAAGCCCGAAGCCAGGTCCAGCTCCACTTCCGGCCAGGCATCGCGAAATTGGTCGATGGTCGGCATCAGCCATTGGAAGCAGCTGTGGCATTCGATGGCCATGTGCAGGCGGCCGGCCGTGCCACCGGCGAGCCGGGCCAGGTCACGCTCGGCGCCGCGCAGCAGGGGCAGGGTGGCATCGGCCAGCTGCAACAGGCGCAGCCCGGCGCTGGTGAAACGCACCGGCTTGGTCTTGCGTACGAACAGTTGCAGGCTGAGACGCTCCTCGAGCTCCTTGAACTGGTGCGACAGCGCCGACTGGGTCAGGTGCAGGCGCTCGGCGGCCTCCACCAGGCTGTCGGTTTCGCGCAGGGCGTGCAGGGTTTTCAGGTGGCGTAGCTCAAGCATGGCGGGTCTCGATAAAGGTTTCACTCATTCAGTTTCGTAACTGGATGAAGACGGCTCATACAGCCTACATGAGTAAATCTTTAGATCAAGGCGAAAATCTTGAGTTTGTCTCAACTGGAATGGCTACTGAAAATAGCGCCATCTCGATTGATTCTGGAGCATCACCACATGTCCCTGTCCCATTCCCTGGGTTTCCCGCGCATCGGCCGCGACCGCGAACTGAAAAAAGCGCTCGAAGCCCACTGGCAAGGTGAGCTGGACGAGGCCGGGCTGCGCGCCGTTGGCCAGCGCTTGCGTGCCGAGCACTGGCAACTGCAGAAAGACGCTGGTATCGACCTGCTGCCCGTGGGCGACTTCGCCTGGTACGACCAGGTGCTGGCACACTCCTTGGCATTCGGCGTGATTCCCGAGCGCTTCCGCCCGACGACTGGCAAGCCGACTCTGCAGACGCTGTTTGCCATGGCCCGTGGCGTCAGTGACGACTGCTGTGGCGGCGCCCATGCCCAGGAGCTGACCAAGTGGTTCGATAGCAACTATCACTATCTGGTGCCGGAGTTCTCTGTCGATCAGCAGTTCTCCCTGAGCTGGGAGCAGGTGTTCGAAGAGGTCGGGGAGGCACATGCGCTCGGTCACAGCGTCAAACCGGTGCTGATCGGCCCGCTGACCTACCTGTGGCTGGGCAAGGCCAAGGGCGATGAGATCGACAAGCTGGAACTGCTCGAGCGTCTGCTGCCGGTCTATGGCGAGATCTTCCGTCGCCTGGCGGAGCAGGGCGTGGAGTGGGTGCAAATCGACGAGCCGATTCTGGTGCTGGACTTGCCGCAAGACTGGAAGAACGCTTTCGAGCGTGCCTACAACATGATTCAGCGCGAGCCGTGCAAGAAGCTGATCGCCACCTATTTCGGTGGCCTGGAAGATAACCTCGGTCTGGCCGCCAACCTGCCGGTGGACGGTCTGCATATCGATCTCGTACGCGCCCCTGAGCAGTACCCGACCATTCTCGATCGCTTGCCTGCCTATAAGATTTTGTCGCTGGGTGTGGTCAATGGACGCAATGTCTGGCGCTGTGATCTGGACAAGGCACTCGACGTGCTGCGTCACGCCCATGAACGCCTGGGCGAGCGGCTGTGGGTGGCGCCGTCCTGCTCGTTGCTGCACTGCCCGGTGGACCTGACCCGTGAAGACCAGCTCGACGCCGAGCTGAAAGGCTGGCTGGCCTTTGCGGTACAGAAGTGCCAGGAGGTCGCCTTGCTGGGCAAGGCCCTGGAAGCGCCGCAGGATGCCGAGGTGCAGGCGGCGCTGGAGACGAACCGTAAAGTGCAGGAGTCGCGCGCGGCCTCGCCCCGCATTCACAAGCCCGAGGTGCAGGCACGCCTGACCGCGACTCGTGCGCGCCATGCTCAGCGCCAGTCGCCGTTCGCCGCGCGTATTGGCAAGCAGCGCGAACGCCTGCAGTTGCCGTTGCTGCCGACCACCACCATCGGCTCCTTCCCGCAGACCTCGGCCATCCGTCTGGCGCGGCAGTCGTTCCGCCAGGGTAAGCTGAGCCTGACCGACTACACTGAGGCCATGCACAGCGAGATTCGTCATGCGGTGCAGGTACAGGAACGTCTCGGGCTGGATGTGCTGGTGCATGGCGAGGCCGAGCGCAACGACATGGTCGAGTACTTCGCCGAACAACTGGACGGCTACGCCTTCACCCGCTTCGGCTGGGTGCAGAGCTACGGGTCGCGCTGCGTCAAGCCGGCAGTGATCGTCGGCGACCTGAGCCGGCCACGGGCGATGACCCTGGAATGGATCCAGTACGCGCAGAGCCTGACCGACAAGGTGGTGAAAGGCATGCTGACCGGGCCAGTGACCATGCTGATGTGGTCGTTCGCGCGGGAAGATGTGTCGCGTGAGGTTCAGGCCAGGCAGTTGGCGCTGGCCATTCGTGACGAAGTGGTCGACCTGGAAGCTGCCGGAATCAAGGTCATCCAGATCGACGAGGCGGCGTTCCGTGAGGGCCTGCCCCTGCGTCAGGCGGCCTGGCAGGGCTACCTGGACTGGGCCACCGAGGCATTTCGCCTGAGCTCCAGCGGCGTGCGTGACGAAACGCAGATCCACACGCACATGTGCTACAGCGAGTTCAACGACGTGATCGACTCCATCGCGGCGATGGACGCCGACGTGATCACCATCGAGACCTCGCGTTCGGACATGGAGCTGCTGGCCGCCTTCGAACGGTTCGCCTATCCCAACGAGATCGGCCCGGGCGTCTACGACATCCACTCGCCGCGCGTCCCCGACAGCGCCGAGATGGCCGGCTTGCTGCGCAAGGCCGCGCAGCGCATCCCGCTCGAGCGGTTGTGGGTCAACCCCGATTGCGGGTTGAAGACCCGTGGTTGGCCCGAGACCGAGGCCGCGTTGGTCAATATGGTCGCGGCGGCCCAGCAGTTGCGTGCAGAGTTGGCTTGATTTGCAGTCGGTCGCGGCTGATGCCCCTCCCATGCATAAATGAGGAGGGGCACGCTCCGCATCGTGCCGCTGGTCACTTGCAGGGCAACCGTTCGTCCTCCTTCATCAAACTGTCACGCGTGTGTGGCAGCGCCGTCGAATGACTTTCACCAGAATCGCGTTTCAGTGGGGTTCTACGTTTCTGGTGTTTTTCATGCGTGCATTCATCTTCATTGCCGCGTTGCTGTGCGGCGTGCAGTCTTTTGCTGCCAATCGTTGCGATCTATCCGAGCCGACCCGCTATGCGGATGTCGGTGACGTTCGCCTGGCTTATCAGAGTATTGGCAGCGAGCGCGACCCGGCGCTGCTGCTGATCATGGGCCTGGGCGGGCAACTGATCCACTGGCCCGATGAGGTGGTCGAGCGCTTGTGCCAGCAGGGTTTTCGGGTCATTCGTTTCGATAATCGCGATGTCGGTCTGAGTAGCTGGCGGCAACCCGCGCCGGGTATCAACCTGCCCTATGAAGTGCTGCGCTACCGCTTGGGGTTGTCGCTGGGCGCGCCGTACCACCTGCGTGACATGGCGGGCGATGCCCTGGGTTTGATGGACGACTTGGGTGTCGGCACCTTTCACGTCCTGGGTGCGAGCATGGGCGGCATGATCGCCCAGCACCTGGCTGACCTGGCGCCGCAGCGGGTACTCAGCCTGACATTGGTGATGACCAGCTCCGGCGCCCAGGGCTTGCCTGCGCCCAGCGATGCGCTGGTCGCGCTGCTGGCGCGGCGTGAGGCCGGCAGTCGCGAGGCAGCGCTGCAACAGCAGGCCGATTTGCTCGCTGCGCTGGGCAGCCCCTCGGTCAAGGATGATCGCGCGTTGCTGTTGCACCAGGCTGAAGTGGCCTATGACCGGGCATTCAACCCTGAGGGCGTGCAGCGCCAGTTGCTGGCGATTCTCGCCGAGTCGAGCCGGGTCGAGCTGCTCAATCGCCTGGCCGTGCCGACGCTGGTGGTGCATGGCACTGCCGACCCGTTGCTACCGGTAATGCATGGCGTGCATGTCGCAGCGCATATCAAGGGCTCGGAACTGAAGCTGATTCCAGGGTTGGCCCATCGCTTCCAGGATGCCTTCAAGGAGCCTTTGCTGGCAGCAGTGCTACCGCACCTCGCGGCGCACCGTGGGGACCTCGGGCTGGCCCATCTGTAGGGTCAAGGCTCCTGGTTGTGCTTGATCGCGTCGCGGCGCTGTAGGTTGTCGATATGTTCGCTGCTGTGGCGTATCAGTTTGTCGGCCATGGCCATCCGCTCTATGTAACGCAGAATGCTCTGTTCGGCATCGTGCCGCGACAGATAGGGGCCTTCCAATGTGCCTTCACGGGTGGCGAAAAAGTATTGGCCGTTGACCGCGCTCAGGCGAGAGCTGCGGTAATGCGTGCCGGGCTGTGGATCGACGTTGCGTTGGCCGAACATGGCGAGAGCTCCATCTGCGCGTGCTGGATATCATCAGTCTACTGCGAGCAGAACGGCCTGTTTGGCTAAACGACCAGTGGTTGACGTTGGCGCCTAGTTGCCCGCCGATTCGCTGATTTTTATGGATTTTGGCGCCGGACTGCTGACGGTACTTGCGGCTGTGGCGGTACAGTTGAGCAGAGTAACCAGGCAGAACTGTCACTGTGTTGGTGGGTACATCTCTTCTAAAATGGCCGGCTGCGTTCGACAGGCTCGCTCGATCGCTCTGCTGAGGTCGCCATGCACATCTCCTCTGGCCGCTGGATATACGGCCTGCTCCTTGCCCTGCTCACGTCGCTGCTCTGGGGCATCCTGCCGATCAAACTGAAAGAAGTTCTGCAGGTCATGGACCCGGTCACGGTCACCTGGTATCGCCTGACGGTGGCGGGTTCGCTGCTGCTGGCCTACCTCGCCGCCGCTCGCCGTTTGCCACGTTTCCGCCCGCTGGGGCGCAAGGGTGCCTGGCTGCTGGCCCTGGCCATCGGCGGGCTGACGGCGAACTATGTGCTGTACCTGGTCGGACTCAGGCTGCTGAGTCCCGGCACCACGCAACTGGTGATTCAGGTGGCGCCGATACTGCTGCTGATCAGCAGCCTGTTCATCTTCCGCGAGCGTTTCAGCCTGGGGCAGGCATTGGGCCTGATGGTGATGCTGCTGGGCTTCGGGCTGTTCTTCAATCAGCGCCTGGGCGAATTGCTGACTTCGCTGACGACCTACACCACCGGCGTGCTGACCGTGCTCGCCGCTGCCTTCGTCTGGACCTTCTATGGTCTGGCGCAGAAGCAGCTGCTGACGCTGTGGAGTTCGGTGCAGGTGATGATGGTCATCTACCTGTCCTGCGCCTTGCTGCTGACGCCCTGGGCGCAGCCGCTACAAGTGCTGGAGCTGAGCCCGCTGCAAGGCTGGTTGCTGTTGGCCTGCTGTCTCAATACCTTGGTGGCCTACGGCGCCTTCGCCGAGGCGCTGGCGCATTGGGAAGCTTCGCGGGTCAGTGCCACCCTGGCGCTGACGCCGCTGGTGACCTTCGTGTCCGTGGCGCTGGCCTCCAACTGGTGGCCGGACCACGTGCTGCCCGAGGAGGTCAATTGGATCGCCTACGCCGGTGCGGTGGTGGTGGTACTCGGCTCCGCCCTGACAGCCCTTGGCCCCTCGCTGCTGGCGGCCTGGCGCAGACGCCGGGCCTACCAATAAATAGGGCTTTGCGCCTCTTGTAGGGTGCGCCATGCGCACCTGTGACATTGGCGCCGGTCTGTCGGTGCGCACGGCGCACCCTACGCAGGTGTTTCCTGCAGCCGGGGTTCAATCCAGCGGCAGTTCGGTGGTGCGTTTGACCTCGCTCATGGCGATGTGCGAATGCGCTTCGTGCACATGCGGGCGTTGCAGCAGGTGATCGCGCAGGAAGCGCTCGTAGTCGGCGATGTCCTTGGCCACCACCTTGAGCAGGTAGTCCGAGCTGCCGGCCATGCTGTAGCACTCCAGCACCTGCGGATAGCCGACCACGGCTTGTTCGAACTCATCCAGATTGCCGCGACCGTGCGCCGACAGCTTGATGTCGACGAACACGGTGATGCCGAATCCCAGACGCTTGTGGCTGAGCAGCGCGACCTTGCGCTCGATCAGCCCGTCTTCCTGCATGCGATGGATGCGTCGCCAGCAGGGTGACTGCGACAGCTCGACCTTCTCGGCCACCTCGGCGGCGGAGAGGTCGGCATTGTGTTGCAGCAGGCGGAGAATTCGGCGGTCGATAGCGCTGAGCTTGTCCTGCATGACTATTTCCATTTTCTTGTGATTGTTGGAGGGATCATGCGAAGTATTGGCCTGCAATCTGAAAAATAGAAAGAAAAAAGCGGAACCCTCCAGTCATGCTTTAGGCAAATCCGTCGTGGTGATCCTGCGGCCGGATGCAACGGAGCGTGTTTACCGTCGCGCTCCCCGTGCTCGCCATAAGAATAAAAGGAGCGCTCCATGTCCCTGGCCGAAATCCGCCTGGATGACAAATATCGCCTCGCCACCGGTCATCTCTACCTGACCGGCACCCAGGCCCTGACCCGCCTGCCCATGCTGCAGAAGCAGCGTGACGCCGCCTTCGGTCTCAATACCGCGTGTTTCATCTCCGGCTATCGCGGCTCGCCCCTGGGCGGCCTGGACAAGAGCCTGTGGGACGCGCGCGACTACCTCAAGCAGAACCACATTCACTTCCAGCCGGGCGTCAACGAGGAACTCGGGGCGACGGCCGTGTGGGGCAGCCAGCAGGCCAACCTGTTCCCGGGGGCGCGCTACGACGGCGTGTTCGCCATGTGGTACGGCAAGGGCCCTGGCGTGGACCGCAGCGGCGACGTGTTCAAGCATGGCAACTCGGCCGGCGTCTCCAGGCATGGCGGCGTGCTGCTGCTGGCGGGCGACGACCATGGCTGCAAGTCCTCGACCATCGCTCATCAGAGCGAGCATGCCTTCATCGCTGCGTCGATTCCGGTGCTCAACCCGGCCAACGTTCAGGAGGTCCTGGACTACGGCATCATCGGCTGGGAGCTGTCGCGCTACAGCGGTTGCTGGGTGGCGCTAAAGACCATCGCCGAGAACGTCGACTCCTCGGCTGTGGTGGATGTCGACCCGCTACGTATCCAGATCAAGATTCCCGAGGACTTCCAACTGCCCGAGGATGGCGTGCACATCCGCTGGCCGGACCCGCCGCTGGCGCAGGAAAAGCGCCTCAATGTCTACAAGATCTATGCCGCGCGCGCCTTCGCGCTGGCCAACAACCTCAACCAGGTGAAGCTCGATTCGCCGAACCCGCGCCTGGGCATCATCACCACCGGCAAGTCCTACCTGGACGTGCGCCAGGCCCTGGATGATCTGGGCCTGGACGAGGTGCTGTGCGCCAAGGTCGGTCTGCGTGTGCTCAAGGTCGGCATGAGCTGGCCGCTGGAGCCGGTGTCCGTGCACCAGTTCGCCGAAGGGCTGGACGAAATCCTGGTGGTGGAGGAAAAACGCAGCATCATCGAGGACCAATTGACCGGTCAGCTCTACAACTGGCCGGTGGGCAAGCGCCCGCGCGTGGTTGGCGAGTTCGACGAACAGGGTGGTTCCCTGCTGCCCAACCTGGGTGAGCTGACCCCGGCGATGATCGCCCGGGTGATCGCCAGGCGCCTGGCGCCGATCTACAGCAGCCCGGTCATCGAGGAACGCCTGGCCTTCCTCGACGCCAAGGAAAAGGCCCTGGCCGCGCCCAAGCACAAGACCGTGCGCACCCCGCACTTCTGCTCCGGCTGCCCGCACAACAGCTCGACCAAGGTACCGGAAGGCAGTCGCGCGCTCGGCGGCATCGGTTGCCACTACATGACCCAGTGGATGGATCGCAGCACCGATACCTTCACCCAGATGGGCGGTGAGGGCGCGACCTGGATCGGCCAGGCCCCCTTCACCGACACGCCGCACGTGTTCCAGAACCTGGGCGACGGCACCTACTTTCACTCCGGGCACCTGGCCTTGCGCGCCGCCGTCGCGTCCGGGGTCAACATCACCTACAAGATCCTCTACAACGACGCGGTGGCCATGACCGGCGGCCAGCCCATCGACGGCGAGCTGCGCATCGACCAGCTCAGCCAGCAGGTGCATGCCGAGGGCGTCAAGCGCATCGCCCTGGTCAGCGACGAGCCGGACAAGTACCCGACCCGCGCCACCTTCGCGCCGGGCGTGACCTTCCATCACCGCCGCGAACTGGACGCCGTGCAGCGTGAGCTGCGCGAGTTCAAGGGCGTTTCGGTGATTCTCTACGACCAGACCTGCGCGACCGAAAAGCGTCGTCGGCGCAAGCGCGGCAAGCTGGTCGACCCGGCCAAGCGCGTGTTCATCAACCCGGACGTGTGCGAAGGCTGCGGCGATTGCAGCGTCAAGTCCAACTGCCTGTCGGTGCTGCCGCTGGAGACCGAACTGGGGCGCAAGCGCGAGATCGACCAGAGCGCCTGCAACAAGGACTACAGCTGCCTCGAAGGTTTCTGCCCGAGCTTCGTCACCGTGCATGGCGGCGGCTTGCGCAAGCCCGAGGCCGTGGGCCTGGGTGCCCTGTTCATCGCCTTGCCGGAGCCGAAACAGCCTGCGCTGACGCGTCCCTGGAACATTCTGCTGCCCGGTGTGGGCGGCAGTGGCGTGACCACCGTCGGTGCGCTGCTGGGCATGGCCGCGCATATCGAAGGCAAGGGCTGTACCGTACTCGACCAGGCCGGCCTGGCGCAGAAGTTCGGCCCGGTGATCACCCATATCCGTATCGCCGCGCGGCAGAGCGACATCTACGCGGTGCGTATCGCGGCTGGGGAAACCGACCTGTTGCTGGGTTGCGACCTGGTGGTGGCTTCCAGCGAGGAATCGCTGGCCAAGCTCAATGACAAGATCGCCCATGCGGTGATCAACAGTCACGAGTCGGCCACCGCCGAATTCACCCGCAACCCCGATGCCCAGGTGCCGGGCGCGGCCATGCGCGAAGCGATCAGCGAGGCGGTGGGCGAGGGCAAGACCCGCTTTGTCGATGCAACGCGCCTGGCCACGCGCCTGCTCGGCGACAGCATCGCCACCAACCTGTTCATGCTCGGTTTTGCCTACCAGCGTGGCCTGGTGCCGGTTTCGGCCGAGGCCATCGACAAGGCCATCGAACTCAATGGTGTGGCCGTGCAGTTGAACCAGCAGGCGTTCCTCTGGGGGCGGCGCGCGGCACATGACATGGCTGCGGTGGAGAAGCTCGCCGCGCCCAAGGTGGTCGAGGCTCCGCATTGCAGCACGCTGGACGAGATCGTCGCCGACCGCATGCAGCGCCTGAGGCTTTACCAGAACGGCGCCTACGCCGAACGTTACCGGGCGCTGGTCGAGCGTGTGCGCCAGGCGGATAGCGACGCCGGGCAGGCGCTGAGCAAGGCGGTCGCGCGTTATTACTTCAAGCTGCTGGCCTACAAGGACGAGTACGAAGTGGCGCGCCTGTACAGCGAGGCGACGTTCCGCAAGCGCCTGGAAGAGCAGTTCGAGGGCGACTACCAGCTGCAGTTCCATCTGGCACCGAGCTGGTTGAGCAAGCCCGATGCGGTGACCGGCGAGCCGCGCAAGCGCAGCTTCGGTCCCTGGATGCTCAAGGCGTTCGCGCTGCTGGCGCGCTTCAAGTTCCTCCGCGGTACGGTGCTCGACCCCTTCGGGTACAGCACCGAGCGACGTCTGGAACGTGAGCTGATCGAGGAGTACGAGGCCAACCTGGCCTACCTGCTCAGCGAACTGAACGCGGACAACTACCGCACCGCCGTGGCGCTGGCCGAACTGCCGGAGCAGGTGCGCGGCTATGGCCACGTCAAGGAAGCCGCCATGGCCAAGGTGCGCGAGCAGGCCGTGCAGCTCAAGGCCCGCATGACCGTCAGCGAGATCGCGGCGGTGCAGCTGTTCGAACCGGCTGCCTGATTCTTCAAGCATCCCCCTTGCCACCCCCTCCCGTGCGGGAGGGGGATGGCCTTTTACGATCTGAATACCGAGGTGATTCGATGTCCGTCTTCACTCATGTCGACTTCGACCAGCACGAACAGGTGGTCTACGGCCACGACCAGGCCAGCGGCCTGAAAGCCATCATCGCCATTCACGACAGCACGCTCGGCCCGGCGCTCGGCGGTTGCCGCATGTGGAACTACGCCAACGACGACGAGGCCTTGCGCGATGTACTGCGTCTGTCACGTGGCATGACCTACAAGTCTGCGCTGGCATGTCTGCCGCTCGGAGGTGGCAAGGCGGTGATCATCGGCGACCCGCACAGCGGCAAGAGCGAGGCACTGTTCCAGGCCATGGGCGACTTCGTCGACAGCCTGGGCGGACGCTACGTCACCGCGGCGGACTCCGGCACCGGCGTGAACGAGATGCGCATCATGGCCGAGCGCACGCGTCATGTCGCCGGTGCCGGGCAGCGCGAGGCCTTCGGCGGTGGCAGCCGCGATGGCGATCCGTCGCCCTCGACCGCCTACGGCGTATTTATCGGCATCCAGGCCGCGGTCGCGCATCGCATGGGGCGGGCGGATCTGAACGGCGTGCGTGTGGCCATCCAGGGAGTAGGGCAGGTCGGCTTCCACCTTGGCAAGCTGCTCAAACAGGCCGGTGCGCAGCTGTGGGTGACCGATATCTTCGAGGCCAGCGTGCAGCGCGCGGTCAGCCAGCTCGGTGCCACGGCGGTGGCTCAGCAGGATATCTATGGCCTGGATGTCGACGTGTTCGCGCCTTGTGCTCTGGGCGCGATCATCAATCTGCAGAGCCTCGAGAACCTGCGTGCGCCGATCATCGCCGGCGCGGCCAACAACCAGCTGGCCGACGCCAGCCTGGCCGAGCTGCTGCGTCGCCGTGACTGCCTGTATGCGCCGGACTACGCGATCAATGCCGGCGGCATCATCGATGTCTGCTACGAGCGCACCGGTGGCAGCGCCGCCGAACTCAAGGCGCATATCGAGAGCATCGGCCCGACCCTGACGGAAATCTTCCAGCGCGCCGAGCGGGAAGGCGAGACGACCACCGCGATAGCCGACCGCATGGCGCTGGAGCGCCTGCACGGTGGCCTGTCCGGCATACGTGCCTCGACAACTTCAGCGGCGGTTGCCCACGGCTGGCAGCGCTAGGCCGCGAACGGATCGCGACATGACAAATGCGCCGGTCGTCGCTAAGATGCCGCCCGGCCGTTGCGAATACGGCCGTGTCCCCTTAGTTCAACGGATAGAATAAGCCCCTCCTAAGGGCTAGAGCTATCTACTTTGGGAAGCGTTGGTACGATGCAGGTGCTTGCAACGCTTTAGACATTTGATTAATCCTGAAGGCCTTGTGGCTCTAGGGATACAGCCTATCCGTCCCTGTAGTTTAATGGATAGAACGGGGTCCTCCTAAGACTCTGGTGCAGGTTCGATTCCTGCCGGGGACGCCATCCTTAGTAACTACTTCAGTAACTACTTCTTGGTTGGTTAAAAACTGACCAATGGCCACCTGTCATGCACCCATGCATGTTCGGCTGGTGGCGAAGTAGTGATTACGTAGACGCGTTGCTTCTCACCTTCACCAACCACAAGCCCCTCGATTACCTGGCCTGGCTCTAGCTCGAACCAGTGACTTACCTTCTCCCCATCCTTCTCCATAAACCGCTGAACAGGGATGCGGACACGCATCGGCCCGTACTTCTCCCAGCGCCCCTCATCAATCGACGATAGCCGCGCCCATCCACCCTGAGGCCCCTTGCCGGCCTGTTCCCTGCGCCGACCCCACGGCAACCATAAGACCTCCTGACCATCACCAGCGAGCACTGGTAGGGCAGCTTTGGGGTTGGGAAAATAGATCTTCAACTGCTCACCCGTCCGCGTGTACTTACCAGAAATTTCTACGCCGCCGCACATCGCTCACCCTCTTTGCCGTTCAAAAAAACTGACTATACTGTATGCATAACCAGTATTTTGAGCAGTCCGATGAATACCGCATTTTCAACACCAGGACGCCGCATTGAGCGCCTATGCTTGTCGCCCGAAAAGCTGAAGATAACTGGCTTTCAGAGCCCCGCTGGCGATCATGAGCAGGGGCCGCTTAGTATCGACGAATACGTTGGCCTGGGCGCTCCGCACATCTGGTTGTGGATCGCCGATTCAGATGCTCTGGCAGGCCTCGGCATCTACAAAAACGATGTGCTCGTCGTTAACCGAGTCGGCCAGGCGAACCCTGGACGAGCTGCAATCGTCGTGATCGACCATGAATTTAAGCTCTGTTCGATACTCACTGACACTGAGAAAAAGCGCTCTCTCGTCACGATAGACCGTGACGGTCAATGCGAGAGGCTGGCCGAACAGGGCGAGGTGGCCTTGTGGGGTATCGTCGATTTCCTCTTCCGAGACCTCCGCCCATGAGTCAGAGGGTCTACGCGCTGATCGACTGCAACAGCTTCTACGCGAGCTGCGAACGTATCTTTCGGCCTGAGCTTGCGAACACGCCCATTGTTGTTTTGAGCAATAACGACGGCTGCGTCATCGCTCGCACACGTGAAGCCAAGCAGCTTGGAATCGCTATGGGCGCTGCGTATTTCGAAATCCGAGAAGAGCTTCGCCAGCTCGGCGTCCAGGCTTTTTCGAGCAACTACACGCTGTACGCTGACGTGTCTAACAAGGTCATGCGCTGCATCCACAGCTGTGTGCCTGATATCGAGCAGTACAGCATCGATGAATGCTGGGCCGACCTGACGGGCCTGCCCGGTGATCTGACTGCCATCGGTAGGGGCATCAAAGAGCGCGTCTGGAGCGAAACAAGCATGCCTGTAGGTGTCGGCATCGCTCACACCAAAACGCTCGCAAAGCTCGCCAATTTCGCCGCAAAGAAATGGCAGAAGACCGGTGGCGTGGTAGATCTGACTGACCCTGCACGGCGGGACAATCTCCTTAAGATTGCTCCCGTGGGCGAGGTTTGGGGCGTCGGTCGTAGACTATCCAAAAGCCTGGAGGTCATGAATATCAAGACCGCTTGGGATCTTGCCCAGGCTGATCCATCAATGATCCGGAAGACATTTGGCCGCGTTCTTGAACGAACAGCGAGAGAGCTATGCGGCGAGGAATGGTTACGCATGCACCAAGCTCCCGATCTCAAGAAAGAGATCTGTAGTAGCAAGATGTTTGGCACCAAGCTGCGGCAGATCCAGCCCATCAAAGAGGCCCTGGCCAGCTACGTCGCACGTGCAGCAGAGAAATTGCGGGAGCAAGGATCGCTGGCCGAAGAAATGGTCATCAGCCTTCAAACCTCAGGCTTCGTCGAAGACAGGGAGCGCTACTTCAACAGCGTCCGCTGCATCCTACCTCATCCTACTAACGACACCTTGCTCATGACCCAGGCCGCCACCCGTGCGTTGGAGCGCATCTTCAGGAAGGGCTACGCGTATTCGAAAGTCGGCGTTTTGCTAACAAACCTTTGCCCAGCAGATGGGTACACGCCGGATCTGTTTGCTGAGCCGCCGAGGAAGAATGTGGGGAGGTTGATGGAGACGATTGATCTGCTGAACCAGCGGTACGGCAGGGGAGCGGTTCGGGTGGGTACGATTTGGCCTGGTGGAAGGGTGTGGCAGATGAAAAGGGAGATGCTGTCGCCGTCGTACACGAGTAGCTGGAGGGAGCTGCCGAGGGCTGGGTGATGGCGTGGCGTTGTGGCATCATCTGAAGATATGACAGCACAGGGATGTAAAAATGCTCCCCCGAGTTCGTACACATTACGACAACCTCAAGGTCGCTAGAAACGCTCCGTCAGAAGTGATCAGGGCGGCATATAAAACTCTTTCGCAAAAATATCACCCAGACCGCAACCCTGGTGATCAAGATGCTTCACGGATCATGCAAATGCTCAACGAAGCATATGCAGTGCTTTCTGATGTAGATAAGCGCAGAGCCCACGACGAGTGGATTGCTGCTGAAGAGGAGCATTTGGCGAGAGAATATTTTCAATCGAAATCGCAGCACGAAGAAGCTTCTAGTTCAGTAAAACAAGCGAATGCTCGCGCAGCAACGCAAGCATCAGTTCGAACCGGCAGCAAGCCGCCGTCTGATTTTGTCCTGTTGCTATTACTGCCTGTCAGAATAATTGTTCATCTGCTAAGGTTTTGGCGATTTTATCTACTTGCCGGAATATGTGTTTTTATTGGGGTTGAATTATATAAGAATCATGTGCGAACTAGCACATATCGCCCATCTGCTGCTCCAGCTTCGTACACACCAAAACCGCAAACATCAAATCAAGCGCAAACAAACCTGCTAGTACAACCTGCAAAGCCAGTGCAGCCGGCATGCGTAGCAATGCCGAAGGCGCCGAATGGTAATGCATGGCCAGCCAGCGCAGGTTATGTAAAGGGTGAGCCCGTACTCGCAGCAAACGGCCTTTCAACAGTTACAATTGACAATACAAAAGCAGGCCTTCCCATCTTTGTGAAGCTGAAAAAAAATTTTGGAAACTCAACAATCAGGAGTGTTTATATTCCAGCAGGCCAGAAATTTACAATGAATAAAGTAGATCCTGGTAGTTACTTTGTAGCATATAAAGATGTCAAAAATGGATGTAACTATAAGTCACAGTCATTTGAGCTTCGTCAAATAAAGGAGCATGACGGAACTCGATACGATACCATTGAAATGACCATCTATAGTGTTGCTGGCGGTAACATGCGATACCAAAACCTCCCTGAGACTGATTTTTAAGAGGTTTGAAATGGATGATTTTTTTTCACAATTTGGGTATGTTGCTGCGGGGGTATGTTCTGCTGGGTACAAAAAACACATTGGAGATAAGGAAAGCAAAATTTGTAGGTTTTGCTGCAAATCTGAGCCTGAAGTGACGTTTCGAAACGAAGCCCATGCAATACCCAGGTTCTTTGGAAATAAGCAATTGGTTTTGAGGGTGGAGTGTGATTCTTGCAACTCTTTTACTTCAAAGCACTTAGAAGATCATCTAGATAAATATACAAGGCCGTTCCGTACGTTTGGTTTTGTAAAAGGTCGAGAGGCTATTCCAGGCTACTTGGGAAAGGACAAGTCAAGAATTCGTGCAAGCTCCGATCACAACATAAAGATTGTGGCTGGTACTGATGGATTTATATCGGCTGATCTGAATTCAAAGCTTGTGCATATGACACTGGATCGGCCTAAATTTATACCAGCTAGAGCCTACAAGGCTCTTTGCAAGATCGCAGTTTCTACAATTGACAATCCCTCAGCTGTTGAATTATTTAGACCGGCAATTGAGTGGTGCATGTCGCCAGAAGATTCATCACCACAGCCATACCAAAAATTGTGGCTGTACGAGATGAAAATTCCTGGCGGTAAATTGAAGGCGTGTATATACAGACTATTAGTCAGATTAGAACCAAATAATATTCCAAATGCAATATTTATAATTGGCTTTGGCAATACTTTTTTGCAAATAGCTGTGCCCACAGTATTTGATGAGCAATCTAATCAGTTCGGGGATATAGTTCCCTTCTATCCGGACGGGAGAACAGCCGAAGACTACGAAAGGTTTGGGAGGACGCATATGAAGATATTGGATTTCTCATCAAACGAGCCAATATATATGCCAGAAGAGGTATCAATCAGATTCCAAGACTATGAAGAGAAGTCCTTAGGCGACTGAAACTGCACCCGAGGTCATGAACCGAACAGGTGCAGGCTAAATACCGATTACTGCAACCAGGACTCCACAGCCTCAGCACCGTACTGCTCTTTCCAGGCTTTCAGCACCTTGTGGTTCCCACCCTTGGTCTCAACGCGCTCTCCGTTGTTCGGATTAATGTAAACCTTTACAGCGCGTTCTTTGCGCTGGCCAGCTGCTGCTGGAGCGCGATCTGGACGGGCATGTGGGTCGAGGATTAGCTTAACTTCGCGCAGCGAGAAGCCGTACTCAGCGAGCAGGCCGCGAAGCTTTTGCTCGAACTCGATCTCTTTCTTGAGTTCGTTGTCGTTTTTCATCGCATCAAGCTGCTTTAGCTGCTCAGCGAGCTGCGCTTCAAGCGCTTTGAATTCCGCGAGTTTGCTCATTTTTGTCCCCAAATTTTTTAATGGTCGGTGGTGAATTCTAGTGAGTCGAAAGCTTTGATTTTCTTTTCTACGGCGGTGCGGCGGGATTGTAGCTGAGAGTCAGTCATCGTGATGTAGTTGTCTTGGTAATTGCTGAGCAAACCAGCTTCGAGCTGGATCTGGTCTTCGATGACGGACAGGTCTTTTTTGAGCGTGATGAGAGTGGGGCCGAGAGCTGTTTTGATTTGAAGGCGGAGGCGGGTGGCCTTGTCGCGCAGACGTTTGAGGTAGCGAAGCTGAAGGTGAACGAGGTTCAGCTTGCTCTCGCCCTCAGCAATCTCTTGGCGGCAGTGATCGATGATGCTTGTGAAGTATGCGTAACGCTCTTCGTATGACTTTTGCGGTCGGCCCATGGCTTTGGAGGCGGGGTTAGGGTCGAGGTCGCGGCGCTTGTAAAAAGCTGTGTACATCTGTTTGTCGAGCATGCCCAGTATGTCTTTTCCGGGCCTGCCGACCTGTGTTTTTCCGTGCCTGGAGCGAAGCGTCTCAATATCAGATTGCTCTTCCCCTGCCTCCGTCTCCATTTCTCGGAGCTTAACTAGCTCGTCGTCTCGCTCGATTTCGATGCGCGCTAGCTCTAATTCCCTTGGCATTTTGGGCTTGCCAGGGGCCAAACGCTTTTCCGAGTCAGGGAGGGCGCTCCAGGCTTCTTCTGTGAAGCCTTGAGGGCGAAACAGGTTCAGCTTACTGCGAACTGCCTTGGCTTCATCTTTCAGGCCTTCATGCTCAAATTTCGCAGCTTCGCGAGCAAAGTTGAGGCGCTGAAGGAATGTGCTGAGTAACAGGTGGCGCTGCACGTCGTCCTCTTCCAACAGGTGGCCTGACTCTTCTTCGATCTCACGCTCCATTTCGGCCAGGCTCTCGTGCAAACGGGCAACCAAACGGCGCTGCTTTTCTAGGGTGCTGAGAGCGGGGCGGCCCTGAGATTTTTTCCTTGACGGAGCTTCATCCATGTGAATCACCTTGACATTCAATATATTTTCCGGCATAATATTGTGCCTTTGGAAGAGAATGTCAAGGATGACAATGGAACTGTCAGGCGGCTCTGCCAGACCTTGGGTGCGGCTGGAAGGTGATGCCAAGCTCAATGGATCGGGCTTTCCAGTAAGCCCGCCCTTCACGGACGAAGGTTGCGAGATCGCCGGCCTTGTAATGGATTTCATGGCCTATGCTGATGAAGGGCAGAACACCAAGGAACTGGCGCTTTGAGCGCCATATTTGCAGGGATGCTTTAGAAATACCGAAGGCTAGGGCTGCTTCTGCTGTAGTAAGCCTTGCTTGTGGATCAAGATCAGGAAGAGGAGCGTCTTTGAAAAGAATTGGAATACGTGGGTACTCATGCTCTAGCCGAGTTTTCGGCTTGTCTTTGTATGCGATTACGTCGTCTCTCTTATAAAAGATCTTTCCGCCAACTTTTACGTGCGGGATAGGCTTTCCATTAGATTTCACTGTTCGAAGATTTCTCAGCGTTCCGACTGCAAGCTGAAGGATTGCTGCTGCTTGTGATTCGCTGACGTATTCTGCTGTTCTTGTGTTTACCTGCTCTTTAACAGTTCGCATTTTTATTATTCCTTTCGTGCTTGTCCATGCCATAATTATAACATAAAAGTAGTGTTGTTTTTGGTGTGGTCAAGTTCTTTGTAATTATTTTGCATCGCTTTAACCCCCTGCGGGGAAAGGGGCCACTGGGGGTGGTTCTTTGGGGGGGGTGGGTGCCACTTCCCTCTCTTTTATATATATGAAAGCAGGAAGTGGTAATAAACGCAAAGCTACAACCAACACAACCACTGGATACCTTCCGCGAAGCGGGATTAGATATTTACCACTTCCTCCTGTTTTATATATATGAAAGCAGGAAGTGGTAATAAAAAGACAATCTCATTGACTGGAAAAATATTTTTAATTATTTTCGATATTAGTGTTTAAAAGTTAAAAATTAGTGTTATTATAAGAATGTGCAATATAGCACTGCGCCGGAGATGCGTAAAACATAATAACAGGTTAAAAATTAAAATGAATAAAACATTCTATAAGGGTCAAAAACAGGAGCACGCTGTAAATGACATAAACACTGCTGTAGTGGTGGTTGGTACAGAAGACATAACAGATTTGAGTTATACGTACGTTAAGGCAGAGAAAAATTTAGAGTCGGTAGTAAAGCTGCTCTCAGAAGCAAGGCCAGAAACTAAGAAATCTATTTCAATCTTCGTAACAGATGAGAATTATGCTGAGCGTTATGAGCTTGCTAGAGCATATAAAGCCGGTTTGTATTTCGTAAACGATACCCACATCGAAAGCTTGAAGGGTTACTCATCTCTTGAAATTGATGAGGTCGCTGCTCAAGCGGGCGTTCTCAAGAATATTAAGCGTTTTGTTGCGTCTGTGGCTCGCCAAGTTCCTTTCTCGCTGTCTCGGGATCAAGCCGTAAAACTTGTTGGAAATGCTGTTTCAGACTTGAGCTTCAGTGTTGAAAAGGATGAAAATCCACTGGATCTGCTTAACAAAGCAATTGATAGTGACATTATCAAATACCAGCACAGCCGCAAGATCAGGCTCGATTCACAGATCGTCGGTAGCTTCTTGGATCACCGCAAGCCAGGCCCAGAAGCATCTGCTGAGTTAGAAGCATATGCTGCCAAGATCTTCGAAAAGGGTGGTGTTCATGTGCTAGCAGACGGCATGGGAAAAGGTAAAACAAAGCATGTCATTCGCAAGCTGATCGAAGCCGGTATCGAATCTGGCGAGAAATCAACGGTATTGACTCATCGTATCGCCATCGCACGTTCTAGCGCTATCGCTGACCTTGTTGAGCAGTACAATGACGACAGTATTAAGGAACGCGAAGATCAACTCAAATCACTCTCTCTAGTAATTAATAAATGCGATAATGAGAGGTTTAGGGTTCATACGCATCAAAGCGGCATCGTCATCATAGAAGAAGCCGCCCAAGTGCTGCGTCATTTGATGCAAAAAGACTTCACCGGCGACCGTATCGGCGTCTTTCACGAGATTCTTGGGCTCATTAAGAATGCGCGCCTGGTGCTTTTCTGCGAAGCATTTGTGAATGATGTGCTGATTAACTACGTACGCCTTGCCGGCAGAACGATAAATTTTATGCAGGGCAATGCTGATTATTCGTCAATTAATGTATGTCTCGGATCGGTAGAGTCAACACAGAGAGAAATTCTCAGAGCTTTGGCTGCGAACAAGAAGGTTCTTTTCTCATCAGATTCGAGAAAACAGGCCGAGACAGTAGCCAAAATTGCCAGAGATCAAGGTAAAAAAGTTCTTTTAGTAACGCAGGTTACTAAAGACAATCATGAAGTTGTTGAATTCATTGCTAACCCAAATGAGGCAATTGTTAAATACGATGTGCTCTGCCACAGCCCGTCAATGCAGTCCTCCGTCAGTATCACTGTCAAGCATTTCGATGCTCATTTCTGTATATTCGGTGCGATAGTCAGTGTTGATGACGCCAAGCAATTTGTTCTCCGCGACAGAACAGCGAGAAGAGTTGTGGTCGGCATTCATCACACCAGTAATTTTGCGGTCGAAAAGAAAGAGGCTATAGCAAAATTCTACGGAAGCGGTGATCAAGTTTTCGACACTATCGCTTTTCAGCAACTGCACCTAAACGCACGTGAAAAAAACAACTTTCAGCAGTGGCTATCAATTGGCTTTGAGCACGAGGGATTCAGCACAAGCAGACTTGCTATAGAGAAAAAAGCTGACGAAGAGGCATCGAAAATCTTCAAGAGCGGCAGAAAAGCAGTGAAAGAAGGCGTAACAAGAGGCACTCTTAAAGCAAAGAGTGCAATAGAATCAAAAACGATGGAAAAGCTTGAGAAAACCAAAAACGACGAAGAATATTACATAAATAATCTGATCGGCGTAGCTGACGCTACCGGAAAGATATTCGAAGAAGTCAATGAGGACGATGTGAAGTTCTATAATGAAGGCGCTGGTATCTCAAAAATTCGCAACATGAAGTGCCTGCTGCTCGATCTTGCTGGCTTCGAAAAATTCAGGGAAAGAGACAAGTTAATGACCGGTATCGACTGCGGACATTACTCTGAGATTCGCGAGCATCTTCAAAAGGTAATGAAATTACTGATAAACGTTAGTGGAATCATGACTGAAGAATGCATTTCTGAAGCATGTGAGTACATTGTCAATAACCAGCTCGACTTTAAGATGAACGGACTCGTATCGATCAAAGTCGAGGCGAAGAGTGATCGCCAAAAGCACACGCTTATATCCAACCTTCTTTCGAAGCTAGGATTGTCTAAAGTCAGGAAAATGGTTGACGGTGCAAGAGTATACGTCTTGAATAAAGAGCAATATGATAGAATGTGCTCATATGTATTTCCTTTTAGCAATAGTTCAGAAGAAAATATGGCATGGTCTTTCCAGCACCTCGTAGAGTGCGATGAGATGACAGCACTGGCAGCATTCAAAGTCGATAGATCAGAAAATAATGCAGAAAGTGATGCTGTAATTTAGGAATTTGATAAATTTATGCTATAATAAGTGCATGAGAAAGAAAACCTGCTTTCTCTTGCATCTCCAAATGCAACCCTCGCCCCGCCCGGTTATTCCTTTTTCCTCGGCGGGGCATTTTTTTGTCACCAAATAACCCGATCTTAATGATTTTTTATAATATTATATGATATAATATGTATATTATGGAAAGAGTCATTGTAGGGATAGATCCAGGCAAGAAAGGAGCAGTCGCGGTTTTACGTGATGATGGCTCATTGCTGGATCTCTATGACATGCCGCTTACCGAGAAGGGAAAAAGAGGTGTTGTCGATGCTCGACGGCTAATAGACATGCTGCGCGGGCGCTGCGGGACCGTAGTGATCGAAAAGGTTGGTTACGTCCCCGGCGACGGCGGACTTGGCGCCTTTAGTTTTGGCGAAGCAGCTGGTGTTGCTCGCGGCGTTGTTGAGGCGCTTGGATTCGAACTCGTCATGCCGAGACCGCAGGAGTGGCGTAAATGGCACGGCCTTACCGGAGCTGCTGATGATGTTGTAATCAGTTTCGCAAGAGAGCTTTATCCTGAAGCAAACGTGTTCACGGGCGGCAAAAAGAAGGACGGAACACCTGGAATCAAAGATGGGCGCACGGATGCGCTCCTCATTGCTAGATATGGATTGTCGAATGGCAGCGAAAAAGAAGGAAGTTAAAAAGGGCAGGAGGCCCGTGCTCGACGCAGCGATGATTAAGAAGATCGGCACGGCCATAAGCCGCACTACGAGCTTCAAATCAGCCGCAGCAGCTGTAGGCATTTCCATTGCCTGCTTCCACAGCTGGAAGCAACAGGCAGAGGAAATCAGGGCACGATTAGAAGAGGACGAGTCATTCGAGCCCGATGACCGAGAGTGCTTGTTCCTAGATTTTCTGGATGCAGTTGAGCAGGGGCTTTCGACCGTCCGAGATATTGCTGTCAGCTCCGTAATCGCAGCTGCAAGGCGCGGCGATTGGCGTGCAGGCGAATCGATCCTGCGCCGTCGATTTCATGACGAGTTCGCTGATGGTGATCGCCTCGGCAGCGAGTCCGACGCAGCTCCTGTGGCCGAGTCCCAAACCGGCGTTGTCCTTGTCCCGGATGCGTCTACATGTCTTACGGCAGAAGACGTTGTTGAGCAGCAGTCCCGCACTGCGGCCCTTGCGGCTGCTCGCCTGGCCGAGTTCGAGGCCGAAGAAACTGATGGTGATGAAGAATGAAGCTCATCACTCAATACTTCAAAAGCGACTGCGTAATCGCGTGCCTGTCCATGCTGACCGGGCACACCTACAAGAACCTGCTGGCCACCTTCCCAGGAGCGACAGCGACCGGGGTGACGCTCTCGGAGGCGCACGCATTTCTTCTGACCCACTTCGGCCCAGCCAGCTACGCAACCACCTCCGATTACCAGGACCTCATCTTCGGCAAACGCGAAGGCCGTTTTGCGCTCAACCAAAAGAATCTTTGGCACCAAATCGCCACCCGCCCAGCCATCCTCTCCATCCCAACCGAATCAGGGAACGGGGCTCACTGCGTCCTTTGGACCGGCACCTGCTGTTATGACCCCTGGCCAGGCCGAGGCTTCATCGAGAAGCCCGAGCTGGTCTACGAAGCAGTGTGGATCGATGCGCTGCCGCTTTTGATTGAGCGCAATGAAACCGATGTCGAGGAGGTCTGATGTCCTCCTTTAATCCCGTGCTCCATAGGGCCGCCAAGGCCGTTAGAAAGATCATCTGGAAGCCCATGCCGGGCTCACAGGAGATGTTCCTGCGCCTTGGCCAACCAGAGTTTCTTGTCACTGAGCTGCTGTTCCACGGCAGCCGTGGTAACGGCAAATCCGACGCTTTGATAATGGGGTTCTGTCAGCACGTAGGAAAAGGTTGGGGCTCATTCTGGAAAGGCATCATCTTCCGAAAAGAATTCAAGAACCTAGAGGACATCATCAGTACATCTCAACGCATCATCCCGAGAGCATTTCCGGGGGCGCGCTGGATCGGAGGAAAGGTATGTAAGTGGGTTTTTCCGACCGGTGAAGTCTTGATGTTCAGTCACATAAAAAAGCACAGCGATTATGAGAAGTTCCACGGCTGGCAGCTGACGTACATCGGGTGGGACGAGCTGGCGACCTGGGCAACGCCAGAGCTGTACGAGTCGATGATGTCATTGCTGCGTACTGCTTACATTCCCACTCCTGAGCAGCCACAAATACCGCCGCTCCAAGTCAGAGCTACGACCAATCCGTGGGGAATCGGCAGACATTGGGTATACAAGCGCTTCATTGAGGGCCGTAAGCCCGGTGAGATCGTGCTGAACGATGATGGCACACGCCAACTATGCGCTCTTTTCGGAACGATTTTCGAAAACATCTACATCAATAAGTCGTACATCAAGAATGTGTTGATGAAGCTCGTTGACCCAGCGAAGCGTGCGGCTTGGCTCCTCGGCGATTGGAACGCAGTGGACACATCATCGATGTTCGGCGCCGTCTGGTCGAACAGGGTAGTGATGAAGCCTTTCCCGATCCCGAAAGGCTGGAGGATCGACCGCAGCTTCGACTTCGGCCAATCCACGCCGTACTGCGGCTTATGGCATGCAGAGGCCAATGGAGAGGCAGCAACGCTACCGGACGGCACAAGGTTTTGTCCGCCTGCCGGCAGCATAATCGTCATCGGTGAGGACTACGGCACCGAGGAGAACGCCAGGGGCGAACAAGTCACCCCAGACGCAGGCCTTTTCCTCCCTGCCCGAGCCATCGGCAAACGCCTAAAGGATCGAGAAAAGAGGCTCACCGACTCAGGCATCCTCGCTGGCCACACAATCCATCCAGGCGCGGCGGACTCCCAGATTTACAACGGCAAACAGGTCCAGGGCCAACAGACAGTCGCCGCAGAACTCGAAGCTGAAGGCATGAAATTCGTCCCTGCCGACAAAGCTCCCGGCAGCAGGGTGAATTCGGCGCAGCTCGCTTTTCAACGTTTGAGCGCAACAAAGCTAGATTCACCTGATTCACCGCACCTTTATATCTTCGCTGGATGCCGATATTTAATCGGTTGCCTGCCCTCTATCGCTCGCGATGAGGACAACATGGATGCGTGTAAGAAGGGGCCTGATGACCATGCGTGGGATGCTCTAGCATACAGATTAACAATGAAAAAGTCGGTAACTAAGGTAACGAACGGAATTCGTTAAGTTAGTTTCACGTGAAACAAGTTTGTGTAATAAACATTAAAAGTCAAACATATAAACATTCAGGGAAGAAAGTTTATGACCAAGGTAAATGAAAGAAGCGCGAGATGCGCTGGATTCTACGAGGAAAGGCACCTCTTACGCACGTTAAGAGGCGGTACGAAAGCGATGCGTGCAGCTCGTACAGAGTACCTGCCAGCAGAAACTGCTGAATCGAAAGAGTCGTACGACGCAAGGCTCAAGCGCTCTGTGCTGTTTAATGGCACGAAGCGAGCTATTGAAGCCAATGCTGCGAAGCCGTTTGTTCGTCCAGTTTCCGTGAGTTCCGCGATAGCGGGTCAGGAAGATTTGGTGGCGGGTTATGAGAAGAATCTGGACGGGAAGGGTGCCAGCACCACCGCGTTGGCGAGGAAGGCGCTACAAGAGGTGCTTTGGGATGGTGCTGCATACCTGGTTGTAGATGCCCCAAAAGCTGGTGGCCGTGCGTATTGCTACGTCGTGAAGGGCAGTGACATCCTCGGATATGCATTCGATGAAGACGACCGTCTGGTGTACCTGCGCATCCTTGAGAAGTCTGTTGTAGTTGTTGGGTACGACGAGGCGGAGCTGCAAAAGGTGCGGGAGTGGAAGGTCGAAGGAGGGCAAGCCTTCTGGCGTCTCCACCAGCAGTCGGAGCCCGGCAAAGACGACTTCGTGATTGTGCAGGACTGGACCGCTTTCGCAGTCGCTGAGATCCCGCTCATCCCCATCTTCGCTGATAACGTGCCCAGCGGTGAGCTGTTCTGTCCGCCACCATTCGTTGATCTTGCATACCTGAACCTTGGCCATTGGCAGGCTGACAGCGACTACCGGAACATCCTTCATACAGCGAGCGTACCGATCCTATTTGCCTCGGGTTTGAACGAAGATGCGGTGATCAAGATTGGTGTCGAGAGCGCCATCATCGGCGGTCAGGGCAGCGACATGAAGTACGTCGAGCACTCGGGCGCAGCGATCTCAGCAATGCAGAAGGCCATCAGCGACATGGAAGTCAGAATGCAGATCTACGGCTACGAAATGCTCGCAAATCGCGGTGCAGCTGAAACCGCGACAGGCCGTAGCTTGCAAGCAAACGAGAACAACAGCCAGATTGCAGCTATCGCCCAGGCGCTCCAGGATGCGCTCAAGAAAGCCTTTTGGTTTTTGGGCAAATTCAACCTGATCAGCGATCTGCAAGTCGATGTCAGCGTTTGCACAGATTATGGCGTGACGATCACTGTTGAAGAGCTGAATGCGCTGTCTACAGCGCGTCAAATGGGCGATCTGAGTCATGACGACTATCTGAAAGAGCTGAAGCGCAGGGGCATCCTGCGGGCTGATTTCGACATCTCAGCGAACGATGATCGACTGCTGCAAGAAGTGCCTTTAGCTAGCTGATCGAGGTGGACCATGGTCCAAAAAAGCCTGGTCAGCCTTCTCGTTGGTTGGGGGCATGGCCTGGTCATTTGCGACCATGGTCCAAGTTGCCCAGCAGTGCGTATGACCGCAGAACCTTGGTACACCCATTCGACACCCAATAAGACACCCATTTACACCCATTTCTCGTGAAGCCTTGGGGCGTGGACCATGGTCCAGAAAAGCCAGGTCAGCCTTGTGGTTGGGTGAGGGATGGCCTGGTCATTTGCGACCATGGTCCAAATTTCGCTGGCCGGCAGGCTCCAGGATTTTTTGTCATCAAAGAAACCAGCCCACCCACCAGGCTTTGGGGGCGATTGGGTTGTGCTCAAAAAGGGCTGTTGATGACAAACAAACACCAGCTGCGCTGAATTGGGCCAGCAGGGTGAGCTATTGGTCATTGTCGTTTTCGATGAGCGGCCAGGGATCAGTTACTTCTTTGTCAAAGTCTTCAAGAGTAATTTTACGAGGTTCGTATTTAAAAGGTACTGAAGGCGTAGTGCACAGCAGTTTTTTTACTGCCGCCACGTGCTCTTTTGGTATGAGCATCATCTCAGCATCGAGACCTTCGACGATTTTGTCGAGCGTGCGCAAGCTTGGGTTGCCTGATTTTTCGATCTTCTCGTATTGCTGACGCCTGATGCCGGCCAACAATAGCATTGCTGAAGTTTTGATGCTCAAGCTCTCTCTGCGCACCTTTATCTCTTTAAGCAGTCTTGTTCTCATCGTAAGCGACTCACAAATCTTTCTGCCATATATATAGCACTATTCCAAAGATTTTTTCAGGAAAAAGGAAAAGTGGTCGTTTTAGCCGGAAACTTGGTCGGTGCAAATTTGCAATGGGTGAATTCAATTAATATAATATAAATATGAACTGAGAAATTAATCGATGGTTCAAATAACAATAATAAAAGGAAGAATCAAAATGAGAAGTGTAGAAATATTTGAAGCTTATGCTGATTGTGAGTCTGACGACCATGGTCTTGTAGATGCAGTGATTACAGTAGTGCTAAGAGAAGTCAAGAATAGGCTTTGTTACTTTAAAACTCTGCATATCAGCACTGTCAAGCTGGTCTCGGATGAAGACGACACTTCGGGCGCATACATATCAGAAGATAGCAGCTGGATTGATCAAGAATTCGAAGATGCTTACGAAACTGTCAAGTTAGCACTTTGTGATGCTGTCAAAACAGAAAGTGAAGGTAGTTGTTTGGAATATATTGAAGGTAAAAGGCTTTATCTTGATCTTTCGAGTATGAGCAAAGACGTTATTGAAAGAATGATGTAAAAGAATGCCAGCAAGTCCCAGCCTCCGGGTTGGGCGCAAATAACAATAATAAGAAAAGGAAAAGAAATGGAAACTTTAAGCAAGAAATTCGGCCCATACACCATCTTCAGCAACCCCCTACGGGAGGACGGCTACGAGATATTGGATGAGGGTATAGAAGAAAACGAATACGCAGTTCAGTATCAGCGTGTCACTCTCGAAAGCAAATCAGCCAAAATCAGCTTTGGCTTGAAAACACTCTTTTACAAAGATGGTTACGATGCTTTCGGTCCCGACTCCTTCTTCTTTCATAGTCATCAGTTCATGAACGAAGAAGACGACACTGACATCAACAACATGATCGCATCCGAATTCGCTACTGAGCGCTTTCGATCAAAAGTGTATTAAATATATGTTATAATAATAAAAAAGGAGCAAGACAATGGAAATGATGGCAGCACTATTCAGAGACACAAAGAGCTTTTTACTGGGCTTCACTAAAGAGGACATCAAGATATTCTTGAGAGCACTCTTCATGTTCTTGTGCTGCGTATTTCTGTACCAGTGCTCAAGCATAATTATGGACAAATCCGGCAACTACGACTGCCGCTATGTCAGCCAGATAAACGACTGGATCTGCATAGACAGGACAACAGGTCTGACAGCTAAGTAAGAACTTTTTGGCGACAAATGAAACAATCCCCAGAGCAGGGGATTTTTTATTTTCATAGAAAAGGAAAAGTGGTCGTTTTAGACGGAAACTTGGTAGCTGGAAATTTGCATGAGGTGCATTTGGTTAATATAATATAAGTATGAACTAAGAAATTAATCGGAAGTTCTAAAAATAAAAAAGGAAGCTGTTATGAGTAATGTTTTTGATGGTTACTATGTTGATGTTGTCAGGGATGGAGATGCTGTTGATATCTCGATATACCTGCTTGTTGATTGTGACGGTTATGAAAATCGGTACAAAGTTGGAAGGCTGTTGTATTGGGTTGTTGATGAGAGTCTTGATGAAATACAGAGAAGTTTTAGTTCAGAGCTAGACGATGACTATATAGACAAGCTTAGGGATCTAGCTAGCGAGGCCTGGATTAAAGTTGAGAATGACTATGAGCCTGAAGCTGTTGAAGTAGAAGATGAGGATGAAGAGGATTCAGTTAATGGTGATGAGGCAGCAGAATACTATTACTCATATGATGAAAGAATTTATTCAAAGAAGCCTAAGCTTAGAAAGAAGGTACTTAATAAGATTGTCGAAGAAAATGCTGAATGCAGCTTCTAAAAATATTAAATAAATCTCGGTAACACGAGATTTATTATTTTATATGTGGTATAATATATGTATCTAGGAAGGATAACGGCTCACGGATGAGCCAACCGTCAAGGATGACAAATTTTTAATCTTGGGGATTAACAATGACACGGATGTACCAATTTAAAGAACTCTTCGTCTGTGGTGAAGAGGACGGAAACGACAAGCCAGATTTCGCAGCACTATTTCAAACGCCTGAAGGTCAGGAATATATCAGCGGCATATTGGGCACAAAAATCAGTGAGGCTGTAGCTCGTGAAACCGAGGCGCTGAAGAAGTCTAAGAGCGAGATTCTGGATGAGAAGAAAAAGCTCGAAGCGCAGCTGAAGGGGCTGGCTACTACTGCTGAAGATCAAGCTGATCTTGATGCCCTGAAAGCAGGCAAGCTTCAGCTCCAGGATCTGCTGGACAAGCGCGTGGCCGCTGCCAACCAGGACTGGCAGACCCGCCTCCAGGGCGTGGAGGGCGAGAAGTCTGAGCTGCAAAAGGCGCTCGAAGGTGAGCGCAGCAAGCTAAAGCAGTACCAGCTGAGGAATCTTATAGGGCAAGAAGCTCTGAAAAACGAATTCTTCCAGCCATCTGCAATAGACGACCTGATTATGGTAGCTGCTAACGAATGGTCGCTAACTGATGATGGAGATCTTGTGAGTAGAGACAAGAATGGGAATATTCGCATCGGGAAAGATGGTAAGCCACTTACCCCAGCGGAGTGGATACAAGGGTTGGCGCAAAGCAAGCCTCACTATTTCAAGCCGATGACTGGAACTGGAAGTAAAGGCGGTGGCAATCAGGATGGCAAGCGTACCGTTACGCTTAAGGAATGGCATGGCTTGCTCTCAAAAGCAAACCAGCAAGAGCGTGATAAGTTGTTTGCTCAGCGAGCCTCTGGTGACCTGAGGATATCGCAATGATCGTGAAATTCTCAAAGAAAACACTAGCAATGTTGAACAAAAAGAAATCCAAAAAGAGTCTAGAAAAAGCATGGCTAAATTCAGAAGCCAAGCATTTCAATAGTCTTAATGTTATTGAAATTAAATAAGCTTGCAGCTGTGCTGCGGAGCGTGTTGTTCAAGAGCTTGGGGCTCCAGGAACAAATAGAAACTTAAAATTAATCCAGGGAAAGGAGTCCCATTATGTGTATTGCAATTAGAGCTGAATTATTTGTTTGCGGTGAAGTGAACGACGTTAATGCTTACATGAACGAAGTCGTTTCTGTTGGCGTTCTGGACGAGCTTCGCGGCTCTGCAAATTTTTTGAAGAATATCTATATTGATTCTTCGGACGAATCTAAAAACTTTGGTGATCGAGTTACCATAGCTGCTCCAATCGACTTGGGGCCAGCCAAGGTATTCGATCCAGCAGTTGGATCTTCTCCAACACCCATCGTTGCGCAAGGTGTACCGATTGACTTGAATATCCACCTCTATCAAGAGGTTTGCATGTCGGACGTTCAGGCGATGAATCATAACAGAAAGGGCACTATTCCCCAGGCGCTGAAAGCGGCAATCACTTCTGTAGTCGAATCAACCAACCTGTACGCCATCAGTTTTTACAAAGGTGTATCTCAGCATTCTGGCGATCTGGAAAGCATTGCTAAGCGCGACAAGGATGACATTCTGGCTGGCCGTGCAGTGCTTCAAAAGAACAAGGTGCTTCGCGACTATCGCTTGGTTACAGGTATCAATACTGAATTGGCTCTCCTGAAAGACTTCAGCAATCTTAGCGAGTCTGGTGACCAGACTTTGATCAACGAAGCGATTATGGGGAGAAAGTTTGGGATCAACATCTCGACTGACCAGCAGATCGAGAAGCACATCTCAGGCTCTGCTGCTCAGGCTGATGGCATAGTCACCTCGGCAAACCCTCTTGTTGGTGTGAGCTTCCTTCGTCTCGAAAGCGTTCCAGTCGGCGCGACGTTCAATCACGGCGATATCGTCAAAGTTGCTGGTGGATTCTCCTACAGCGTTGCAACTAACCAGGTTGTTACTGAGACTGGAGCTATAGAGCTGCTGATCAACGAGAAGCTGATCGCACCCATCGTCGCAGGCACAGCCGTTGAGGTTGTCGGAGACCACAACGTTGACATTCTGATGACCCAAAATGCCATTGGTGCTGCTACTCGACAGATTGAGACACAGGAAGACAGCAACGTTATGACCACGTTCGTCACCGACCCGCTGACCGGCTGGAATTTCCGTCTCCAGCGCTGGACTACTCCTAAAACATCTCAGACTCACTGGCGTTTTGAGACCTTGTTCGGCATGTCTCTTCTTGACCCTAAGCGCATCGTCCGCATGGGCGGTCACTGATTCATCACATCCCACCAAGGCCCGGTGAGTCGCCCTGACTCGCCGGTTCCTTAAGGACAGAATCAAGGAGGATTCGATGTCACGCACAACTACACAAACTCACGAGCTTCGCCATCCAGATACCGGCCACACCGTCTTCGCCGACTTCGGCAGCCGCTCATTCGCTCACTTTCTAAGCCTTGGTTACAGCTATCCAGAAGCCGAGCCAACGGCCCTGGAAGCCACCACCGTCGCTGATCCAGCCCCACCAGCCGAGGCCGCAAAGCCCACTAGGCGCTCCAAGCCCAAGCCAGTAGCGAAGGAGGCCGACAATGGTAATGACAAGCCTTGATCGGCACGGTGAATCGCTACAGACAGTGCAGCCCAACCGCACACTCACCGCTGGCCCTGTTCCGCTGCAAGCGGGGATTCCTTTGTCGCCAACCCAACCGCTCCAAGCCGGCGCGGTGTATCTCTTCTGCAAGTCGCTCATTCACGTCCGCTTCAGCCGTGAAGGCGATGCAGCTGATGCCTGGTCTGCACCCATAGATGCTCGTGCCGGCGCTGTACTGGCATGCGTGCCAGGTGAGCGGATCAGTGTGATGCTGATGGAGGGAGAGGGCGAATCACTGATCTGGATCTGCGGAGTACGGTGATGCTGATCGAGCCGCTCAAGTTGTTTTCGCCGAGTTGCTTTCGTCACCCAGACGAGCAACAAGGTGATGTAGTGGTGACCGACGAAGGTGAGCCGGAAGCCACGAATGACGGGGCATTGGTGCGATTTGAGCAGGCGGCTGATGAACCATAGTAACACCAATTTTTGCGATATCGCTCGAAACACGAGTTGTTTTTAGCGAGTTGTTTTTGGCAACAAACGGATTTGTTGCTTATTAAATACATGGACGAACAATATTATGAAAACACCATCACAATTAGCCCCATGGACCGGCGATTTGGGCATGAAAATGCATGCTCACAAGCCAGGATCGAGCGAATCTGTCTCTATATCAGACATCATCAACTTAATATCGAATGAAGGATCGCTGCGTTCTGGCGATATTATCCTGCGTCCAGACGCTGCATTTAGAGTAAATTCCCCGAGCGGTGATGGAAACGAAGTAATTTCCCAGGATGATTATCTAGACGCCCTAAAATGCAATGGTAGCAGGCACTTACGCGAGGATCACCCGGCCCTGGCACATGCCCTGAGCTTCCTGACCAACCCGGACATGCCGGTGGATTTCGGTGAATCTACTCTAATTGAGACTGGAATCGGCTTGGGCAACGAGACAGAAGCGGTCGTTATGACAGTTTCTGGCAACCTGATCGCGATCAGTAGCACCCAAGGAAACGCCAGCGTCAGCTCTATTGACGGTGGGCAGACGTTCCAGACCAATAATATCGCGTATTCAACGTCAACGAATGACTACATTGACGATGATGGCTCGATTGTACATTTTGGCAACAACAAGCTTTTCATTTATGAAACAGCTGGTGGCGTTACTGAAGTCGAGATTGAGGGTTTGGCTAGTGATGTTGTTGCCATAATTAAAAAAGACGGGATTTACAATTTTTTTGGAAGTAATGGTGAAATCTACCGATCTGCTTCGTTAAGAGCAGGGCACGAATACTTCAGTGTGCTGAGTGACGGATTGAAGCCTACATCAAATAGAAAATGCTTTACGTTGTTTGATGGTGAAATCCTCGCTGTACTGGTTGATATTAACAATAGCGGCGGGATCTACCAGATTTTCGATGATGAAGCTTACACGATAGGTTGGCAGAACTTCATTTTCTTGAGCATTGATTCAAGCGATACGCTGTTCTTTGTGCAAACTGAAAGTAATGTGTATTCGTTTGATAAGACATTCAATAACGCGAATTCATATTTTACTGATTCATCAAAGATGAGAGCTGTTGCTAATACTGGACTGCTAGTCTCTACAAGCATTGGTAGTTACATCTTTGAGTATACAGTTTCGGGGGCTTTTAAGAGCGTTGTCTTTGTTGATGCACCCGCACCGGCACTAGACTATGATCAAGCATCCGGGGTTGTCTACTATACAAATAACACAGCTAATTTGCTGGTGAAGTCAGCGGTTTTTGCTAGCGGTGAAGAGTTTGATGTTCCGCACATCTTCTCAAATACTAGCGGCTTTGCTTACTACATAATGAGATAAAGGATTATCTAAATGACTACAATCGCACACATAGATAGAAACGGAATCGTGTTGGGCATTCACAATCTTGCGTCTGCTCCAGCACCGGTTTTGTTGTCAAACATAGTGATCGACAAAAACAAAGCCCGACAAATTCTCCGAATCCAAAACGCTGGCAAGCTGGCAAAGATCGGCGCTGATGGTGAAATTGTCGAAGTTGAATCTGTCAACAAGGCCAGTTTGCTTGAGAAAGTTAGGGAAATACGCAAGCCCTTGCTTGAAGAGATAGATCACAAAATAAATGCATTGTTTGATGATGAGAAAATAACTGGCGTGCCCATAGATCCTGATGTACTGGATGATTACTGTGCATATCGAAAAACGCTTAGGGATGTAACCGAGCAAGCTGATCTGGCTAATATTAAATGGCCAGTCAAACCTTGGTTGTGATATAATAATAAGTGATTTAATAATATAATGGCAAGGATGCCGATATGAGTGAATTCCCCAATAATTTTAAAATACCCGGCGAACTTGTTATTAAAGCTGTGGCTCTGATTCTGGCCGGTAGTGCTGCTTACTTTGCTTTAGATCAAAGGATTAGCGCAAATGCCCAAAACATCTCTGTGCTTGATAAGCAAGTTATTGAACTTAAAGAAGATCGGCGGAGAGATACGCAAAGCGTTGAGGATAAGTTCAATAAGCTCAGCGATAAGATTGATCGCTTGTATGAGCAAATTAACAAACTATTGATAGAAAAGAATAAGTGACAGGGAGGTCGCTATGGCATGGTTATCGGCACTATTTGGGTTCTTTGCCCCATTCTTACCTGAAGTTATAAAGCTGATTGGTAAGAAACAGGATTACAAGCAAGAGCTAGACATGATGAAGCTTAGGTCAGAAATGGCAGCTCAAGAGCACACGTGGCGCATGGCTGAGATCGAGTCGAAAGCTGACATCGAAGAGAGCAAGGTGATCAGGCAGGATCATCGGTCTTTTGGCGTTGACCTTTTAGATGCGGCAGCTAAGACAGGATGGTCGGCGAAGCTGGTAGTGCCGGGGTACTACCTGTTCGTCATCCTCGATTTCATCAACGGAATCATCCGCCCAGGAATCACTACCGCATTGGTCTTTTTCTACATGGCCGTTAAGTATGGTCAGTACCAAATTTTGGTTGCTCAGAACGTCGCTTCGGAGACGGCCTTGGTGCAGATCTGGTCAGAGAACGACTACGCGATGTTGGCACTCGTCCTGTCGTTCTGGTTCGGCCAGCGCGCTGCGAAGTATGCATTCAAGTGGAAATAATAAATAACTGAAATAATAGGAGGCGCAGCATGGACGCAGCGCTCGAAATTGCAGCTCAGCTTGCTGAGCACCATGAAGGGCTTCGGCTGAAGCCCTACCACGATCCGGTGGGCTACCCAACCGTTGGCTATGGCCACTTGCTGAGCAAGGAAGCTTGGGCACCACTGAGCCGCTGGCCGGCGATCTCGTTAGACATAGCGAAGAAATGGCTACGTGAAGATCTCCACACTGCTGCGCGGGCAGTTGATCGGCTCATCACGGTTCCGCTGAATGACAACCAGCGTGCCGCACTCATCGACTTCGTTTTCAATGCCGGCGCCGGCAATCTCCAGGCTTCAGCCCTGCGTAGACGCTTGAACCAAGGCTTCTACGATGAGGTGCCGTACCAGCTGTCGAGGTGGGTGTATGCGAAAGGCGTCCGCCTGCCAGGCCTGGTAAGGCGCAGGAAGGAAGAAGGGGAGCTGTTCACAGCATGAACGGCAGAGACTCCATCGTTCACCAAGCTATCAAACAGCGCCGGCAGGCGGTGAAGATCTCGCGCACGCTGATAGTTGAGATCGAGGCGATGCAGAAAGAGATCGCTATGAAGCTCGCTCTCTCTAATCCCCGCAACCGGCAAGGCCTGGAGCGACTCCTAGTGGCCATCGACGAAATCATCCTCGGCGGCTACGGCAGCATCGCCGAAACAGCAGCTGAAGAGCTGACGAAGTTGGGGGTTGTGCAAGCTGGCTTCGCAGCCAGATTGGCAACAAAGATGGGCGTCGGGGCGATGCCGGTTGATGAAGACTGGGTTCGTGCGGCGGTTGTCGATGATCCGTTTGATGGGCAGATATTGGCCGAGTGGGTGGCGAAGCAGCGGGTGTCGATGTCCCTTGGCGTGAAGCGCCGGGTGAGGCTGGGAATTGCCTCGGGTGAGAGCACGGCGAACATCGCGAAGGCCTTGATGGCAGGTGATGCAGGCGAGTTCACGGCAGGGAAGCGGTATGCGGAGACGATGATTCGGACTGCTGCTACTGCGATCACCGCCAAGGCCGACGAAGAGTTGTTTGGCAGGGCTGGGGTTGCTACGTACCAGCTGTCTGCTGTGCTTGATACGCGTACTACTGCGATCTGCCAGGGCTTGGATGGGAAGGTGTTTGCGTACTCAGATGCGAAGGCGCCTAGGCCGCCGATGCATCCGGGGTGCAGGACGGTGATGATTCCCGTGTTCGATGGTGAGCCGGCAATTAAAGAGAACTACGAGCAGTGGCTTGCTCGGCAGGATGAGGCCACTCAGATCGAGGCATTGGGGATGATGCGCTTCCAGGAATGGCGAGCTGGTAAGAGCTTGGGTGCTTTCGTTGAGTCCGCATAAGCCCCTGGCGGGGAAAGGGGCCAGCGGGTAGGTGGCCTTAGCTTTGTTTCATTAATTACCACTTCTATGTTGTTTATATAAAGAAGGAGGAAGTGGTAATCGCAGGAGCTACAGATAACCATCCAGTGGATTCTTTAGCCGAAGGCTGTCAATAACATTGTCTGCCTGACCAGAAGTCGTATTTATTAATATAAAAATAACGACTTCTGTCCAGCAGTCAATGTCATTTACTGTTGTATCCCATGTTCTAGTCTGCCAATTATTTTTAAAACATAAGAAGGATTTGCATCAGCAGGCTTAAGACGCCCCAATGCTAAGCAGGGTTTGTTTAGCCAATTTATGGCATCTGCTTCATTGCCGAACAACTTAGTTGCTGCTTTTAGCACCTCTTCATCAATCTCTTTTTCTTCCATGTTTTATCGTCCGTTTAGTGAATAAATTATAAATATATGATATAATATGGCAAAGCAAAAAGGATTTTGCAATGACTATCACGATAGACGATTTCATTGTCGCATTTGGAAGCGACGACATTCCGCTCAATGACGCGGGCCAGCCAGACCAAGCCAAGGTGGATTGGGCTATCAATGCCGCTCTAGGCACAGCCCACGCGTACCTGCTCGCTGCCGGACTGTCTGCATACGACACCAAGGTCCAAGCCTCGATCAAGCTGCGCATCCTGGACTTGGCTCGCTACGAGCTGAACCCGGAGCACGTCACCGAGCTGATCAAAGAACGCAAAGCCGATGCCATCAAATTCTTCGGCGACGTAGCCACTGGCCGTGCAAAGCTCTTCGCAGAGACGGGGGAAAGCTCGAAGAACGGGGGCTTCCGCAATGTCCAAATCGTTCGGTGCTGATCGATGACCATCTCTATCTCAGTCAACGCCGGCCCGCTCGTAGATATCAGCGCCCGCATCGAAGCAGCTGCACGGATGGGCTGGCCGACGAACGAGATCAACGCAAGGCTGCTGGCTAAGGTTCGCCTTGGCTTTAGAAACAGCACCGATCCTTACGGCGTGAAATGGGCACCCATCCAGCCTCGCTGGCGAAACCGCCGCCGAGTTCCAGGTCAGCCACTGCTCGACACCGGCAGGCTCCGAAACAGCATACGTGGTGCAACTACGGGCAACACGATGCGCATCTTCACCGACGTTGAGTATGCGCAGTACCACCAGCTAGGCCAGCGCGTGCAGAAAAGAGCGATCCTTCCCGATGAACGAGGCCTGCCCAAGGACTGGGATGCAGAGATCACGAAGTCGATTCGCGCTCGCCTGAAGTCCGTGCTTGAGGGTTTCACAAATGACTGATCGCGGCGTCTATCTCGACGAATACCTCGACACCATACGTGCCTCAATCGAGACCGGCCTCGGCTGCAAAACCGACCTGTTCACTGGCCAATTTGGCGAAGAAGATCTGAAGAAAATTAACGTACCAGCAAGCGGCCTCTTGATCCTCGTCACCGGAGCCGGTGGCCCGCTCCGAAAGGGTCTGCGCCCTGGTGAGGTCGAATCAACAATCGGTGCCGGCGCACTCGTAATTGCCAAGGCAGACAGGCAGGGAAACGGATTTTCCCGAGCTGCTGCTCAAGCAACACAGAAGCTATTGGGCGTCCTCCAGAACACTCCGATTGCTGCCGCCAAGGCGCCGAATTCGATTGAGTTTCTGGAATGGGGCGAGGAGACCTCAGGATTCAAGACCAGCTCGGCATACAGCGTATGGTCACTAATTTGGCAACAAACACTGCTTTTGAAAACAAACTAACAACCACTACTCAAGGATGAGGAGAAGTAAAAATGGGAAGTTTATTTAACCCGATAGACAACACAAAAGGATGGATCGGCAACGGTGCTGTTCTGATTTCAAAACTCGATAGCCTAGATCGCCCAGTCGGCGGATTTTCGAACGCTGGTCAGTGCAGTTCTGCTGTGCTTGCCCTGTCGAACGAAAGGGTTGAAATGGCCGACACTATGACTGGTTCGCTCGGTACAGCTCAGAGCCGTATCACGAAGAACACGGCTGAGGGCACGGTCACGCTGAAGTCGTTCGAGCCGAAGAATTTGGCGATGGCGCTCTACGGTGACGTGATCCGTGACGCCGCTGTAGCCAAGACCATCACTCGCACTGCGTACATCGGCAAGGCCGTGATGCTTGATGGCATTGCGACTGAAATCACTTCTGTGAAGTCGGCTGACGGACTCGTAACGTACGATGAAGGCGTGCATTACCTGACCTCAAGCGGCACGATTTTCATCATTGCTGATCAGCCTTCTGAGGATGGCATTGCTGACGAAGATGAGCTGGAAATTGCGTACCAGGGTGCAGCTGTTGACCGAATCGAAGGCTTCATAAATCAGTCGGTTGATGTCCAAATCGTTTTCGAAGGCATGAACGTATCTACAGGTGATGACGTGAAGGTCACCTGGCATAAGGTCTCACTCGACCCAGCCGCACAGCGTCAGCTGATCAGCACGGATTATGGCGACCTTGAGCTAAAAGGCAGATTGCAGCTCAGCAAAGCCATCACCGGAACCAGGCTGTCGAAGATGTTCAAAGAAGAGCATCGCGTCACTGCATAACCAAAGGGCGTTCATTCGCCCTTCATTAATTATTAACTAATTTAATAAAGGATCAAGGATGAGCCTTTCAGCATTTGAAATACCAACCGAAAGGGTTCAGCTGAACCCTGGCTGCCCTTTGGGCAAAGAATTCTTCCTCGATGTCCGTGGCCTTAGTGCCACAGATTTCGCTGTATTGGTCAACGAGCAAGAGACTGTGATGCGCTGGCTGTTCGAAGGAGCGAATCTAGATGACCAAGCCGAACTGATGAACCAGCTCGCGGTTCGTTCTACGGGCTTCCTCGCTCTCGTGATAGCGCTTGCGGCTGGAGAGCCGGAGTACGCCTTCAAGATCGCTTTGTTGCCAATACCCACTCAGATCCAGCTCGCCACCACGGTAGCTAGGCTGACGATGCCAGAAGGTCTAAAAAAAAGTCTTGCTCAGATCAACATCGCAATCTCACCGCTGCTCAAAGAATTCAAGAGTTTGAACGGCAAAGAAGGGCTGGCGAAGGAAAGCAAGAAGAACAGGAAGTAACACTCGAAAAGATTCAGGAAATGATCGAGTCGGCAGCTCAGGTGCTAATAGCGCACGGACACAACAGTGAGCGATTCGACCCGTACAGATACCCAATAAAGCGTCTTTTCAAGCTAGCAGACTCAGTGATTTCAAGAGAACGGAATTCTCTAGTTACTGAATCCATGCTGCAACAAGCAGCGATCTTCAGCGCTTTCGGGAAAGAGGGGCGTGAATATTACAACGAGTTGATAAAAGGACTTATCGACAATGGCTAACAACGTAGTTGATTACTTAATAAATCTTAAGGTCTCAGGAGCCCAACAGCTACAAGGCCTGACCCGCGAATTAAAAAGCACAACGAATGCGATGAATGATGCATCTGTCTCCAACGGCAGCAGCCTCATCTCAACCGCACTCGACAAAATAATCGGCTCAGCTGAAGCCGCTGGTGGCCCATTGGCTACATTTGGCGGTCACCTGGACAACCTCAGAGGCAACATCAGCGGCATCGGCGTTGCGGCAACAGCGGGGGCTGTGTCGCTCGGTGCTTTCTTCTCAACCCTGGCTTATGGCTCAACGAACATCGCTGACGATGAGCGCAAGCTCGGGCGTCTCGATGCTTTGCTGAAATCGGTAGGAGGCGCTGCCGGCGTGTCTGCCCAGGAGCTGATGGATTTCGCGAGCGAGAAAGAAAAGGCCACCCTGTTTGACGGTGGCGGCATAGCTGATGCTGCCGGCGCGCTTCTTGGTTTCACATCGATTGTCGGTGACATGCAGAAGAAAGTTCTCAGCCTCGGCGTAGACATGGCGGAAGTCATGGGCGGCGAGGTGCGTGGTCAGGTCGTGTCGCTCGGCAAGGCTTTTGAAGACCCAATCAACGGCCTGGCGTCTCTGTCAAAACAGGGCGTGAAATTCAGTGACGAACAGAAAGAATTGATCGCGACCCTGATCGAATCTGGTGAGCAAGTGAAAGCTCAGGAAGTGCTGTATGAGGCACTGAAAGAGCAGCTCGGGGAGGGGGCTGCTGAAGGTGCAAATAAAGGGCTTTCGGCAGCAATCAAGAATGCGCGCTTGGCGTGGAAAGATTTCGCGGTCGAGCTAGCAACTACGACTGATGCTCCAAACAAAGCTGCTGATGCGCTCAATGCGATGGCCCAGGCCATGCGTAACTACAAGTCAGCCAGTGCTCAAGCTACCCAAGATGCTTTGCTAGAAGAACAGGCTGCGCTGATCAAGGGGGTGGGGCGGAAGCAATACAGCTTCGAAAGCGACGACTCATACACCAAACAGCGCACTGCGCTCGCAGAGCGCCTGAAGGCGGTCAACAAAGAGATCATTGAGCAGCAGAAACTGATGAATGCTGCTGGCAATGAAAATTTTGGTATCCAGGGCCTCATTCCAAAACAAGACCAGCAGCCCAAATCACTTGTCAGTGATGCTGACAAAAACGCCACGTTGGCAAAGATCCGCGAGATCGGCACCGAGGTCGGTAAGACATTCGAATCCCAGGTCAGCGCAGCGACGACGAAAGAGCAGCTCAAGGGCATCGAAGTCGCTGCCCAAGCCGCTGCTGACCGTGCCGCTGCTGTCCAGCAGAAGGCAAACACTGCCGCCAAAACTGCTGCTGACAAACTCTCTAAAGAGATGATCGAGATCGCCAAAACTGAAGCCAAAAGCACAATTAAACAAGCTGAAGACGCCGCTGCTGCTCGCTTGTCGGTGATCGATCGTGAAGAAGCCGAGGGCGCTAAAACAGCTCGCCAAGCCGCCGACGCTCGCATCGCCGTGGCTACTGATCTCAACAACAAACGCGCCGCTGTCGAGAAGCAAATCATTGGTTATGACCAGCAGATCCTGGACGGCACCATTGCTGCCAAACAAGTCGCCCTGGCCGCACTGGATAACGCTGCTGAGAACGCAGCGAAGCAGTTCGGCCTGGCCGGAGATGAGCTGACAGCGAAGATCAATGCGATCAAGAAATCGCAGGTTGAGCGTTACGCAGTCGAAGGCGAGATCAATATCTTGATGGCCAAACGAAATGCATTGGCTGCTCAAGAAGCAGCGCTTAATCCGCTTGTGGCGAATCAGAATGCTGCTGATGCGATCAACAACAGGCTTGCTATCGATCAAGCCAACGCTGCGCGAGCAGCTGGTGAAAGAGCTGCTGCGGAATCCAAGCGCCGGGCTGAAGAAATTGCCCAGCGCCGCAGGGAGCTTCAGAACCAGATTGCACGTGAAGAGATCGAGGCGATCAGGCTTACAGGTGCAGAAAGGGAAGCCGCTCTTGCTGAGATCGAGCTGAAGTACAAAGAGATGTTTCGAGTTGCCCAAGGTGATGCCGAATCACTCGCTTTGACTCAGAAATTGAAGGATGCGGAGGTCGCGAACGAGCGCGTCAGGCTAGACAAAGAAGCGGCTGAAAAGCGGAAATCTTACGAGCAAGAAGTAGCTGACGTGCGCATCAAGCTGCTCAGGCTTTCGGGCAAAAATTACGAAGCTGATCTAATGGAGATCGACCGCAACTACAGCGAGTTGCTGGTCAAAATGGGCGGAAGTGCAGAAGACCTGGATCTCGTCAAAAAGCTCATCGATGCGGAGCGAGTTAAGGCTGAACTCGACCAGGTGCTCAAGGAAATGGAGCGCCTACAGGAACAACTGGCTGATGGATTCATCAGTCGCCAGGAATACGACGAGAGGATGAAAGGGGTTGCCGATAAAGCGAATGAGCTTGCAGGGAAGACCGGCGACGAAGACACGATCAACTCAGTGCGCAAGAAGACGAAGCTGGCGATCAACGATTTGAACGACGTGTATTCGCTCGGGCAGAAAGTTGGTGCAGGGCTGAGCAATGCGTTTGACGATGCCTTTGATGGTCTGATCGATGGCACCAAAAAGGCGAGCGATGTCTTCCGCGACTTCGCGCTCGACATGGCTTTGCAGATTTCGAAGCTCATCATCAAAGCGTATGCGTTGTATGCGATTCAGTCGCTCCTTGGACTCACTGGCGGTGGTGGCCAGGGCAGCTTCTGGGGTGGTGTCGTGTCCGGCATGAGTCAGTCGATGGGGGCGCAAACGCTGCATGATGGCGGGGCAGTAACAGGCAGCGGATGGAGAAAGAATCTGTCAGCGTCGTTGTGGTCGAACGCACCGCGTTTTCACAACGGTGGTGCTCCAGGCCTGGCTTCGAATGAAGTGGCCGCTGTGCTTGAGAAAGGCGAATACGTGATGTCGAAGAATGATCCGGACAACCCGTTGAACGGTGGTCGTGGTAAAGGCGGTAATGGTTCTGCTGGTCAGCAGGTAGTGATCAACAACTTGTTGGATACAGAAACGATGGCTGGCCGGATGCTTGATTCGCAGGCTGGTCAGAAGGGCATCATGAACTTCATTACTGATAACGCTACAGCTATTAAAGCTGTCCTAAATTAATAAATATATGGTATAATATATTTTAGGAAAATGGAGTTTCCGATGTCATTTCAAACATTCACTACGAGCAGCGTAAATGCGCTGCTCACACAGATTCGTACACGCGTCGAAGCAGCGGGATGGACAACGCTTCGTGACGCAACAACTGATGAGCGAGAGCTTATCCTGCGCTCACCTGCCGGTGCCCATGTCGGTCTCCGAGCCGAAACGGCAGCTGATGGTAGCTACAAAAATCTATGGCTACAGGGCTACCGCAGCTTCGAGCCGGACGCATCGTTTCACGGCCAGTTCGGCGCTATAGCACACAACGGCAGCAGCGCGTTGTGCCCAGCAATGCCGCTTCAGAATTTGCCATTAACGGTCTGGCTTGCGATCAGTGATCGCAGGCTGATGATCGTCGTGAAGCTCTCATCAGTCTACGTCGCTGCACACCTCGGTTATCTCCTGCCATTCGCATCAGATGCCGATTACCCAGAACCATTGCTCATCGGCGGATCGATTACTGGCAACGCAAAGCTGTGGTCCGGTACTACCGACAACCAGAATATTTTCCTTTTTGGTCGGGGCAGTGTTGGTGTCGGCGCACCGAGGGTTTTGTTGCCAAATGGAAGCTGGCAATCAGTGAATTTCAGCGGGAATGCGCCGACTAATTACGCTGCCATTTTTCCGTTCAACGGCGGGTTGGATCAGCTCGGAAGAGAGTTCGGTGGCGGGCATACGATGTTCCAAGCGCTCGTCGTTTCTGGGCTACCGAGTGCTGAGTCTCAACAGTGGGAGGGGGAGTGGCTGGGCTACATTGAAGGTGTATTTGGCACTGATGCTGAAGCAGTCACTTCAGAGTCGCAGTTCACGCTGCTGAGCAGGACGTTTATCGTCTTCCCCAACGTCTATCGCAACTCCAACTTTTTTGTGCTGGAGGTGGCGTGATGTTTGTGAAATCTGAGGGTCTTGCGCTCGATGTTTTTGACCTGCTTTCTCGCCTGAAATCGTTCCTGTCTTCGCGAGGGTGGACGATCAATGATGAGTCAGTTTCGACGTTGCAGATTCAACGCGGGCCGAACCGTTTCTTTTCGCTTCGTGCGTTCAACAACACGCTCCCAGATGATCCGGCGTTTCCTTTTGGTATTGCCGGAATAGCCGTTCGCGGCGCCACTGGTTATGAGCTTGCTGGAGGCTTCTCTGGACAGCCGGGAAGGCCTGAACTTGATGAAGACATGATGCTTCTCCCATATGCATCGAAGTATGTTTTTCTCGACGATGGGTACATGTGCTGGGTAGCTACCGAGGTTTCTGCTGGGTTCTGGCAGCACCTGTGTTTCGGGCGCGTCATCGCTGCTGCTCAGACCACGTTTTTTGGCGGGTCGCTGAAGATGTCGAACGATGTGAATTCGGTGTTGAGGCAGACGAATGTGCCGCTGGCCAGTGCATCAACTGGCACTACTTGCTATGTGCTCAATGAGCACACGGGAGGCTGGGCGAAATGGTTCAACAGTGATGCTGAGACCGGCGATCTGGCAACGACGCACGGGCTCAACAGCAGCTTCTATGGCTTCCCAAATTACTCACTCAATAATGGTGACGGCATCCTTGCCCGTGCTCGTTCCGCGTTTACTGGTCTGACGATGCTTGTGCCCATCCAATTCTTTGGCGGTCAGGGCGGCAAGTGGCGATACATCGGCAATCTCGAATACGCGTTCATCGTGAACATGCGCGAGCTGTTTGCTGAGCGCACCTACACAGTCGGCAGTAAGCAGTATTACGTCCTACCATTCGGCAAGAAGCCAGAGCCTTTTCATCACGATTCGACTGTCGGCAAGGGTCTCGGAATCGCGTTGAGGATCGCGTGATGATCATCGATCCAATCGAGGCCCTAATCGTCACTAGCTCGCTCCGTCTGCCGGCGCCTAGCTTCGGTTTCGTTGAACCTAAAAAGCGGGTGTATGCGAGCGGCGAGGCCGTTCACTCCAGCTCAGTTGGCAACAACGGGGTATCAACCATACCCAACGGTTGGCACACCGAATTCTTCAATGAAGTGTTTGTGAGTCCCTGGCCAACGATGTCTCTTGGTGTTGTTGCCGATGATGCCACGGGCACTTTCAGCGTGTGGTCAAGTGCTCTCAGCGGGTCAGTGATCGAAGGCCTGGAGACTGATGTTGATGGGCTAGTGTTGAGCCTAGTGACACCAAAAAGTATTGCCCCCTTCAGCGCCCAAACGATCCCCTGGTCGATTTCGCGGAGCGGTAATCCGGCGATCTCAGGCAGCATAGAAATATCAGTAGACGGCAAGCAGCTAGACCTGGTGGTAGAAGGTATCCGTGCGGTGCTATGGGATCTACGCCCAAACTGGAACAGCGGCGTGCGGGTCCAGTACGACTTCGTTTCGGATGTGTTCGAAGCGTGGGATGGCACTGAGCAAATAGCGTCAGTTATGGATTTCCCGCGTTGCTCAATGACCTACTCATATCTACTCACCGATGAGCAGGAAGCATGGGCAAGCAACCGGCTAGACACGTATCAAAACTCGTTCTTGGTGCCCGCCTGGCATGAGGTTTTCTCGCTCGTAGATGGAGTGGGGCCGAGCGACCGCGTTGTTCGAATCGACAGACCGCTCCGCGAAGTAAGCCAGCGGTATTCAGTGTTGCTAGTTGAGGGAAATGTTCACCTCATCGAATCTTGCTCTGCTGACGAAATCGTCTTTGCAAAACCGGCTGGTAGGTCGTATCCCGCAGGCACCGAATGTCATGTCGCTCACGCTTGTTTCCTGCCTGACGGTGCATCCATTACTCGCCTCACCGACCGTGTAGCAACAGTCTCACTGACATTTGAAAAGCAGTCAGAGGCCGATGGTTTCACCGCACCTGAGGCAACGCAAATGCTTTGGGGGCTGCCTCTCCTGGAGCAACGCCCGAACCGCCTCACGGACGTAACTGATGAGCTGAATGCCCGTCTCCAGGTGCATGACAGCGGTCTCGGCTATCGACGCGTAAAACCCAGGACAAAGCTACCTGAGCGGCTCCACAGCGCTGCCTTCACGCTCTTCGACACAGAAGAAATCCGCGCCTTTATCGATTTCATGTTGAGCACTAGGGGGCAGCAACAGCCCTTCTGGATGAACTCCGGAAACAATGATCTCTACATCGCTGCTGGGCTTCAGGATGGAGCCACAGTTTTGTCGATCAGCAATACCGGCTACGCCAGCTTCAAGTACGCGCACCAGTGCTACCGCCAGGTCGCGATCCACGCCCTTGGCCAGGTCTTCTACCGAAAAATAGTAGGCGCGCAGATCGACAGCAGCGACATCGAGCGCATCACCATCGACGAGCCTCTACCAGCAATGAGCATTCTCGATGTCGAGCGGATCAGCTTCATGCTGCCAGCCCGTTGGGCCAGCGACAGTTTCGAATTCACCTTCGTCACACCGGACGTGGCGGAGATATCAAAGGGAGTGAAAGTTTTGGACTATGAGCTATGACACATACGAAAAATCGGGATGGCTGAGCCAGCCTTACGAGCTGTACAGATTCACGCACGCTGGTGACACACACGCATTCACAACGAAGACACGTCAGCTCCTGCATGTGGATGGAACGATCTACCAGCCCGCGTTCTTGAAGCGCGGCTCGCTTGTCAGATCAGAAGACCCGAACAAGCAGAAATTGTCGATCACGGTCAGTGCGGACAACCCTGTTGCTCAGCTCTTCAAGCGCGGCCTTCCTGGTCGTGAAATCACTCTAAAGATCATCCGTGTCCAGAAAGCCGCTGCCGGTGACCCCGGCATCAACCTCTGGTCGGGCCAGGTCACTTCCGCAAATTTCAACGACGACAAATGCTCACTCGAATGCGAGCCCGTAGCAGCACTGATGAACAAAGTCGCGCTGCGGATGTACTACCAGTACCAGTGCAATCACAACCTTTTCGACGAACTCTGTGGCTTGGACGTGAACACCTGGTCTGAGTACCACACTGTTTCCTCAATCGAGAATAACGGCACCCTGATCACGCTCAACACCATCGACCGACCGGACGGGTACTACGCAGCCGGCCTGGCCGAGGTTGGCGATCAATGGGTGATGATCAGTGGCCATGACGCAGCCACCAACAAAATCCTCCTCCTGACGGCTATGGATGGCTTGAAGGTAGGAGACGTAATCCGGCTGACAAAGGGCTGTGATCGAACGAAAGCGGCATGCAAGACCTTTGGCAACAAGGACAACTTTTTCGGGTTCCAGACCATTCCGTCAGACAACCCGTTTATCGACGGCATTTAATAAATAACTGAAATAAAAACTATCTCAAGGACGAGAAAAAATGGGCTGGGGACAATTAATTTACTACGCAGTCGTGCTGATCATTTCGCTAGTCAGCGCGTACATGCTCATGAAAAAAGTAGGCGGCGAGGCTGCTAGGGCAGGGACGCTTGAAGACTTCAACATCGCTACGGCTCAAGATCGACCGATCCAATACATCGGCGGTACGGTCAAGCTGACCGCACCAAATATCTTGTGGTACGGGGCACTGAGGACAATCCCGATCCGCAAGAAGGCGGGAAAGAAGAAGCAGACCGTTGGGTATAAATACTACCTGGGCGTCCAGGCAGGGCTCTGCTACGGCCCTGGTGTCGTGCTCAAAAAGCTGTGGTTCGGAAAGGATCTGGCTTGGTCAGGTGAGATCAGCAGCGGTTCATTCAGCGTCGATAAGCAGCAACTGTTCGGCGGTGAAGACAGAGGCGGTGGTGTTGCAGGGACGATCACGTTCTACTCCGGAGATCGGACCCAAAACGAAGATCCCTACCTGAATTCCAAGGTGGGCGAGGACAAGACCAGTGCCTTGCGCGGCCTGTCATACCTGGTTTTCAAAGACTTCTACTTCGGCAACAGCACCTCGCTGAATTCGCCGGCAATGGAGTTGCAGCGCTTCCCCAAAAGCCCTGCTGGAAACAGTCAGTGGGAACGCATTGGTGACGATGCCAACCCTGCTTACCTAGTCTATGAATTCCTGACGAACAGGATGTTCGGCTCGTCTATTCCTGCTGCTCTGATCGATATCGATGCTATCGAAGCCTGCGCTGAGCAGCTGCATGCCGAGGGCCTGGGGCTCTCGATTCTGCTGGATGGCCAGAAACAGGTTGGCGACATCATCAGCGACATCCTCAAGCATATCGACGGCAACAAGATCACTGATGCAACCACAGGCCAGCTCAGGATTTCTCTGGTTCGTCCGGACTACGAAATCGACAACCTGCCGGTGATTGATGAATCCATCATCAAGTCAGTCAGCGACTTCAAACGCGGCTCTGTCACCAGCGCTGTCAGCGAGATTCGGGTCAAGTACAAGTCACGCTCTGCTGACTATGAAGAGCGCATCGCTCAAGCCCAGAACCTTGGTTTGAGGGTGCATAAGGGCTTGGTGGATTCGAGCCAGCAGGACTTCCCATACGCCACAACAGCGACCGTGGCTCAAGGCATCGCAGCCAGGCTGATGATCCCATTGTCATCGCCTTTGACTAACTGCACCGTCGAGTGCAATCGCAAGCTGCATCGCGTTCAGGTCGGCGACCCCATCGTGCTGAACTGGAGCCCATTAGATGTCTCAAGAATGGTCATGCGAGTTACGTCTGTTGATCTCGGGACATTGGATAAAGGCACGATCAAGCTCAGCCTGATCCAGGACGTTTTTGGTACTACAGAAACGATCTACACGCCGCCAGCAAACGATGAGTGGACCAGGCCATCGAGCGTCGCTCACCCCATCAGCAACTACCTGATCACCGAGTGCCCAGCGGTTCTTGAAGACGACGGCCAAGCAGGTCATCTCATATGCGTTGCTGAGCGTCCGGACAACGAGCTGGGTTACAGACTGCTCACGAAGATACCAGGCGAGGAGGAGTTCAGTTGGGATGGCACGACCGGCTTCGGCGTCAGCGGTGTGATTGTTGCCAAAACAGCTTCTGGTTTCGAAGTTCAGGGCAAGGATCTGGATCTGCTGGGCAATGCAACGACTGGCCAGATCCTGCGCGGCGAGAACATCGCGTACATCGACAATCCTGATCCCGCGATGACCGAGTGGTTTAGCTATCGCACGGTCACTCAGCTCGAAAACGGAAATGTGCTGATCAGCGGGCTGGAACGTGGGCTGATTGACACCGTGACTTACGACCATGCGCTCGGTGCTCGGGTTTGGTTCGTTGACCAATCCCCGATTACTACTGCGCTTGCATATCCGGCAGGGTACGTCGATGCGAAGCTGCTGACGTACACGAACAACGATGCGCTGACTGAAGACACGAGCGACACGCATACCGTCAATGTGGTTGGCAGGTACAAGCTGCCGGTCGTGCCGGCAGGCGTAATGCTCAATGGCTGGTATTCGGGCAACAGCGTGTCCAAAAGCTCGACTTACCGAATCAGGTGGTGCCGACGCAGCAGCGATTACAAGGGCATTCTGCTCGACACAGATCTGCTTGACGTGCCGGAAGATGGAGTCACTTACAACGTGCGTTTGAAGCAGGGCGGAGTAACGAAAGTAGTGAGTTATGGCGTAGATGGCAATGAGATTGACATGAGCGGTTCGCTGATCGTCAAGGGCGAACTCTTAGTCGAGATCGAAGCAATAGCAGATGCGGGAAATTCGATAGTGACAAGAGTCGCTAAGTACAATATAACTGCTTGATATAAAAGGAGTTAATTGTCAATGTCATTTACACTTGAGAAGGCGCAGGCAGCCGAACCAAAGATTCTCGCGAACGGCATGAAGAGCTTTGATCACTTCCGCGAGCTGGCAGGGAACCCGAAGCTCGATGAGTTTTTTGTCGATGCCAATGCCTTGGCAGCCTTGCTGCCGGGGCTGCCGTTGGCTGGGGATTCAGCGCTAGAGAAGCTGTCGATGATCGCCGACAACAGCTACAAGACGTATGCCGTTTCTTTGAGCCGCTGGAACGAATGCGGCGGGCTTGATCGAAAAGCGGAAGTGTCGATTCCGCCCAGAATGAGGCGAGTTGACCACAGCGGTTTGGCTCTCATCGAGGTTTGGGTAAATGAGCCACCCACAGTTAAAGATATGTATGGCAACGTAGTTGTCGAACACATGCATCTCGCTCTGACTTACAGCGACGAGAAGCTCTTCTTTGAAGAGCGGGTGTCGCTTGAACTCGGAAACCTGCTAGAGGAGCTTGGCTACGAGTTCGAGAATAGGTGGGCCTGACCATCAATCTGATGGCCAGGCTGCCTCGATAACGTCGTTTTCCTCAACCTTCATTCGTACACCAAATATTTCGCCTGCCGGCACCTGGATCGCGGTGCCGGTGGTTTTGCTGACTAATGATTCGAGCGCAATCAGCTCTGCTTCTGTGATTCCTTCTTTCACTGCGCGAGCTGAGATCTTGCAGCATTCATCGAAAGCTTCGAATTGCTTGGTTGCTATGAAATGGTTTGTTGCCAGGGCCATGGCGCGGCCCAGTCTGATAGAAAAATCACGTTCTTGAAATCTGGGATGCATGATTAAGCTCCTACAACTTTTGCAAGAACTGGAGCGATCTTGGCTTCGTAGAGTCCAAGATGGCGCTTATTCATCGCCTCTTTAGCAGCAGCAACGTTCTTAACGCCTTTGCCTTCAGTGATCCAAGTAAAAACGCCGATCAGCTGGAAATCTAGAGTCAGCTTGATTGTAGTCACTACATCGTAAGTGTGGATTTTGAAACTTAAGTTGTAGTTGTTGGCTAGCTTAGAAAGATGAATGTCAGAGTAAAGACTTGAGCGTTCAGCTTTTAAGCTTCTAACCATCTCTGCTAGAATGGCTTCTGCTTTAAGTATTATTTTAGTGTCCATGCAATTTATCCTTTTTGTTATTTTGTTTGCATAATTATATTATAACATATTTATTTGCTGTTTTAACATTGGCGGCTAAAATAATTAAAAATTATTGTTGTGGTGTATATATGAAAGAGCTAGAGGCAGAGAAGGCGAGGGCGCAACAAGAGAAGTTAGATAGACTTAAAAGATTGACAGCGGAAGAGGTAGAAAGGATTGATAGAGAGGGAGAAGCAGAGAAAGAAAGGATAATGGAGCGATTTAATAAGAAGCCGCCTCAAGGGCGGCGGGATTAAATTGGCGATAGTTCTAGCTTAGGCTTTAGCTGCTCCGGTTCTTTATGAAGAGAGTAGAGCGGGCCGGGAGCGTCATCTGGTGAGTAGTCGATTTCGATTTTGCACCTGAAGATCAACAAGATTGCTTCGACTAGCTGCATTGCAGCTCTGGCCATTCTCAGCGCGGACTCGTTCATGATCTTGAGCTGTAGTTGGTCGCGACGCAGTTTTTCTTGTTGATCGAAGACGTAGAAGAGCTTGTTGCCGTTTATATATGTCGGCTCCAAGATACGGCTTATAGCCGTACGTCGAAGCCTGTCAGCTTGTATGACAATAGCGAAAGTTTTGGTCTTTACTTTGGGTCTTTCTGAGCTGACGAAGAGTCCTTTGTGCGATGTTGGTTGCGGGCCTGCTCGTTGCGCTGGTTCTGCATCTCTTGTTCTAACAGCTTTCTGTAATTCTTGAAGCATTGATTCGTCATAGCGAATTCCCTCTCTTTTAATTAAATTTTGCCAAGTAAACCTTGATCGTTTTAACTGCCGTCCGGAGATAGATTTACCCTCGAACTTGTAGCTGATGCCAGTAGGCTTGCCGGATCTGTCGGTAGTTAGTTCGACGCCTATTTGTGCTTTTCTGAGTAGAGCAATGAAGTCGAGCATGTTGCCGCCGCGCTCTTGCGTACGTTCAAGAGCCGTAGCTACACGTGCAATGACTTTGTGTTTCCATGCGACATCCCCGGACTTTTCTGAAGCTTCGACTTCTTCTCTAGTTAGATTTACACCAAATGTCTCGTGTGGCATCGGTACTACCTGGAGGCCATATTCTTGCTCAATCTCTCTGCACACGTTCATCAAGATTTCATAGTCGTTGCTTTCTGAGAGCAGCTTGTAGTCACGCATGCTTATTCGATTAGCGATGATGTGCATGTGCTCGTTGTCAGTATCGCGATGCAGCTCACCAAAAAACTTATGATCCTCTGTATAGCCTAGTGCACACATCGCTTTGAATAGAATTTCTCGCCACTGTTGAGCATTTAGGGTTTCGCCTGGCGCGAGGCTTAGCATGTAATGCATGTGACACTTGCCAGATTCCTTGCCTGTAGCCGCCTGGCGGAGATGGCAGGGGGCGTCCATTTCCTCGGTTAAGTCTTCTGGTGTTGAGCCAAACACGTTTCCACCAACAAACTCAACATGTTCGCACTTATGTTCATGACCTTTCCCAAATACGTATTCGACACGTGTTTTTGATGAGCCTTTCTCGTTAGCGAATTTTCTGGAGATCATGCCTGATCTCCTTTTGTGTTTAGGAGCTTTTTAGCGATATTCGCAACAGCATTTCGAATCCCTAACATCTCTGATGCTGGGTAATTCATGCTCTTTGCCTGATCAAGCGCTCTTACGACTGTTGAAAGAAGTGAGTAAGTATCTTTGCGGTTTTGCTCTATCACTACCTTGGCTGGCAGTTGTGAGCGCAGGCCAGAGGCTCTCAGGAAGACAGCAGGGCTGTCGAAGCCCTTTTCATCCATGAGTGCTAATAGGCGCTCATACTCTTCGGCATTGAGCGCGACCAAGATCTTGTTTGTTCTTTTCTCTGACTCTAGTAAAGCGGGTTTTCCCCTCTTGTTATTTTTCATGTTTCACCTTTCTTATTATTATGGTTGATTGCTTTTACTTTTAATCGCGCAACACCCGGAGGGGTGTGAGCAGCCAGCGTCTAGATATATTGAGCGTGCCGAAGAATTTCGGCTAAGTGATAATATATATAGACATTGCTGGCTTAGAATTTCTTCTCTTAAAATGATTATATCATTAATTATTAACTTATTTTAATTGATCCATGATTTTTTGATTGATTATTGGAAATATTTTTGCTAGAACAAATATTCTCGGGGGATATGTTCTAGAGAACATTTTGCTGGTGTTGATTTGTTCTCTAGAACAAATGATTTGGACGAATTTGTTCTAGAGAACAAAAGTCCAATTGATTTCTGTTCTAGAGAACATATTTATTAATGTAATTTGTTCTAGAGAACAGATTTGATTTGTGGGATTTGTTCTAGAGAACAGATTGCTAACAGTATTTTTGTGCTAGAGAACAAATCTTGTACTAGAATTCTGTTCTCTTTGTTAACACCAGCTTCGCTGAAGGATGCCAGTGGTGGTCTTAGTTAAGGGAGGAGTGAGTAAATGGACGTTCGAAATCCAGGCAGCCTCGGTGAATTCTATGAAGGTTGGCAGCAATACGCTGATGCGTTTCTTGTTGCATGCAATGAGTCTGGCGTGCATCCAGCTGGAATTAAGCCTTCAAACGGCTATCTGCGCATAGACTGCGCAGGCTTGCCAGAGCATCTGGTTGTGCTTGCGGATGCCGTAGAGCGGGCAACTGACGGCATTTGCCAGTTTTGCGGTGCCACTAATGCTCAAGAGCACGTAGATAGTGATTGGATCTGGAAGCTCTGCAAGCCATGCATCAATACCAGGGCTTCAGAAAACACGCCCTGAGGGCGTGCTGGATCACTGAAAATTCAGGCCAGCCAAGCCCGACTTTTCTCAGTTAACCAAAGCCTTTTCAGGAACAATCTGTTTACACATATAAACAAGTGTACACACATTGTTCCTCATAACTACTAAGCAATCACCGCTGGATTTCTTAGCCGAAAGGCTGTAAAAATCTTTGACACAAATGCCTTGTACTGAAATTTATAGTTATCTGCATGATATAATAAAGGCATGCAAAAAAATTATAATAAGAAGAGGTTAGTTATGGAGAGTCAAGAAAAGGGATGGTTGTGGATAAGAGAGCTAAAGAATACGGTTTGCTTTTATCGTGTAGTATTTGGTGAAAAGAGGGAGCGTGTTCTTGCAGTGCCGTACACTGAAGTAATGGCCCGACAGCAAGAGATTCGCAAACACTTTAAAAGTCCGAAAAACACAGCAAAGCTAATCAAGTATTTCAGCACATTTGAATTTCGCAACAAAGAAAAGCTAGTAGATAAAAAAGTGTATCTGACGCCTCAGCAAATCATTGAGTCTATGGTGCTGATTGAAGAGTCGCTAGCTGAGCTAGTCAAAGCAGATCCGAGGTGCGAGAAGCCAGAACACCGGCAGGCTGGTTACGAAACATGGCGTCAGTGGTCAAAAATCAGGCCACATCTCAACACACTCGGCGGATGGAACATCAAGGAATCTGACTCACAAAAAGCCCTGGGCTGGGGCACTGCTGGAAGGAGAGAGCAGGGTGGACAAAAAACCTAACCGCACAGGCTTTCTGGAAGGTCAGCTCACCTTCGGCGACGACTTCGACACCCTCGGCCAAACCGAGATCGAAGCCGCGTTCTCCGGCGAGCCAGATCCTGCTCCCGCCACTGAACCCAGCTTGGCAACAAAAGAAGAGCAGGGGGGCCAGCGCTGCGAGGTTTGCGACTTCCCTGCCATTGCCGGCCACGTTCAGGGGGAAGTCGAAGAGGAGAGGTATAGCTTGCAGATCTGCCCAGGCTGCTTGAAGCACGCGATCCTATGCCTGAGGGATAGCTACCGTCAGTGCCGGTTGTTCGATGACGATTTCGAGATTGAGGAGCTGTGCAGATTTGGAAAAGGAGAGGCTTCCTCTGCTGGCACATAGCCGCTATTGTGTGAAGCAGGTCTCAATCAAGGAGAGAGTGCGATGGGTCTGTTCAGCGCGTTAGACGAATTCTTTTTTGGCCCGCCAGGTGTTGCTGGTGGCCTTGTAGGTGATGTTGTTGATGCCATCTCTGAGAATCCCGGCAAGACCGTCGCAGTGGTAGCTGCGACCGTGGCGACTGGGGGCGTTGCACTGGCAGCAGCACCGGCAATCGCAGCAACAGCTGGTGCAGCAGGCATGCTTGGAGCTGCAAGCACAGGCACAGCGATCAGCACGCTGTCCGGTGCCGCTCTGACTAATGCGTCTCTTGCTGCCCTTGGCGGAGGGGCGGTAGCAGCAGGGGGCGGCGGCATGGCTGTCGGCACGGCTGTCGTGACTGGTGCCGGGGCAGCTGTAGGTGCTGGCGTGTCAGGGACTATTGCCGCAAAAGGCTAAATTTCAGGCAAAGAAAAAGGCACCTGGTTAGGGTGCCTTTTTTATAAGCGGCTGATCATCTGATCCTCCTGCATGCTGTTTACAGGGTGTTCATGAACTCCTGAAATCTGCTAGACCGCCAGCCCACCGTTTTGTGGCTCAGCCTTGTCTTTGCCGGAAGCGTCCCTCGCTTCTCCATCCTTTCTACCGTCCTCTTCGATACTCCAAGTATCTTTGCTACATCTTCCATGTTCAAAAAACGATCAGATATTACTGCATCCATCATGCCCCCTGCGGCCAGTTAATATCGGATATAATAACGATTAAACTGGCGCTGTCAAGGAGAATTGCGTATGTCAAGGGGTTGAGTAGAAAATATACTCACGATTTTGGATGGGATCAGTCCTCATCGTCTGAATCTGAGCTTTCCGGCGTAGTGCGTATGTCAGCAAGGGTCAGGATCAGCATGTCTTTTCGGACTATCCCAGCCCTCAGATCGTCTAGAAATGCCCCCCACAATTCCAGGGCCTCAGTCTTTTCGTTCAGGTACGTGTTGCGGTCGTAGTGCTTCGCTTGGACACCACTCTTGCCATGCGATAGAAGGTGACCGCGTATTTCTTCGTTCACGCCGAGACCAGCAAGCATCGTCTCAGCTGAAACGCGGACATTTTTCCAGCTGAAGTACCTGGTTAGCCCGGCATCACTCAGCTCCTTACCAGCATCGCTGTAGTATTTGCTTAGGTAGTCAGCGCTGACTGGATTCTCAGTGAGCGCAAACGGTCCGAAATCACTCATGCGAATCTGCAATAGTGGGTCGAGAATCTCTTTGATGCGAGGAGTCAAAGGCAAGTAATGCTTGCGAGGCTTGCCTTTTCCTTTTTTGTCGATGAGGAGGATGCCCTCGTTTGAGACTTGACCCCATTCCAGCGCCGTGAGCATCTTCAGTCGTTGTCCGCCAAGATATATAGGGGTCAGGGCAATAGACCGCTGACGCTCAGGGAGCTTGTCCAGGTGCCTCAAAAGCTCTCCAAGCTCATGCTGCTGAAGAGATTCGGTCTCTCCCTGATAAACATTTTCGAGAGCGCCAACGGTGGCTGCGACGTTGTGAACGATGCCGAAATGCTTGGGGTCTTCGATCTTGCGCTCAAGCGAAACCGCGCTCGTCTTGGCTACTTCAAAAGCTGCGCACAGGTACGTGTGAAGCGTATCCGCAGTAGATCGCATGCTTGTCACCGGGGCATTTGTTGAGTTGTTTTTGCCCCTTGGTCGTGGTTTTGAAGCAAGCACCCTCTGGATGATCTTGGCTATGTCGAAAGCCGTGATCTCGCGTGCTGGCTTTGCGGCTAGGTCCGGGAATGGCTCGCAGACATGCATCTCAAACATCCGCGCTACTGTCGGCGCTTTGACTCTCTTTCGCTGCTTCAGATCTTCTGTGTAGTTGTTAAGAAGGTCTCTGAACGTTCCGATGTTCGACTCGGCCTGAGCAGCTTTTTCGGCAGCTTCTTGATCTGACTTCTGGCGGGCAAGGTAGTCTTTAGGATTGCCGTGTTCGAGCAGTATTTGGGCTAGTCGTGTGGCTTCGGATCGTATGTCAGAAAGGCGTAGGCCGGGGGAGGTTGGGGTGGCGGCGTACTGGCCAATGCTCAGCTGGCCAGGCTTCTTGTTCAAATTCCAGCGGTAGTATGCAGTCGTGACTGCGCCGACTTTCTTGAAAAGGATGCTGCCGGTGCCGCGACCTGGTAGGCTCTCAGTCAGCGTTCCGCCGTCCTTCAGGCCTCTTAGACGCTGATCATTTACTCGCTTGTCCTGTGTGTTTCCTGCCATTCCCGCCGCCCCGGTAGTCACTACTGGTAACTACTCTAGCAACTACTTCTCCTGTCGTTCAACGTCATTCTTTGTGTCTGAGTGTCGTTCATTTCGTTAGCGCGTTTCTCTACATCCCTGATTAAACGGGGATTTCAGAGGGATTCAAGAGGTTTTATGAAGTTCGTGTCGTCCACTGGCGACCATGTTCTATCCCCTCCTAAGGGCTAGATGCTGGTTCGATTCCAGCAGGGGCCATAGACATTCTCCCGGATGCTCCCGCATCTTCCCGGATAAGACGGGAGCCAAGACAAACCGGCCACTAGAGCCGGTTTTCTTTTGTCTGAATGCTCCTAAATATCCCCGCTCATTGGGGGCGATATTGGAGCGCACCCCTACCAGACTGACTAATGCAGGTTAGCCCTTCGAGTCCCAGCCATTCACCTGGCCATCATCTAGGGTGATGCGCAGTCCGTACCGTTTTTTGCCCTGCGGGTAGTATTTCCAGACCTCGCGAGTCTTCGTTTTCAGGTACTTCTGATCCACTGCGTTGGGGCGCCCAATTGAGTCTACTACCTGATCTTCACTCATTCCGTCCCAGATCGACCCCTTGAGGATTGCTTGCACGGTGGATTCGTCGCTGTACTTCTTGCGGAGATAAGCGATCCGCGCGGCGTGCTGGCTTTTTTTGATGAAAACATAGGAAACACCACCAACGATTAGAGCACCAAGCACGAACGGCCATGCTCCGGCGTCAGTGATCTTCTGGAAAACCAATACCGGTATCCCAACGAATATGCCTAAGAAAAGAAGGGCACGTTGTTCTTTTGCTGAAATCTTGGCCATTCCCGCTTCCTTGCTGTTGGTGTGCCCAGGAGTCTAAACCAGGAGTTGAGGAGCGACCATGGATCAGGCTCTGAGCAGTGCCAGACGTCGATCCCGGGGCTTTTCCAAGATGGGCTGTCAGATTCGTCGAAGAGCGATGGCCGCGCCTCAGGACTATCTGAGCTGTCCAGAGCTTCCAATTTCGGTATGGGGGTATTCGATCTGTTGCTGCCCTTGGTCATCGCGGTAAATCTCCTAAAATTTGAGGAGATTAGCTTTTAGGCCTCTATGGCGAGGCCATCGTGGTGTATTGAGCTGATATCCCTCGCTCGTGCGGCCTGACCGCATCCTGAACGTGGACCTGGTGGACGAGGGTGCCACGCTAGAGTGGCGCCCCGGTGAGGGTGATTGCGAGGGAAATACTGGCAATGCCGTGCTGGTGGGTGACCCGCTTTAACTGCTAGCTGCTCTACGCTTGAGGTCTGCTTGTGCTCGGCTGGCCAGTTTGTAGCTGATGTACTCGTTCAGGATGAACCGCGCGAAAGCCACGAAGCCCGTGAATACGATTGCTCCGATCAGGAAGGGGAGAATCTCATTCGTCGAGGCCAGCAGAATGAAGAAAACTGCCCCCATTAGTGCAATAAGCCCTGCAAAACCAGCGCTCCAGACTGCGAATACCTTTTCGCTGGTACTGATGATTATCGCAGGTTCCTCTGAACCCTCTGGAAATCCTACATGCTGTGCAACGCTGCGCAGCTGTGGCTTGGACCAGGTGCCGTCCTTATTTAAGGCCAGCAAGAATTCCATCTTGGCGCGGCTGGCGCTAATGCCCGAGGCGATCCGAAACGCTTCCAGCTCGATGGAGGTTTCCAAGTACTCAGTCAACCCCGAATGCTTGGATGCACTGGAGCGCAGCGCCTTCAACCGCTCTAGGGGTTTGCGAATGAAGTGCTTGTCATGGGCCTCGAAGGCACTGAGTAGTGGGGCTAGCAGCTTGGGAGCGAGAGAGGCAAGTGTTACGAGGGCAGTGACAACAGGAACGTACTTGACGTCGAGTAGTGCGATTAGCTGCTGCAGGATTTCCATGTCTAGGCCGCTTCCTTGAGAAAGGTGGCAGTTTGCCCGCTGAGAGGCGGGCTGCCAAGGCGCTGCGGGGTTGCATATTTCAGAATGGCGGTAAGGTCTGCGGACAACTGTCAATGACGGAGTATGCAGATGAGTGGTGATGTAAACGCGGCTGTAGGGGAGCAACTGGCGGAGCGGGTTACGCAGCCGGATAGGGATTGGGTGACACCAGAGGAGCGGTTGTTGCTGCGGTTTTACCGCAAGCTCGATGCGGGTGAACAGGCGTTTATGCGCCGGGCGATTGAGGCGTTGGCGACGCGAGATTTGCCCAGGTGAAAGATAAGCCCCGTACTAACGGGGCTTATTGATAAAGGCCTCCTGTCTGGTAGCCAGATGCGCAGAGCCGGTTCAGGCGTATTCCAATTCCTGGTCCGAGCGTTGTGCGGGCAGCAGATCCAAAGTGCGGGTATGCACCGCTTCCAGCGAGGCGCGATGGCCGACGCTGATGATGATGGCGTCTGGTAAGGCATGGCTCAGTCGTGTGTAGCAGCGCCTTTCGCTTTCTTCATCCAGTGCCGAACTGCTTTCATCGAGGAACAGTATCCGAGGGCGTAGCAGCAGAGCACGCACGAAGGCGCAGCGCTGTTGTTCACCGATGCTCAGGGTCTGCGACCAGTCGAGCTCTTCATCCAGCCGTGCGCTCAGATGGTCGAGGTCGCACTGCTGCATCACTTCCAGCAGGCGGGGATCGTCTTGCGGATGCGGCGCCGAGGGATACCAGAGCATGTCGCGCAGGGTGCCAAGGGGCAGGTAGGGTTTCTGCGCCAAGGTAAGGGCGCTGCCCAGGTCGTAGCGCGCCACGCCGCTGGCATGGTTCCAGATGCCGGTCAGAGCGCGGATCAGAGTGGACTTGCCGAAGCCGGACGGTGCCCGGATCAGCAGGCGCTCGCCAGGCTGCATGTGCAGGTCGAACCCTTCGAGCAGCCGCCTGCCGTTTGGCAGCCACAGCGACAGATTCTGTACGTCGAAGCCTTCCGTCTGATGCTCGAGGAGCACGTCATTCTCACTGCCGACGCTATCCAGGCGCCGCTGAAAGCCGATCAGTCGATCCACTACCGATTTCCACTCGGCAAGTTCGGGGAACACTTTGACCAGATAGGCCATGGCCTCATGGACCTCGCCAAAGGCGGCACTCAGCTGGGTCAGGCGACCCAGTGGGAGGGCGCCGGCAAAGAACTGCGGCGCCATGATGAACATGGGAATGATCATGGCGCTACGCATGTAGAAGGTGGAGTAGCCGAGGACGATTTTCTGTTGCTTGACCAGCGACCAGAAGTTTTCCAGTGTCGCGCCCAGGCGCTGGCTGAAGCGGGCATGCTCCTCGTTTTCGCCACGATACTGAGCTACGGCCTCGGCATTTTCACGCAGGCGCATCATGGCGAAGCGAAAGTCTGCTTCGCGGCGCTGCTGGATGAAGTTCAGGCGAGGTAACGCGCGCCCCAGCCAGAAAGCGCCACCGGTACCGAGGATGGAATAGAGCAGTGCGGCCCACACCAGCAGGCCGGGGATCACCAGTTCTTCGCCGCCGAAGGGAATCTTCACCAGGCTCGAGGCCTGCCAGAGGATGTGCAGGAAGGAGAATAGCGATATCAACGCCGTCATCAGGCCCAGACTGAGTTTCAGCGACATGGTGATGAACAGGTTGATGTCATCGGCGATGCGCTGGTCGGGGTTGTCCGTTTCCGGGGCAGTGAGTTGCAGCTTGAGGTAGCGATGTCGCTGCAACCAGAGTTGCAGGGTGTTCTCGGTGGCCCAGCGGCGCCAGCGCAAGGTGAGCTTCTGCTGGAAGTGGAAGGCGGCCACGGTGAACGTCGCCAGACCCAGCTGCAGGAACAGGAACTGCACGCCGCCGACCAGAAAGGCGTCGTAGTCGAGCGCCTGCAGGGCGTTGTAGAAATGCAGGTTCCAGAAGTTATAGAGCAGGTTCACCCCGACCAGGCACAGATTCATCAGGATCGTGCCGGATAGCAGGAGCAGGGCCGGCCGCCGCTCGGAAGACGACCAGAATGGCCGGGCAAGCGACCAGAAATCGCGTAGTGTCTGCATGAGGCCTCAGGTTGCCCTGCGTAAACGGATTGAGTTTATAGAGAGGCGTCTATACCATCAACGCTAATCGTTCTCATTGATTGGACCCTCAGCGGCGGAGGCAAGCCATCGACCTACCGGACTGGCTGTGCCAGGCATGGCCACCCATTCAGCGCGTGATCCAGCTTGAGAGTCAGGGGCAAGCATCGGTGCCGTTGCCCGATCTTGCTAATGCGGGTGTGTTATATCCCATGCTCGAGCGCTTCGCCGAGCTCTATCCCGGCATCAAGCGCCCCCCCGTCGCCTCCCAATGGTCGATGAACTACCTCAGTGTCATGTTGCCGGCCACCTTGGCGACGATGTTGACCTGTGAGCGGGCTATCGCTTTCTGGGAGCAGGACGTCGCGTTGTTACACGAGGCTGGACAGCCTCGTGCACTGTGGCTGTCAACGTCGCAGGCCTCAATCAGCGTCGAACAGCGCAACGATTACTGGGCGCGTCTGCTGCATGAGCACCTGGAGCCGCTGTTCGGCAGTATTGCTGCCTGGGGTGGATTGGCACCCAAGGTGTTGTGGGGCAACTTTGCCGCGATCTGGGACGGCGCTTTTGCACGCATCGATGCCAACCTGGAGCGTGAGGGCTTCGCCGAGGCCCATCGCTGGCTGGAGCAGGCCGTGGTCGCTGAGGGGCGTTTGAGACCCAGGAGCCTGCAGTGGATGGTCGACTCGCCAGCCCCAGAGGTCTGCGCGCGGATTCCATTGCGGCGCCATTGCTGCCTGCACTACCAGTTGCACGCTGCGGTGCCGGACAAGCCGCCAGTGCTGTGCGAGTCCTGCCCGAAGCTGCATCGCCTGCCGCAGGCGGAGCAGGCGAGTTATCTGCGGCTGATCTATCAGCACTGAATCCGGCTTGCCTCCAAGACGCTGCCCTGGTCTACCTTGATCATTCGGTCGGCCTGGTGAAAGTAGGTATCGTCGTGAGAGATCACGATCACCAGTTTGCCGCGCTGGCGCAGGTCGGGAAGGATCTTGGTGTAGAAGAAACGCTTGAACACCGGATCCTGATCCGCCGCCCATTCATCGAACAGGTAGCAGGGGCGATCATCGAGGTAAGCCGCCAGCAGAGCCAGGCGTTTGCGTTGGCCGGTGGAGAGGTCGAGCGTGGACAGGCGGCCGCCCTCGATGTTGACCTTGTGTGACAGTTGCAGGTGCGCCAGGTAGTCGCGGGCCTGCTGCATCAGTTGTGGGTCGTCACCGTCGAGCAGGTGCTCGAACAGGCAGAAGTCGGTGAAGATCGCCGAGAAATGCTGGCGGTAGAGGTGATTCTGGGTGCTCGAAGACACCTGGTCATCGAGCTGCAGATCGCCGTCCTCGGGTTGATAGAGGCCGGTCAGCAGCAAGGCCAGGGTGGTCTTGCCGCTGCCGTTGCCGCCGGTGATGAATGTCACCTCGCCGGCCCTCAGGTTGAGGTCGAACGGGCCCAGAGTGAAGCGGCCGTCTTCGCCTTCGCGGTAGTAGGTGTGCCGCACTTCACGGCAACTCAGCCTTGACACATGACGGGCTGGCATCTGGGTATCCTGCGCTGAGCCCGTAACTTCCAGCTGCCCTTCGAGTGCGTGAATCTTGCGCAGTGAAACACTGGCCCGGCCCAGGGTGGGCAGGGCATTCATCAGCTCCGACAGCGGCGTGATCATGTACAGCAGGGTGAGGATGTAACCCGTCACCAGCGTTGCGCCGAGCTCGATGAACTGGGGCGCGAGAAACAGTACCGTACCGATCAGCAGGTAGAAGATACCGTTGCCCCAGTTGAGCACCAGCGCGTAGATGCTCATGCCGCGTACGAAGTCGCGGCGGTATTGCTGGCTGATGGGGTAGAGCAGGCGCTCGAAGAACTGCACGCGGCGCGAGTGATTGAGTTGTAGCTCTTTGCTCCCGTCGGTGAGCAGGCGGTATTGGTCGAAGAGCTGATCCTTCAGCTCGCGGGCCTTGCTGATCGAGGTCAGGGCCTTGCGCTGCGGCCAGTGGAAGCTGGCCGCGCCGAGCAGGATCAGCGCTGCGGTAAGCCCCAGCAGCGGCAGGCTGAGCCAGCCCAGGTAACCCAGACAGGCCAGCACGATGCCGCTGTTGACCAACAGGATCGGCACCAGCTCGACGGCCTGGCTGATGGTCTGCGTATCGTCGGTGAGCATCGCCAGCAGACGATGCTTGCCCAGGCGTTGCAGGCGTGGGTAGGGCGTATCGATCAGCTTGCCGCTCAGGTGCAGGCGCATGTCGCTGATCGCCGTTTGCCCCAGCTGCAGCAGGCTGATATCGGAGACGATACGCGCGGTTACCACCAGTGCCACCAAGCCGGCGAAAAGCAAACCGTCGGCTGGGCGTAACTGGCTGAAGCCAGCCAGGGAGTGGTTGATGTTGGCGATCAGGCCGGCTGCCGCCAACCCGCAGGCCAGGCCTGTCGCGGTCGCGATCAGCAGGGTGCGCCAGGAACGGCGCGCCAGTAGCAGTAACAGATCCATCTCAAGTCATCTCGTTGTGCGAGGGTTCCACGCTGCTGCGTGTGCAGCATACTCAGGCTGTCGAGCAAAGCTCGCCGCATGCGACCTGACGCGGAATGTCCTGATCGTGTTTGTTCGGTGATCTGGCCGTGGCTGACGCCTTGTCAGTCAGGTGCACTGAAGCCCTTCAACTCCAGAAGCGAACTGAGCCCACCACAGCCGGAGCGGGCAGTGCAGCGTGAAGGGACTTAAGGTGCCGATCAAGGTCTGCATGTGGGCATGATGGCGCAGCCGGCGTTGCCCCCACTCTCAGCTGTCGTCTGCCAGTTGCAGTCCCTGTTGCTAGGTCTAGCAGACGAAGAACCGCTCGCTCCAAATCCAGAAAATTTAAGTCGGACGGTGCCTTTAAACACAACGCTTTCCTCAGGGGGTGCTCCGCCCGCAGAAGGGCATAAATGATAATCAGAATTGTAAATATTGAAAATATTCTTGCAGTCGATAATATTTCGCAATTGTGAGCTTCTGGCTTCTACTGCTGAAGCTTGGGGAGGAATAGAAGCGACCATCCGTTTCGCTTCAAAAATAAGCAAAAGCGAAGGAGCTGAGGGAGAAATGAGCAATTTCAAGAAGAGCACGCTGGCATTGGCTGTCGCGTCTGGCCTGATGGCCGTGGCTCCAATGCTTGCAGCCGAGGAGGCCAACAAAGAGGAAACCCTGCAGCTCAAGGAAGTGGTCATAACAGGGGAGAAGATTCAACGCAGCCAGGACAAAACGCTGTCCAGCGTTGCGGTGGTGACCAGTGAAGACATGCGCATCCATGGCGATCAGGATCTACAGGGCGTGCTGGACCGTACTCCAGGCGTTTACGCTCAGTCGGGTAACGAGAACTGGGGTATTCGCGGGATTCCGGTGAGCGGATTCGATGATCAGGGGCCTGCAGCCATGAATGGCGCAGTTTCGGTCTATGTCGACGATGCCCTGCAAGTCAATCGACTGCTGACTCACAACCCACTGCAGCTCTGGGACATGGAGCAGGTGGAGATTTACCGTGGAGCCCAGTCGACCACCCAAGGACGTAACTCCCTGGCCGGCGCCATCATCATGAAGAGTAAGGATCCGACCTTTGCTCCCGAATTTTCGCTGAGAGGCAATGCCGGCAAGTACGGAGAACGCGGGGCTTCTGCGGTGGCTAACGGTACACTGATCGACGGTCTCGTCGCGGGCCGCCTGGCTGTCGACTATCAAACTTCTGATGGTTACATCGAAAATGAATTCCTGGACATGGATGCCAACCAGCTGCGCTCATCCAATATCCGCGGCAAATTCCTCATCTTGCCGTCCGATGATATGGATGTACTGCTCACCTTCAGCCGCACCAAGCAGCGCAGCGGCCTCAATGCGACCGCTGCTTCCAACGGTAAGCCTGACTATTACAGCATTTACGAGAATACCGAGACCTACAACACGCTGAACCAGAACACCGCTACGGCCAAAGTCGATTATCGTCTGGACGACTTCTGGACTCTGACCAGTGTCACCTCTGGTACCTGGTCCAAGTACGACTCTATTCTCGACTTCGATCGTACTACCGCCGTCAACCCTACCCAGACTGCCCCTCGCCATCATGAGCAGAGCCTCGGTAGTCAGGAGTTTCGTCTGGGGTACGCTTCGGATCGTGTAGACGGCGTAATGGGTGCCTATCTTGGGCGCTCCAAGGGCGAGATTGACGACCAGCTGGTCAACAACGGAACGGTGTTGTTGAACCAGAAAGGCGAGATCAAGATTAGAAGTCAGGCCTTGTTCGGCGAGCTCAACTGGGAGTTCGTGGACGATTGGCAATTGATTACTGGGCTACGTTGGGATCACGAGAAAAACAACACCAAGATCAATTATCCGATCCGGGTGGTTTCTGTGACTGACGCTGTTGCAGACGAGGACATCAGCTCCAGCGTCCTGTTGCCTAAGATCGGCATCAGCCATGATCTCACCGAAAATCAGGTCATAGGTCTGACCTGGCAGCGTGGCTATCGCAGTGGCGGTGTGAACATTCGCAGTCGCGCCCGTCATGATAGCTACGATCCGGAGTTCACCAGCACCTACGAGCTGGCTTGGCGCGGTAACTGGCTGGATCGTCGTCTGCGCACTACCGCTAACCTCCATCACACCACCTGGAAAGACCAGCAGGTGTCGTTCCGCAATATTGCCGATAACACCACGCAGGTATCCAACGCTGCCGACAGCCGCATGATCGGTATGGAGTTCTCCGCCGAATACCTGGTGACCTCGCAACTGCTGCTCAATGTTGGTTTTGCCTACAACGATACCAAGTACAAGTCCTTCATGCGTGATGGGGTGGATCTCAGCGGCTACGAGTTCATTTACGCGCCCAAGAAGATGGCAAACGTAGGTGCTAACTACACCTTCGCCAACGGTCTTTTGATTGGCGGTGATGTCGTTTATCAGGGCAAAAGTATTTCCAACTTCGACGTGAGTGGCAGTACCGTGACCGGTAAACGCTTTAATGACAGCGTTACGCTGGTAAACCTGAACGCCGAGTTTCCCATTGGCGATCTGACGCTAAGCGGTTACGTGCACAACCTCTTCGATGAGGAGTACATCACCAACAACCAGAGCGATGACCTGCTGGACGTTGGCGCACCAATGACCCTGGGCGTGGCCGCACGCTACGACTTCTAAAGGCAGCTTTTGTTCAGGGTGGGGTGGCGGCACTCACAGGTTTGCTGCCCTGTCCTGTCATCTACCCCTATGGGCGGGGCGGCCAAGTCATTGGCTGGCTTAGGCATGGTGTGTGGCTAGAAGAGTGGTTCTTGAATAATGTCTTCGATCCGCGCCTGTATTCTTTCGCTTGCTCCTCGGTACAACGTAGCACTGAGGGCCGTGCTGATGAAGGCATGACCAGCGAGCGCCCAGGCTGGGAGTCCCGGATAGGTTGCAGGCCGGCGGAGTCAAATGGAGGCTGGGACTTTCTCGGGTAGCTGCTGTGTGAATAGCAGCAGCTTTCGGCTTCAGGTACATGTTGTAAATCGAGAAAAGTTCAATGCCCTCTATCATATGGCCCTGAGGACTGTGCTCCATTCTGGCTGGGTCTCTCTCAGCCTGTGCGCCACTACCCAATGGGTGCGTCATTTATTTTCCCGCTCGTTTCAACGTGCTTTGCTTTCCATGCGCTTGAGCGCTTGCCGGCAGTGCAGCAGTGCATCACGCACCATGAAGTTCACCAGGGTCGGTGAAACCCCCAGTTCCTTGGCAATGTCGTTCTGAGTACGCCCGTGCAGTTTGTACATCTCGAAGGCGTAGCGAGTGCGCTCGGGCATTTGCGCCAAGGCCGAGGAGAGCATTTCCAAGGTTTCTCGACTCTCGTGGCTTATCTCTGGCGAGGCGCCAGGGGCGGCGATACGCAGGCCTTCTTCCTCACTGCCGGCATAGCGTTTCTCCAGAGCCTGACGGCGATAGAGGTCGATCGCCAGGTTACGCACCACGCGTAACAGGTAACTGCTTTGCGACTGGATGTTAGGCACCCTGCTTGCGGCGCTGAGCTTGATATAGGCGTCGTGCACCACATCTTCGGCGTGGCTGCGGCAACCGAGGATGCGCGCTGCTGCGTTGATGAAGGTCTGCCTGCGGGTGACGAACAGGTCGTGCAGGGCCAGATGCTGCTGAGTAGGGAGCGTCTTGGGCATGAGATGTTTCCTATGCGGCCAGAGCGTGATGGGCGTCCACATGGGGTAGATCTGGCGCGAATCCATTGCGCGGGTCTTTTAGCCCTGCCTGGCGGTTCCTGCGCCGGTATCGAGGTGGCCAAATCTAATGTAGTTGATAATTATTATCAAATCATACGTGGCCTCTGACCCGATCCAGGATCAAAACGTTCAGTCGGATGAGAATATCCTCAAACGGCGCTTATGATAATTAATCTCATAAGTTAATCCTAACTATTAGCTTTTCTCCTTCGTCTTCATCGGAAAGCCGCCCAACCCGGGCGAGAAGGAGGCAGAGATGGCATTCGATCGCGACGACGCGACATTCAAGGTTCTCGTCAATCACGAGCTGCAGTATTCCCTGTGGCCTGCCGACAAGGCTGTGCCCGCCGGCTGGCGTGAGACGCAGCAGCGTGGCAGCAAGGCGGAGTGCCTGGCCTACGTCGAGCGGGAGTGGGTCGACATGCGCCCACTGAGCTTGCGTCAGGCGATGAGCGGCGAGGCAGCGGAGCAGTGAGCCGCCTGCACCTGTACTGCCTGCCATATTCCGGTGCCAGCGCGATGGCTTATGCGCGTTGGCGTCGTTCACTGCCGGCTTGGGTCGAGGTGTTGCCGCTGGAGTTGCCTGGGCGTGGTCGGCGCTTCAATGAACCCCTGCAGACCGATATGCAGGCGCTGGCCAATCAGCTCGCGGCTGAGCTGAGCGAGTCGCTCCGGCAGCCCTATGCACTGTTTGGCCATAGTCTCGGTGGCCTGCTGGCTTTCGAGTTGGCCCATGCGTTGCGCCAGCTCGGCATGCCTTCTCCGCAGGCACTGTTTGCCTCGGCAGCACCAGCGCCGTCGCGCCGCGAGGCTCACCTCGAACTGGCGCAGGAGCAGAGCGATGAGCAGTTGCTGCTGCGTCTTCGATCCCTGGGGGGAACCCCTGCAGCCGTATTTGACGATGCGGAAATGCTCAGTCTGACCCTGCCGGTGCTGCGCGCCGATTTTCTCCTCTGTGGCCGTTATCGCTACTACCGGCGTGCGCTGCTCGGTTGCCCGATCCATGTGCTGGGTGGCAAGGCGGATCGGGTGTCGGTGGATGCGCTGGCAGCCTGGCAGGACGAAACCGCCGAGGACTTCTCGCTGGAGATGTTCGAGGGCGACCACTTGACCGTCATCGTCTGGAACTGGACTCCAACCGTCTGGCCCAGCGTCTGATTGCGTTCGGCATCGGCCCTGAAGTACGTGTCGGTGTGGCCTTGCCGCGTGGTGTCGAGTTGCCGCTGGCGTTGCTCGCCGTTGCTGGCGGAGGGACAATTGCGTGGCAGTGCGCCGGCGCTGCTGCTGATCGCCGAGTTCGACCCCTTGCTGGACGAGGGCCTGGCCTATGCCGAGCATCTGCGCGAGCAGGGTGTGGTCGTAGAGAGTCGGCTATGCCGTGGCATGACCCATGACTTCCTGCGCATGGCCGGGCTGGTGCCGGAGGTGCTGGATTACTACGCGCAGGCGGCAGCGTTTCTGCGGCGCTGCTGGTAGGGCGTATCGGTCGACGAGAAGCGGGTGCGCATGGCGCACCCTACGAGCGTCGGGGGTAACGCCATTCCGTAGGGTGCGCTGCGCGCACCAGCCGTCGACGATGCGCTAGCCGCGGCGTTCGCGCTGCATCAGCCAAAGGAAGTATGGGCAGCCGATGAAGGCGGCCAGCAATCCGGCGGAAACCGGCCAGGGATAGGCCAGGTTGCGTCCCAGCCAGTCGGCCAGCAGCATGATCAGCGCGCCGGCACCCGCGCTCAGCAACAGCTGCGGCAGCGCACGGCGCACGCCGAGGTGGCGGGCGATATGCGGTGCGATCAGACCGACGAAGCTCAGAGGGCCGACCATCAGGGTGGAGGCGGCGGTGAGCAGGGCAGCCAACAGCAGGATGGCCAGGTGGCTGGCACGCAGGCGCAGGCCGAGCGCTGCCGCCGTACCGTTGCCCAGGCCGAGCAGATCGAGCGGGCGTGCCAGCAGCAATGCAGCGGCGCCCAGCAGCACGGTCAGGGTCATGGCGGTCGTGGCGGCAGTGGCATCGACCTGATAGGTCGAGCCGGTCATCCAGCTCATCAGTGCCGTCATGCGTGGGTCACCGCTGGCCATCAACAGAGTGCTTAGCGCACCCAACAAGGTGGTCAGGCACACGCCGGTGAGCAGCAGACGCTCGGGGCTGAAGACACTGCGCCAGGCGAACCAGAGCAGAGCTGCGAGGGTCAGCAGGGCGCCCAGGCTGGCTGCCGGTAGCATCAGTGCTTGCGGCTGCGGCACCAACAGAAACAGCACCAGTACGCCCAGCGCCGCGCCGGAGCTGGCGCCCAGCACTTCTGGGCTGGCCATGGGGTTACCGGTCAGGCGTTGCACCAGCAGCCCGGCCATGGCCAGCATGGCGCCGGCGGCCAGTGCACCGAACACGCGTGGCAAACGCCAGTGCAGCTCGCTGAGTTCAGCCCATTGCCAGCCTTGCAGCCCTTTGGCCAGGAATACGGCGGGTATCAGCAGTACGACCAGCAGCCCGAAAATCAGCAGGATTGGCCGCCATGGATGCGCCGTAGGCTGTCCCAGGCTGGTTCTGTGCGGTTGGATACTACCGCTGCGCTGGCGCGCAAGCAGCCACAGCAGCAGTGGCACGCTGAACACCGCAGTGAGGATGCCGGCCGGTACTTCGCCGACCAGACGCGACAGCTCGCGTGCGCACTGATCCACCAGGCTCAGCAGCACGGCGCCGAGCAGAGGCGCCCACAGCAACCGCTGGCGCAGGGTGCGAGCGCCGGTCATACGTGCGATGGCCGGCGCGGCGAGCCCGATGAAGCCGATGATGCCGACCACGCTGGTGACGAAGGCACTCAGTGCCACCGCGATCAGCAGGCCGAGGCCACGGGTGGCGCGCAGCGACACGCCGATGCTGGCAGCGCTCTGGTCTTCCAGGCCGAGCGCTGCCAGCGGGCGAACCAGCAGCACGGCGAGCGTGGCGGCGACGGCCAGGCGTGGTGCCAGGTAGAGCACCCCATCCCAGCCACTTTGGTTGATCGATCCGGCTTGCCATAGCAGCAGGTCGATCAGGTAGTCGTGGTTGAACAGCACCAGCAGGGCGTTCAGCGCGTTGCAGTAGAGGCTGATCACCATGCCGGCCAGGATGAATCGCAACGGCGACAGATGACGGCCCCAGGCGAAGCTGAACAGGGCCAGGGTGGCCAGCCCGGCGCCGGCCAGGGTCACGGCTTCGAGGCCATGGATCAGCAACGTCGGTGCCCAGATGGTGGTGACCGACAGCGCCAGGTTGGCACCGGCGGCGACGCCAAGGGTCACCGGCTCGGCCAGCGGGTTACGCAGGATCTGCTGGAACAGGGTGCCGGCCAGACCCAGAGCGGCGCCGACCATCAGGCTGACCAGCAGGCGTGGCGCGAAGCTGAAATGCAGCAGTACCTGATTGGGGCTGTCCAGATCCGGTGACCATAACGCCTGCCACCACAGCTCGCGCGGTAGCAAGCCGTTGAGACCACGCCACACCAGCAGCGCTGCCAGCGTGGCAATGATCAGGGTGCACAGCGCCGAGCCCAGGCTGTGTTGGGCGCGCCGCACGGGCAGGCTCAGTGACTCAGCCATGCTGGACCTCCTGGCTGTCCAGATAGTCGGCAATGCGCTCGGCCAGGCTGAGGAACGAGGCCACGCCGCCATACGGATAGAATTTGCCCAGAGGCTGAGTTTGACCGCGGCGTACCGCCGGCAGGTTGTTCCACAGGGCATTGGGCTGACGCAGGCTCTGCAGGCGCGCCGAGGTAGTGGGGATTTCGATGTACAGCAGATGGGCATCGGGTTGTTCGCTGAGGCGCTCGATACCGGTGAGGCTGAAGCCCATGGCATTGCTCGGGCCACTCCAGGCGTTGTGCAGCCCCAGCCGCTGGAGCACGTCTTGGGCCATGCTGTGCTGGCCGTAGACCGTGGCGTGGCGGCCGTCCTGATTGAGTACGGCGATGTACAACGCGGGCTGCGGGCGTAGCGCCAAACGAGCGCGTAGCACTTCCAGGCGTTGCTCTGCGGCTTGCAGATAAACGTCGGCGCGATCACTCAGGTGCAGGCGCTCGGCTATTTGGCGCATGAAGGCGCTGGCGCTGTTCCAGACCCCCCTGTCTGTGGGAAAGACGTTTACCACCTCGGTTGGTGCGATATCACCGAGCGCGCGTAACACGCTGTTGGGCAGGGCGTCGCTGAGGATCAGTTGTGGGTTCAACTGATGCAGCAATTCGAGGTTGGGTTCCCAGTAGGGGCCGATGTCACGCACGGTCTGCGGCAGGGGTGGTGGGGGCATGCGCCGTCGGTAGTAGCCGACATCGGAAATGGCCAGTGGCTCCACACCGAGGGTCAGCAGGGTTTCGGCTGCGGCCCAGTTGATGGCGACCACGCGCTGCAGCGGTTCTGCGCGCAGTGGCAAGCCATAGCCGAGGGCCAGTCCGCCGATGGCCATGGCCTGAAGGAGCTGGCGGCGTTTCAGCAGTCGGTGGGGGCGGTTGGTTGAGGCGGGCAAGGAATTCTCCAGATACGCGCAAGGCTCCCGCAGGAGCCTGATCAGTCAGCAAGCAAAAGCCCGGCAGCGCCATTGGCGGTGCCGGGCTTTGCACCTGGTTACCAGCTGTACTTGACGCTGGTCATCAGGTTGCGTTCCAGGCCGAGGTAGCAACTGGTGGCCGCGTCGCAGGTGGCTGTGTAGTCCTCGTTCAGCAGGTTTTGCGCGTACACGGCCAGCGTGACCTGTGGCGTCAGTTTGTAGCTGGCTGACGCATCGAACAGGGTGTAGCTGTCGGCCCCGAAAGTATTGGCGTTGTTGCCATACATCGAGCCGACGTAACGGGCACCCGCGCCCAGGGTCAGCCCCCGCAGCGAGCCGTCGGTGAAGTTGTAGTTCACCCAGGCCGAGGCCATGTGTTCCGGCACGTTGGCCGGGCGGTTGCCCTGGTTGCCGTCGTTGCTGCGGGTGATCTGTGCCTTGGTGTAGGTGTACGAGCCGAGGATATCCCAGTGTTCGTCCAGCTTGAGGCGAGCCTCGGCCTCGATGCCACGCGAGCGCTGTTTACCTTCTGCAACATTGAAGCCTGTGGTTGCACCGTTGCTGTCGCGCTCGGGGGTAAGGATGTTGGTCTTGATCAGATCGAAGGCTGCCAGAGTCAGCAGAAGGTCGTCATGCGGCTGGTACTTCACCCCCACTTCCCATTGATTGGCCTCGCTCGGGTCGAATGTGTTGCCCAGGCGGCTCACTCCACTATTGGGTGCGAAGGACTCGGCGTAGCTGATATAGGGCGCCAGGCCAAAGCTGGTGAGGTAGGTCAGGCCCACGCGACCAGTAAAGGCATCGTCTTTCTGGTTGGTGGATCGACCGCCTTGGATGTTGTTGTCGAAGTCGTTGCGCACCCGGTCGTGGCGGCCGCCAAGGGTCAGCAGCCAGTGATCGTCGAAGTGGATCTGATCTTGGGCGTAGGCACCGAGTTGTTCGATGGTTTGATCGTAGTTGGCCTGAGTCAGTGAGTTACCCGGACCAGGCGTTGTAATTGGTTGGCCATAAATCGGGTTGTTCACGTTCAGCGCCGGGGTTTGGCCGCCGAAGCCTTGCGGCAGATTGCGGTAGAACTTGATATCGGCGTTCTGCCAGCTGTAGTCCAGGCCAGTGAGCAAGGTATGGCGGATCGAGCCGGTATTGAAGTCGGCCTGCAGCTGGTTGTCGACGGCAAAGGTGTTCATATGCTGCTGGCGGCGGTCAGCGGTGCGAATCACAGTGCCACTTGCGGTATCGATCAGTGCCGGCAGCAGGTTGTTGAACGTCAGGTCCACCTGGCCATAGCGTAGGTTCTGGCGGAACTCCAGCGCATCGTTGAAGCGGTGGCGAAACTCGTAGCCGAGGTTGTACTGATCCTGATCGAAGCGGTTGAAGCTGTGGTCGCCGAGCAGCGTATCGGTGGTGTGACCGTTGGGCTTGGTGTAGACGAACAGGCTGCCGCCGTTGCGATCACGCAGGAAGTCGGTGAGCAGCGTCAGGCTGGTGTCCTCGTTTGGCGCCCAGGTGAAGGACGGTGCGATATACTGGCGATCATCTTCCAGCTCATGACCATCGTCATACTCCACCTGGGTGTTGGCTTCGCGGTATAGACCGACGACGCGGTAGAGAAACTGGTTCTGCTCATCGAGCGCGCCCCCCACGTCGAACTGACCCTGGCGGCGCTCATGGCTGCCGGCAGTGAGCTGAACTTCGTTGACCTGGTTGGCGGTAGGTCTCTTGCTGACCCGGTTGATAACCCCGCCAGCATCACCTTGGCCGAAGAGGGTCGAGGCGGGGCCGCGAACCACATCGACTCTTTCGAGTGCATAGGGTTCGCTGCGAAACATGGCGTAGTCGTTGCTTTGCTGGCGCAGGCCATTGAGGTAATCACTGGTGCTCTGGCCATTGAAGCCGCGAATGAACAGCCAGTCGTAGCCTTTCGGATCGAGGCCGTAAGTCTCCACCTTAACCCCTGGTACATAACGCAGCGCTTCGGTGACTGTCTGTGCGCCCTGGGCTTCGATCTGGGCGCGGGTAATCACCGATACCGACTGAGGAATTCCCAGTAACGAGGTGTTGGTTTTGCTGGCGCTGTTGCTGGTTTTGGGGACGAAACTGTTCTGTCCTTCGCTACGCCCTTCGATTACCTGCTCGGGCAGGGCCAGGGCATTGTCGCCCGTGCTGGTAAACAGGCTGACGCGATTACCGTCGAGCTGATAACGCACGCCGGTGCCTTCGAGCAGGGCGTCCAGAGCCTGTAAGGCCTCCATTTCGCCAACCACGGCCTTGCTGCGTAGGCGGCTGAGTTGGGCCGGGTTGAACAGAATCTGCAGTTCGGTCTGCGCCCCCAGACTGGTCAGTGCCGAGGCCAGCGGTTGAGCGGGTAGGTCGATACGTACGGGCTCGGCCAGCAGCGGTGCAGAAGCCCCAAGTGCCAGGCCGAACGCAGTGGCGCGCACCAGGCGAGCCAGAGGTTTGAGCGTGTTCGCGGACGGAGAGAAATAGCTGGATGAGCGCACTGCTGTACTCCTGAATTGTCTATGTAGTGTTGGTTTTAATTAGAATGATTTGCTTTAAGACGCACGAGTAAGAAGAAACCGGAAAAGAAATTTCACGCTCGTGCTTTGCTGGCGCCTTACCCGGCGGGAGTGCTCTCAGTGGCGTGTTCGGCGGTGCCGCGATGCTGTTGCTGCAGCGAAACGATTCGCCCCGAGGCCATTTGCAGGAGGCGGTCGGCTACGTGGAAGTAGCGGTCGTCGTGGGAGATCACGATCAAGGTGCGGCCCTGAGCCCGAAGCTCTGGTAGCAGCTCGGTATAGAAGATGCGGCGGAACTCCGGATCCTGGTCGGCAGCCCACTCGTCGAACACCAGCACCGGACGTTTCTCCAGCCAGGCTTGCACCAGCGCCAGGCGTTTACGTTGGCCCGTGGAAAGGTCGGTGGTCGAGTAGTTGTGGTCGTTCAGGCTGACCTTGTGGGCGATCTCCAGGCGCTCCAGGTAGCGGTTGGCTTCGGACGGTATGTCCTGACTGCCCTTGAGCAGATCCTCGAACAGGAAGTAGTCAGCGAAGATGGTGGTGAACAGTTGGCGGTAATCATCGCGATTAGCGTCTGTCACCATCTCGCCGTTGAGCAGCAACGTACCGCCCTTGGGCACATAGAGGCCCAGCAGTAATTTGATCAGGGTGGTTTTGCCGCAACCGTTCTCGCCAGCGATGAAGAGGATCTCACCGGGGCGGATATGCAGATCCACCGGGCCAACGCCAAAGCCTTCGCCGCCGTCTTCGGTGGGGTATCGGTAGTGCAGGCCGCGCAGGTCGATACCTCGCATGGGCGGTGCGCTGCGGCCGTCGTCTCGCAGCAGCAGGTTGGGTTCCGGCGAAGAGAAGCGCTGCGACAGCTCGGCGATGCGGCGGAAGGCCACTTGAGCGCGGCTGACGATGGGCAACTGGCCAATCAGATGCTCCAGTGGCCCCTTCATGTACAGCAGTACCAGGATGAAGCCGCTCAGTGTAGCCTTGTCGGTGCTCGGCCAGAAGCTCTGGTAAGCCAGGGCTACACCGATGACGATGAAGAACAGGGTTGAGCCGAACCCCTTGGCGATCACGAACAGGTTGATCGAGCGGATCTGGATGTCGCAGATGCGCTCGGCTGTGCCCTGCAGGCGTTCGCTGTAGTGCTGGAAACGGCGCGGACGGCTGATGCGCAATTCCTTGGCGCCTTCGGCCATGGCGCGGTAGTGCTTCTGCAGGTCGTCCTCGGCGTCGCGGGCCTGGAAGAAACCGCGGATACCCTTGCTGCGCGCGACGTACTGGATGGCGCTACCGATGACGATAGCCAGGGCAGTGGTGAGGAACATGGGCAGCGACAGTGAGGCCAGATAGCCCAGGCAGCCGAGGGTGACGGTGAGCGACACTGCCAGTGGCGCGAAAGCGAAAGCGAAGTCGCTGATGGTGTCGATGTCGTGGGTCAGCACCGGGATCAGGCGATGACTGCGGTAGCGCTCGATCTGGTCGATCGGTGCCGAGATGATCTTGCTGCCCAGATCCTTGCGCAGGCGCGCGATAACATGCTGACCGACATAGTTGGTGCCAATGTCGGACACGATAGAGCCCACCAGAGCCAGGAGGCAGAGTCCGGCGAAACCTAACAGCAGGGCGCTGTGCATGCCGTCATCGGAATGCAGGCTGTAGTTGATGGTGGCCAGCAGTGCCGTGATGCTGGCGCCGCCAAGAATGCCCAGCAGGGTGGCTGCGGCGAGTTGTGGCGCGAACGGGCGTAACAGCCGGAAGAGTTCGCGGAATGTACTTTGCGGAGGTGTCTGCATCATCCAGTCCTGAGGCTCGGCGCAGGGCTGCGCCGGAAAACGGGGCGACGCGGTTGCAATCGAAATGACTGCAAACCCGAATCGTTCCTGTTAAGACGGATAAGGCGAGAGAAAACTCAAAGAAAACCCTGGATGAGTGTCTTGCAGCACGAACTTCGTTCTACGTGCAAATCCGGCATCATCCTGTTTGAAGTGCATGGAGCGTTCGGCTAGAGCGGCGCGTAGCGGCTCTTCAGTACCAAACCACCGTCATCGTGACGTTTGACTTCTATAGGCAGCACGGTCGGCAATGATTCGATCAGGGCCTGGAGATCATCGGTTCGGTAGATACCGCCGATGCGCAGGTTGCCACTGGCTGCGTCGCCCAGGCGTACCGGCTGCTCGAGGTAGCGGTTGATCAGTGGCAGGGCGACGCTCAATGCCAGATCATCCAGCACCAGTTTTCCTTCGATCCAGGCAATGGCACTGGTGGTGCTCGCCTGTTCCACATCGATCTGGTTGCTTCCATGGCGGTAGCGCGCCTGCATGCCGGGCGAAAGCTGCGCCTGGCCGCTCTGGACGCCCTCTGGTGGGCTGACCACCACGGCACCTTCAAGCAGGCTGACCAGCATCTGCAGATCATCCGTCCAGACATTGAAGCGGGTACCGGTGACACGGACTTGGCCATTGCCGGTCAGCACGCTGAACGGCTGTTCGCTGTTGTGGGTGACCTCGAAGTAGCCTTCGCCGCCGTTCTTGAGCCAGGCACTGCGGCGGTCGCGAAAGGTGGCGAAGATCAGTCGGCTGTGACTGTTGAGCTGAACGTGCGAGCCGTCTGCCAATATGACTTTGCGCGGGGTGTCCTGTGCCGCGTAGTAGCCAACCTGGGCCGGCAGCAGGCCAGCCGACCAACCGCCTAGCCAGATGGTCACGGCGCCCAGCATGGCGGCAGTGGCTATTCTGGCTGCGCGCCAAGGGCTGCGTTGGCGGCGGGGGCGGATTGGTGCGTGCCGAGGCATGGGGGCGTGTGTCGGGCGTAGTTGATCGGCCAATTGCCAGATCACCAGCATGGCGTCGTACTCGTGCTGGTGACTGGGGTCAGCGGCTATCCAGCGAGCGAAGGCCTGGCGTTCCTCGGCAGTGCAGTCCACATCATGCAGACGCGCGCACCAGTACGCCGCCTCGGCGCTGAGGCGCTCGTCTTCGTCGGTGGATTGCTGCTCGATCATTCGGGCATCCCAGGCTTTCATTTGCACAAAATGCGAGTGATTATAAGTATCGCTGGCCCAGGCTGTCAGCAAGTGTCTGTTGCCATGACACATCAGGAACCTGCGCGGGGCGGTTCCGTCAGGGATTCAGAGAGCGTTGTGATACAGCATTACCAAGAATTGATCCGCTACCTCAGTCGTACGTTGGGTGATCGCCAGGCGGCTGCGGATCTGGCTCAGGAAAGTTTTCTGCGGCTGCTCGAGCGAAAGACCATGGATGTCATCGAGCAGCCGCGCGCCTTTCTTTTCCGTACCGCCATCAACCTGAGTGTCGACCGCTATCGGCGTGCGCAGGTGCGCGCCGACGAGCCGCTCGAATCTCTGGAGCATGACGCGCTCGACGATGCCTGTGATCCCCAGATTCAGGCCAGTCAGGCGCAGCAGCTGAGGCTGCTGAGGCGGGCATTGGACGAGCTGCCGCCGGTTTGTCGTCAGGCATTTCTGTTGCGCAAGATGGAAGGTTGCTCTCATGCCGAGATCGCCGAGCGTATGGGCATCTCTCGCGACATGGTGGAGAAGCATATCGTCAATGCGATGAAACATTGCCGCATACGCCTGCGCCAGTGGGTGGGTTGAGATCGGACTGTCGATCAAACATCAATAATGAGAATGATTATAAATTTCTGAGCGCCTGTCTCGTCTTTTCTTCAAGACCGCAGCCTCATGCCGTAAGGCCGAGCAAGCGGACTATCCCAGGCAGGCCCATGGCTTGTTCGTGGCAAACGGCTAAAGGACACAGGCATCATGACTCAGTTGATCGTTCCTACCTACGACGTGCTCGGCATTGGTTTCGGCCCCTCCAATCTGGCACTGGCTATTGCCCTGCAGGAGCAGGCCGAGCGGGAAGGGCGTGTTTATCACGCGCTGTTTCTCGATCGGCAGCAGGATTACCGCTGGCACGGCAATACCCTGGTGAGCCAGAGTGAGTTGCAGATTTCCTTCCTCAAGGATCTGGTGACGCTGCGCAACCCCAGCAGCCCCTACAGCTTCGTCAACTACTTGCATGCGCAGGGGCGTCTGGTCGATTTCATCAACCTTGGCACCTTCTACCCGTGCCGGCTGGAGTACAACGACTACCTGCGCTGGGTCGGCCAGCAATTCGCCGATCAGTGCGCTTACGGCGAGTCGGTGGTCCGCGTCGAGCCGGTGCATGCTGCTCAGGGCATCGACCAGTTACGGGTGATCTCCGTCGACAGTCAGGGCAACGAACGCTTCCGCCTGGCGCGATCCATTGTCCTCAGTACCGGCGGGACTCCGCGGATTCCGTCTGCCTTCACCCATCTGCGTGACGACGCCCGGGTCTTCCATCACGCCCAGTATTTGGAGCGCATGGCCAGCCAGCCCTGTACTCGCCATCAACCGATGCGCATTGCCGTGGTTGGTGGTGGGCAGAGCGCGGCGGAGGCTTTCATCGACCTCAACGACAGTTATCCGTCGGTGCAAGTGGACATGATTCTGCGTGCGGCCGTGTTAAAACCGGCTGACGACAGCCCATTCGTCAACGAGATATTCACCCCCGACTACACCGACCTGGTATTCAACGAGCCTGAGGCCGAGCGCGAAAAACTGATTCAGGAGTACCACAACACCAATTACTCGGTGGTCGATCTGGATCTGATCGAACGTATCTACGGCATCTTCTATCGGCAGAAGGTGGCCAAGCTGGCGCGTCATGGCTTCCTGTGCCGACGCACGGTTGAAAGCGCCCGCGCCAGCGGCGAGGGGGTTGAGTTGGCGCTACGCGACAGTGCCACCGGTGATATTGAGAGCAAGCGTTACGATGCGGTGATCCTCGCCACCGGTTATGAGCGCAGTTCTCACCGCGAGTTGCTGGCGCCGCTGCAGAAATACCTGGGCGATTTCCAGGTCGAGCGTGACTACCGTGTGCGTGCTGATGCGCAACTTCGAGCGGGTGTCTACCTGCAGGGGTTCAGTCAGAGCAGTCATGGGCTAAGCGACACCTTGCTGTCGGTATTGCCGATGCGCGCTGAGGAGATTGCCCATTCGCTGTTCGAGCACTTGCCTGCAGCGGCTGCGACTCAGGCCCGGGCGCTGGAAAGCGCCTGAGTGAGCTCGACTAAATATTTTCATTGGCCATTCGTCTTCAGGTTTTCGAGGTTATATCCATGACCGATGTTTCTCTGCCCTTGCCCGATGGGCGCGTGCTTCTGGTCGATGGCAGTGCGGATGAGCTGAGCCTGTCGCTGGATGGGCAGCCGCTGTTGCGCGCCGAGCGTCAGGACGAGGTTTGGTGGTTGCAGGGGCATGACATGCCGCTGGCGCTCTGGGCTTTCTCCTATCAGGCGTTCGCCATCGATCCTGCCTGCCAACGACTGTTGCTGAGGCTCGAGGATTGTCCTGCTGCGCTGGTGCAACAGGGGCTGCTCAGTCCTGAGGCGGGTGGCGTCTGGCAGGTGCAGCGCTCGATGTTCTGGCAGTTGCCAATGCCCTGGCGACGCGGGGCGGCCAGCGAGAGCTATCCGCAGCGCTTCGTGCTCAGTGATGGGCGGCGTCATCCGCAGCGCCCACCGAAGCCCAATGGCGAACTGTATCGTCGCTTCGACAGGTGTCTGGGCAGTTGGATCTCGCTGCGTGCGCTTGATATCGAGGCCGACCTTGAACGCTTCAATCGCTGGCAGAATCACCCTCGGGTGGCCGAGTTTTGGCAGGAACAGGGCAGCCTCGAGCAGCACCGCGAATATCTCCAGCGGCTGGCGGCCGATCCGCATGTGTTGACGATGATCGGGTGTTTTGACGATCAGCCGTTCGCCTATTTCGAAGCTTACTGGGCCAAGGAAGACCGCATCGCGCCGTTCTATGCTGTCGCTGACTACGACCGCGGCATTCACATGCTGGTTGGCGAGGAGGGGCATCGCGGGCCGCACAAGGTGGAAAGCTGGCTATCGGCTCTGGTGCATTATCTGCTGCTGGATGAGCCCCGTACCCAGCGCATCGTCGCCGAGCCGCGTGCCGACAATCAGCGGATGATTAGCCACATGCAGCGTCTCGGCTTCTGGCTGGAGAAGGAATTCGATTTTCCGCACAAACGCGCCGCATTGATGGTGCAGAGTCGCGAGCGCTTCTTCGAGCGATGCCGATTGTGCTGAGTAGATTCTCTCGAGCTCGCAGGGGGAGGCGATGATCGCGGCTCTTGCTCCGCTGTTTTTTGGCGAGTTCGCCAGTTACCGCGACGTGCTGACTACCTTCGAAGACCCGCGCCCGTCGCTGCCGGTGCGTCGGCTGCTGCAAACGGCTCAACTCGATACTGTGCTGCTGCGGTTCGACCCCTTGCATGTCGGGCAGGATCGTCGAGCACTGGTCTCGCAGTGGTCCAAGCACTATCTGGTGCGACTGATTCCTCCAGTGGTCGCTGCCGCGCTGGTGTTGGGACGTCGTCTACCCTTGGCGCTCGATGAGATTGAGGTGGTGTTGGACGAGCAGGGGCTGCCACAGGCCTTCAAGTTACCCGGTGATGGTGAACCGTTTGCTGTTCCACCCTCAGATGCCTTTCAGCGCTTCGCCGAGCTGACCGGGCATCTGCAGGCGTTTATCCAGATACTGGCGACTGAGGCACGGCTGTCACCCAAGGTGCTCTGGAGCAACGCCGGCAATTACCTGGAGTGGTTCGTAGGTGAAATGGGCAAGGTCCTGCCCTCATCGCTGTTGGTTCACGGTCACGAGCTGATGGAGCAGGAGCGATGCGCCGATGGTGTTCGCAACCCCCTGTTCAGCCCGGTTCGGTATCGGCAGGTAAGCCAGGCGCTGCGTCCCGACGGTCTCTGGCGCCAACGCAGGGTGTGCTGCATTCGTTATCGTCTGGACAGCCTCGAGCATTGCGACAACTGTCCCTTGCTCGATCAGCCTCTGCCTTATACAGGTGACCGCTAGCCCTGGGTCATTGCAGGTAGCTGATCGGCGATCCGTCCGCAGGATTGGCCATTATCCCCATGGGCACGCCGTAGATGCGCTCCAGGGTCTCGCCGTGCATCAGCTCGGCCGGGCTGCCTTGGGCCAGCAGACGACCGCTGTGCAGGGCCAGTAGATGGTCGCAATAGCGCGCAGCCATGTTGACGTCGTGCAGCACCACCAGCACACCCAGACCCAGCTCACGGCTGAGGTCGTGGACGCGCGAGAGCACTTCCACCTGGTGGGCGATGTCCAGCGCTGAGGTGGGTTCGTCGAGCAGCAGGTAACGGCTGTTCTGCGCCAGCAACATGGCCAGCCAGACGCGCTGGCGCTCCCCCCCGGACAGATGGTCGACCAAGCGATCGGCAAAATCGCTGGTATCGGTCAGCGCCATAGCGCGCTTGATGTGCGCCCGGTCTTCGTCGCCCAGACGGCCAAGGGCACCGTGCCAGGGATAGCGACCGAACCCCACGAGCTCGCGTACGGTCAGCCCTTCGGTCTGCGGCAACTGCTGAGGCAGATAGGCCACCTGACGGGCGAAGTCGCGCTGGCCCCAGCTTGCCAGAGGCTTGCCGTCGAGCAGGATATGGCCACCGCTGGGCGACTGCTGGCGGGCGAGTAACTTGATCAGGGTGGACTTGCCGGAGCCGTTGTGGCCGATCAGGCCGACCATGCGTCCGGCGTCGATGTGCAGGTTCAGGGGATGCAGCAGGGTACGTTCAGGGATGCTGAAACTGACGCTTTGCAATTCGAACATGAAGCCGTCCGCGGTGGGTTGCGAAAGGCGTCAATCTAATTCAAACGCTAATCGTTATCAATTTTCCCTTTGCCGGTGCCCGATGTGTCGCCACCCGAAGTCCAGAAGGCTCGCACGTGCAAGCCTTCTGTCTGTTGCTTTCAGGCCTTACGCTGTTCTTCCGCCAGGCAGGCTGCAGCGGTGAACAGCGCATCGGTGGACGAGTTCAGCGCGGTCTCTGCCGAGTCCTGGACGATGCCGATGATGAAGCCGATGGCGACGACCTGCATGGCCACGTCATTGGGGATGCCGAACAGGCTGCAGGCCAGCGGGATCAGCAGCAGCGAGCCGCCGGCCACGCCCGAGGCGCCGCAGGCGCTGATCGAGGCCAGCACGCTAAGCAGCAGGGCGGTGGGCAGGTCTACCGGGATTTCCAGCGTATGCACGGCGGCCAGGGTCAGTACGCTGATAGTGATGGCCGCACCGGCCATGTTGATGGTGGCGCCCAGCGGGATCGATACCGAGTAGGTTTCCTCGTGCAGGCCCAGGCGTTGGCACAGTTGCAGGTTGACCGGAATGTTCGCCGCCGAGCTGCGGGTGAAGAAGGCGGTCAGGCCGCTTTCGCGCAGGCAGGTGAAGACCAGCGGATAGGGGTTGCGACGGATCTTCCAGTACACCAGCGCCGGGTTGACCACCAGGGCGACCAGCAGCATGCAGCCGACCAGTACCACCAGCAGATGCAGGTAGCCGAGCAGGGCGTCGAAACCGGACTCGGCGAGGGTTGCGGCCACCAGACCGAAGATGCCCAGCGGGGCCAGGCGGATGACCAGCTTGACGATGGAAGTGACCGCGCCCGACAGGTCCCCCAGCAGCTGCTTGCTGCCGGCGCTGGCATGGCGGAAGGCGAAGCCCAGGCCGATGGCCCAGGCCAGGATGCCGATGAAGTTGCCCTTGAGCAGCGCATTGATCGGGTTGTCGACCACGTTCATCAGCAGGGTCTTGAGGACTTCACCAATGCCACCGGGAGGCGACAGCTCGGCGGCCTGACTGCTCAGCACCAGTGCCGAGGGGAAGGCGAAGCTGGCGACGACGGCCACCAGCGCGGCGCTGAAGGTGCCGAGCAGGTACATCAGCAGAATCGGGCGGATGTGGGTCTGCTGACCGTGCTGGTGGTTGGCGATGGAGGCCATCACCAGGATGAACACCAGGATGGGCGCCACTGCTTTCAGCGCGGAGACGAAGACATTGCCGATGAAGCCGACGGACAGCGCAGCCTGGGGAGCGACGTAGGCAAGGGCGATGCCTGCCAGCAGGCCGATGACGATCTGCGTCACCAGGCTGATGCGGTTGAGAAGCTGCAGGGCAGGGTGGAGGGCTTGGGACATCGGGTGGTCTCTGGTTGCTGGGCACGCTGCTCGAGCAGGGCGCCGGGGCGAGAGGACTTTCAGCCAGGGCCGAAAAAATAGCGCGCGACTCTAGCACAGCCTTCATGGGCTTCTAGCCAGGGCGGTCGATCTCGGCGACGGAGTGCAAGGCGGTGTCGCATCTCGATAAGCTTGCACTGCTTGAAATATTGAACATGCGATGCGTATTTTGTACGTCTCGCTGCCGTCAGGCGGTATCCGCACGATTCAAGGACAACAATAGATGAGCACTGCCAGCTGCGGCCCATTGGAAATCCTACTGCAAGGGATCGATGAGATCGACTGCGTCACCCCCGACCTCAACGGGGTACCGCGCGGCAAGGTGATGACCGCCAGTGGCTTCCTCGAAGGCCGTCGCCTGCAGCTGGCTCGCGGCGTGTTGCTGCAATGCATCATGGGCGGCTACCCGGCGGCGCGCTTCTACGGCAGCGATGACGGCGACCTGCTGCTCAATGCCGAGCCGAGCCAGATCCACCGCCTGCCCTGGAGCGAGCCGCCGCGCGCGTTGGCGATCTGCGACGCGGACGAGCTGGACGGGCGCAGTTCCGGGCTGTCCACCCGTGGCCTGCTCAAGCGCGTGCTGGCGCGCTATGCCGAGCAGGGCTGGCAACCCGTCGTGGCCACCGAACTGGAGTTCTTCGTCTTCGCCGGCAACCCCGATCCGCAGCAGCCATTCCTGCCGCCGCTGGGGCTCGATGGCCGCCGTGAGGATGGTGGCGCGGCGTTCAGCGTCAGTTCCAGCAATGGCCTGCGGCCGTTCTTCGCCGATGTCTACCGCTGCATGGAGGCGCTCGGCCTGCCGCGCGATACCTTCATGCACGAGATGGGCGTCAGCCAGTTCGAGATCAACCTGCTGCATGGCGATGCGCTGCAACTGGCCGATCAGACCTTCCTGTTCAAGCATCTGCTCAAGGAAGTCGGTTTCAAGCACGGATTGTCCGTGGTGTGCATGGCCAAACCCCTGGCGCATACGCCGGGCAGCTCCATGCACATTCATCAGAGCGTGGTGGAGCAGGGCAGTGGCCGCAACATCTTCAGTGCTGACAACGGGGAGGCGACGCCGGCCTTCTATCACTTCATCGCTGGCCAGCAGGCTGCGCTGGCGGATTTCACCCTGCTGTTCGCCCCGCACGTGAATTCCTACCAGCGCCTGTGCCATCCCTATGCGTCACCGAACAATGCCTGCTGGTCGGCGGACAACCGCGCGGCGGGGCTGCGCATCCCCGCCAGCGCGCCAGTGGCGCGGCGGGTGGAGAGTCGTCTGCCTGGCGCTGACGCCAATCCTTATCTGGCGCTCGCGGCCAGTCTTGCTGCCGGCCTGCATGGTCTGCAGCGTGAGCTACAGCCGAGCCCGGCGATTCAGGGAGAGTTCGAGGTGCCTGAAGAATTGACGCTACCCTGTACCATGCATGCCGCCATCGAACGTCTGAAACGAAGCGAGCTGGCAATCGAACTGTTTGGTGCGGAATTCATCGAAGGCTACATCGCCACTAAGAGCATGGAGCTGACCAGCTTCTACGATGAAATAACGCCTTGGGAGCGTCGTGTTCTGGCTGGCCAAGCCTGACGCCGTTTTTCGTTACCTGCGTACAAGGAGCTTTATCCGTCAATGCGACTGATCTGGAAGTCATTCCGTTCGCTGTACTTCGCCACATTGCTCATGCTGCTGGGTTCCGGTCTGCTCAGTACCTACCTGGCCCTGCGACTGGCCGATACGGTGGATGGTCTGTGGGTCGGTGCGTTGATGGCGGCCAACTATTTCGGTCTGGTGCTGGGTGGCAAACTCGGGCACCGATTGATCGGCCGGGTGGGGCACATTCGCGCCTACGTGGCCTGCGCTGGGGTGGTTACCGCGGCGGTACTCGGGCATGGCCTGGTGGAGTGGCTGCCGTTCTGGCTGTTCCTGCGCATGCTGGTGGGTCTGGGCATGATGTGCCAGTACATGGTGATCGAGAGCTGGCTCAACGAGCAGGCCGACGCCAAGCAGCGTGGCCTGGTGTTCAGCGGTTACATGGCAGCGTCCTACATGGGGTTGATTCTCGGACAATTGGCGCTGGTATTGCACCCGACCCTGGGGCTTGAGCTGTTGATGCTGGTCGCCCTGTGTTTTGCCCTGTGTCTGGTGCCGGTAGCGCTGACGCGGCGACTGCACCCGGCCCCGTTGCATCCGGCTCCGCTGGAGCTGCGTTTCTTCTTGCGCCGGGTGCCGTTGTCGCTGACCACCATTTCGGTGGCCGGGCTGCTGATTGGCTCGTTCTATGGTCTGGCGCCGCTGTATGCCACGCGCATGGGACTCTCCACCGAGCAGGTGGGCTTGTTCATGGGGAGCTGCATCCTGGCCGGGCTACTGGTGCAATGGCCGCTGGGTTGGCTGTCAGATCGGCATGACCGGGTGCGCCTGATTCGCGGTTGCGCCGTCTTGCTGCTGCTCGCCGCGTTGCCGTTGGCTGCGTTGCCGGAAGTCTTTCTCGGCTTGCTGATAGTCGTCGGTTTTCTGGTCAGTCTGATGCAGTTCAGCCTGTATCCGCTGGCCGTTGCGCTGGCCAACGACCATGTCGAGCCTGAACGGCGCGTGTCGCTGACCGCCATGTTGCTGGTCACCTTCGGGGTTGGCGCTTGTATCGGTCCCTTGTTGACGGGCCTGCTGATGCGCTTTTACGGCGCCAACATGCTGTATGCGTTCGTCTGTCTCTGCGCGCTGATTCTGGTCTGGAGGATTCGTCCGGAAGTGGTCACCAATCTGCACCAGGTGGACGATGCGCCGGTGCAGCACGTGGTCATGCCGGGTAACGTCGCCAGTTCGCCGCTGGTGGCTGCGCTGGATCCGCGGGTCGATGAGCAGACGGTGCAGGAGCAGATGCAGCAGGAACCGAGCGCAGAATCTTCAGCTGAGGCCGAGAACACGGAGCGGGCCGCGCAATAGTTGCGCGGCCTGACAGGCCGTTTACGTAGAAAGGATCAGAAGGTGCCGTCGCTTTCGGTGCGACGTGCCTCGCGCTGCAGCTGATAGACGAAGCGCTCGACCTGGCGCTGTTCCAGGCCATTCATGCGATAGAAGCGGGTGCCGACGAAGGTCATGTCGACCTTGTCTTCGTACTGCACGTGGCGCAACTCCACCGCACAGGTAATGGCTCCGAAAGGCAGTTGCGCGGTCAGGCGTTCATGAACCTGGCCGTTGCTCAGTTGCTGAGTCAGGTCGCCGGCGAAACGCAGTTTGCAGCCTGTGGCGGAGACGTCGAGCATGTGCCCGGGCAGCGCCTCGCGGAGCTTGTCGCCGGTCAGTACGACTTTAACCAGATCGCTCTGTTTCAGCGGTGCACGATAGGCGCTGCGGCGCTGATGATAGATAACCTCTTGTGGCAGAGGCGCCCAATAGCACGGGGCGCCCTCGAGCTCACCCAGTTGTACGTCGTGTTCACAGGTCCAGGCCACGCGTACACCTTCGCGAAAGGCTTCGACGTTGAATGTTTCGCCCTGTTTGAGAAAGCGCTCTCCATCTGTCGGGATGATTTCATCCAACGCCACGCGGGCGCGATCGCGATCGATCTCGACAAGGTAGCTTTGAAAACGCTGACTCCGCCCTTTGAACTGGATTACCAGAGGGTCGTGGTTTTGCTGCAATTGACGCAGGGTGGCAATGATCTCGACGGATGTCTTGAGCACCTTGGGCGGCTGAGGGCCGCTCTCGTCGTTGAACGCGCTGGACACAGTTCGGAACTCTCCGAGTCATAGACTACAACGGCACTAGAATACTGGCGAAGTGCCTGCATGTCCCTGTGCTTTTATTGTGGTGGTGGTGCTCAGGCCTGACTGAGCGGCCTTTGCTGCGCGATTTTAGCGGCACTACCGCGGCTGTCATAGAGTCCTGGCGTTTCACCGCCACGCAGAATACCGAGCACGCTACCGACAGAAGCCTGGTTGGCACGGATCAGTCGTCCGTTGCGCAGGTTGGCCTCCTGGCAGCGTTGCAGCAGGGTGGACAACTCTTCGCTGCGCGCAAGTAACTGATCGCCAATGGCTGATTGCGCCGCCAGCGTGGTCAGGCCGTCGCGGTCTGCGCTCAGATTGGCGTCCTGCAGCAGGCGACTGCGTTCATTGCCATGCTGCTGCAGGAGCGCGAGAAGCGGTTGCTTATCGCTGAGCAGGCGGTCAAGGCTAGGGAGGTCACGATCGGTCAGTGCCTGAAATTCGCTGTCGATCAGCTCAAGCAACTGCTCGGCGGTGCCGATATCGGTGGTGAACAGGTCAAGCAGGGCGGTGTCTTGCATGGCGGGCTCTTGGGGGTCGGGCGTCCAACACCCCCAGCGCAGCCCATGGACTAGCGCTGGGATTCGAAGTCGAGCAGTTTCTGGGCGACGCGCTTGCTGTCGACCTGATAGCTGCCATCAGCGATGGCCTGTTTCAGCTGGGCCACACGCTCTTTGTTGACGATCGGCTGGTCACGCAGCTTGTCACCGATCGCTTGCAGTTGCTGAGCTTCGCGGCTCAGTTGCACGGGTTCGCCACTCTTGGCGTTGGTTTGTCCATCGCTACCGGTGACAGGCGCCTTGCTCGGCTGTGCCGACTCATTGCGATTGCCAGCCTGAGTCGCGCCGCTACGACCCGTGTTGGCGGGCGTATTGGCATTGTTCAGCCGGTTGAAGTCGATGACCATGATGCAGAACCTCGGACGATATGGTGGACGCTTGCCATGCTTTTCGGCCACTGCCGAGAAAACTTTAGGACTAATTTCATCGCGTCGTCGAACAGTTTAGGGAATCGTCGAACCTTTACGCTACAAGAAACGTGCCTACATGGCGACCTCGACCTGGCCCGGACCCACGACCCGGGCGCGAATCACGCGTTGCGAGCGCAGATTGCGGATGTTGATCTGCTCGCCAGGAGCCCCGTCTGTCAGGGCCTCACCGGGCATTCGCACATTGAAATTGGAGCCGACGGCGCTGATCACAACTTGATCACCGCGGCGGATTACTTCGGCTGCTTCCAGGTGAGTTGGGGCCACGACCTGATTGATGTTGAGTTGGCGCGTCAATTTCTTGCCGATCACTTGCGCCGGTTCTGTCAGATAACCCTGCGAGAGTTGGCTTATGTCACGCTCGGCCATATTCAGGTCTGAAGCCTTGACTATGCTCAAGCGCTTGAGGGGCCGGGTAAGAACCGCTACGTGACGGTAGAGACGTACTTCTGCCGGAACGAATACGGTCCATGGGGCACTGCCATCACAGCGGACGCGTGTTGTGACTCGTCCTAACGGTTGTGCAGGGCTCTCGAGTGAGGTCGTCAGCGGCACGTCGCACAGAGCCAGGCGCAGGCGAGGGTCAAGTCGATTCACACGAATCTCATGGCGTCCGCGGATTTCGCTACGCTGTAGATAATCGACGACGGCTTCCTCAAGAAAGCGCTCGGTAGCGCCGATAAGCTGATCGGCGCTGGTAAAGTCCGCTGCCGCTTTGCCGCTGTAGCCGATTGTCGGCAAAGCGAGTAAAACGGGCAAAGGCATAAGGCACTTTGCCAGTAGCTGACGGAATGATGACGTTCTCTGCTTCATGAACAAGACAAAGCAAGCCCCGTGCCGCCTGCTAGGCTCATTGGGACAGGGTTATTAAACGAGAGGAGTCCGGGCATGGCCGGGTTGATGGATTCGGTTAACCAGCGAACTCAACTGGTGGGACAGAACCGCTTGGAGTTGTTGCTTTTTCGCCTGGAGGGCCCGCAGCTTTACGGTATCAACGTATTCAAGGTGAAAGAGGTACTGCAGTGCCCCAATCTCACCATCATGCCCAAGTCCAGCCCCGTGGTGCGGGGAGTCGCCAATATCCGTGGCGGCACCATTCCCATCCTCGACCTCTCGATTGCTACGGGTCGGGCGGCCTTGGGGGATTTGAAAACCAGCTTTGTGATCATTACCGAGTACAACACCAAGGTTCAGGGCTTTCTGGTGCGCTCGGTCGAGCGCATCGTCAACATGAACTGGGAGGAGATTCATCCACCACCCAAGGGTACGGGGCGTGACCATTATCTGACGGCCGTCACGCGGCTGGATCAGCAACTGGTCGAGATCATCGATGTCGAAAAGATTCTTGCTGAGGTCGCACCGACGTCCGAAGTGATTTCCGCTGGCGTCATCGATGATCAGGTACAGAGCCAGGCAGTGACCAAGCACGTGCTGATCGTCGATGACTCGTCGGTGGCGCGCAAGCAGGTTTCACGCTGCTTGCAGACTGTCGGCGTCGAGGTGACGGCGCTTAACGACGGCCGCGAGGCACTCAATTATCTGAAGTCCATGGCCGAGGAGGGACGTAATCCCGATAAGGAGTTGCTCATGCTGATTTCCGATATCGAGATGCCGGAGATGGATGGCTATACCTTGACCACTGAAATTCGTAGCGATCCACGCATGCAGAAGCTGCACATCCTCCTGCATACTTCGCTTTCGGGTGTGTTCAATCAGGCCATGGTGAAGAAGGTCGGTGCGGACGACTTCCTGGCCAAGTTCAAACCGGACGATCTGGCTGCACGCGTGGTTGATCGCATTCGAGTAGTGGATGGGGGCTGAGGGAGTATGACCTTTGGCGAACGTAAGGGTTGGTGAGGCGGCGCTAGTGTCTTCAGGTAATTTGGATTTCGAGCAGTTCAGGACTTTCCTGGAGAAGGCCTGCGGTATTCTGCTTGGCAGCAACAAGCAGTACCTGGTTTCCAGTCGTCTGAACAAGCTGATGGAACAGAACGGCATCAAAACCCTGGGCGAGCTGGTGCAGCGCATGCAAAGCCAGCCGCGTGGGGGGCTGCGCGAGCAGGTGGTGGATGCCATGACCACCAACGAAACCCTGTGGTTTCGCGATACCTATCCGTTCGAGGTGCTCAAGAGCCGGGTGCTGCCCGAGCTGATCAAGGCCTACCCAGCGCAACGTCTGCGCATCTGGTCCGCAGCCTGTTCCTCCGGCCAGGAACCGTACTCGTTGTCGATGTCCATCGACGAGTTCGAGCGGACCAACCTTGGTCAGTTGAAAGCAGGCATGCAAATCGTGGCTACTGATCTGTCGCCTTCGATGCTTGCCAACTGCAAGTCCGGTGAGTACGACAGCCTTGCCATGGGGCGTGGCCTGTCGCAGGAACGCTTGCAGCGCTATTTCGACCCGAGAGGGCCGGGACGCTGGCAGGTCAAGGCGCCAATCAAGAATCGTGTCGAGTTCCGTCCGCTCAACCTGTTGGACAGTTATGCGGCGTTGGGCAAGTTCGATATCGTCTTCTGCCGGAACGTGCTGATCTACTTCTCGGCAGAGGTGAAGAAGGACATCCTCACGCGCATCCATGCCACGCTCAAACCCGGTGGCTACCTGTTCCTGGGGGCGTCCGAGGCGCTCAATGGTCTGCCGGACAAGTACCAGATGGTGCAGTGCAGTCCGGGAATCATTTACAAGGCCAAGTAGACCGATAGTGTTTGTCTTGCAAGCGGGAGGCCATGGCCTCCCGCTCGCGTTTCCGGGGTCTGAAATCCATGGGGCTCGAGCACTAGGGTGCGCCGTGAGCACCAGTGGTTTCGATGCTGAAGAGTCGGTGCACATGACCTAGGCGGCCCCGCGACACCCTGCGAGCGGCAATCGTGCTCTACCTGGCTTTGCCGCTTGCTTGCCAGTAGGCGGTAAGGCTTTGCCGCCTTGCCGCTTTTTCTCTCTCGATTTTCGCTTAACTTATTGAACTATAAGGGTTGAATAAGTTGGCACAGGGTTTGCTGAATAGCTCGCAACAGTAACCACATGGCCTCAGTGGCAAAGGTTCAGAGCATGAGCATCAATTTCGGCAGAGCCCTCGGCATCCATGAGCAGGCACTCGGCTTCCGCGCCCAGCGCGCCGAAGTCCTGTCCAACAACATCGCTAATGCTGACACGCCGAACTACAAGGCGCGCGATCTGGACTTCGCCAGCGTCCTCGCCGAGCAGAACGCCAAGCAGCAGCGCGGCAACGTTAGTCTGGCACGCACTGATGGCCGCCACATCGCGGCTGACGGTGTGGCCATGGGCGAGGCTGAGCTGCCTTACCGCACGCCGTTCCATGCCTCCCTGGATCAGAACACCGTCGACCTGCAGATCGAGCAATCGAACTACGCGGAAAACTCGGTGCAGTTTCAGGCCAGCTTCACCTTCCTCAATAGCAAATTCAAAGGGCTGACCAATGCCCTGCGCGGCGAATAAGGAGCGCGACCATGTCTCTTGCCAGTGTCTTCAATATCGCCGGAACCGGCATGAGTGCCCAGAGCACTCGGCTCAATACCATTTCCAGCAACATCGCCAACGCCGAGACCGTTTCGTCGAGCATCGACCAAACCTATCGCGCCCGTCACCCGGTGTTTGCCACCGTGTTCCAGCAAGCGCAGAACGGCGACCGTGGTTCGCTGTTCGCCGAGCAGGATGAGGCAGGGCGTGGTGTGCAGGTGCTGGGCGTGATCGAGGATCAAAGCAGCCTGATGCCGCGCTACGAGCCGGATCATCCGATGGCCAATGCCGACGGGTACGTCTACTACCCCAACGTCAATGTGGTCGAGGAAATGGCTGACATGATTTCCGCCAGTCGTGCTTTCCAGACCAACGTGGAAATGATGAATACCGCCAAGCAGATGCTGCAGCGTGTGCTGACCCTGGGTCAGTAACGTTTTGAGAGGGGACTAGGGATGAGCACAGTAAGCGGCACGAGTTCGGTACTCGATCAATATCAGATCAAGCAGGACAACACGCAGAACAAGGACCTCGGCAAGAACGAGTTTCTCAATCTGCTGGTGGCCCAGTTGAACAACCAGAACCCGCTGGAGCCGCAGGGCAACGGCGAGTTCATCGCTCAGTTGGCGCAGTTCAGCCAGGTGGAGGGTATTGAAAAGCTCAATACCAGCATGGAGTCGCTGCTTTCCGGTTACCAGTCATCACAGGCGCTGCAGGCCTCTTCGTTGGTCGGGCGCAAGGTGATCATTCCCAGCGAGAAAGCTGTCGTCGACACCAGTGAGAGCTTCAAGGCGAGCGCAGTGCTGCCGGTCAGCAGTAGCAACGTGTACGTCAACGTCTACGACAATGCCGGCGCGCTGGTATCGCGTATCAACCTGGGTGAGCAGGCTGCTGGCAACGTAAGCTTTATCTGGGACGGGAAGAATGCCGACGGCGAAACGATGCCGCCCGGTACCTACAAGTTCGAGGCTCAGGCCACATATGGCAACGAGACCAAAGGGCTTTACACCATGCTGCCGGCCAACGTTGACAGCGTCACCCTGGGTGGTGGCGAGCTGATGTTGAATCTGGCCGGTCTGGGCAGCGTTCCGCTTTCTCAAGTGCAGGTCATCGGCCAGTAATTATTGCCGCCGGCAGTTCCGGCAAAGGAGTCTTCCATGTCTTTCAACATCGGTCTCAGTGGTCTGCGCGCGGCAACCAGCGACCTTAATGTCACCGGCAATAACATTGCCAACGCGGGGACCGCAGGTTTCAAGCAATCCCGTGCAGAATTCGCCGATCTGTATGCCTCGTCGATGCTCGGTACCGGCAAGAACCCGCAGGGTAGCGGCGTGCTGCTGGCCGATGTGGCGCAGTTGTTCAATCAGGGCAACATCAATTACACGCAGAATGCGCTGGACATGGCGATCAACGGCAACGGCTTCTTCGTCACCAGCAACAACGGCGACATCAGCTATACCCGCGCCGGCTACTTCGGCACCGATCGTGACGGTTATATCGTCAACAATTTTGGTTACCGACTGCAGGGTTATGGGGCGGACGAGAACGGCAATATCTTGCCGGTGCAGACCGACCTGCGGGTAAACGCCGGGCAGCAGGAGCCGAAGGCGACCACCTCGGTCACACAGACGACCAACCTGAACTCCAATGCCGTGCGTCCGCCCAATGCTGGGACCATGGCGGCGCCGACCTTCGATCCAAGCGACTCGCAGTCGTTCAACTGGTCGACGTCCACCAATATCTATGATGCTCAGGGCAACGCCCACGTGATGAGCCAGTACTTCGTCAAGAACGAAGCACCGGCCAACAACGGCTGGACCATGCACGTGCTCATCGATGGTGTTAACCCGCGTGATCCCAGCAGCACTCAGCCTTTCAGCTATGCAGTGAATTACGATGCTGCAGGGCAGTTGGCGAATCCGGCGCTGACGCCGCTGGCCAGCACTCCGGCGAATCCGGCGCTGGATGCGCCGGCCATTCCGGGTGGGACGCCGAACGGCATCTTTGCTATCGCCGATACCGATTGGTTCCCGGCTGAGGAAGATCCGGCCAACCCGGGAACCATGGTGGTCAATGGTGCCGACAGCGAGTCATTTACCTTCGATATGCGTGGCTCGACCCAGTACGCCGCGTCCTTCGGTGTCAACGCGGTCAGTCAGGATGGATATACCACCGGCCAGCTCGCCGGCATCGAGGTCGACGATACCGGCATCATCTTCGCCCGTTACACCAATGGTCAGTCCAAGGTGCAGGGGCAGGTGCTGCTGGCCAACTTCGCCAACGTCCAGGGTTTGACGCCAGTGGGCAAAACCGCTTGGGTGCAGTCCTTCGAGTCGGGTGAGCCGGTGATCGGTACCCCGCGCAGCAGTACTCTTGGCGCCCTGCAAGCGGGTGCGCTGGAGGACTCCAACGTCGAGCTGTCGGACCAGTTGGTCAACCTCATCGTGGCGCAGCGTAACTATCAGGCTAACGCCAAGACCATCGAGACCGAGAGCGCCATCACTCAGACCATCATCAACCTGCGTTGATGGCTCTTCTCTAAGGTAAAAGCGGCAAGCCTGGCTTGCCGCTTGCTTTTCCGGAACCGGCAAAACCTCGCCGCAGCTGAATATCTGGAATTTCCTGATTTCTTAAAAATTCATTTAAATCAGTAGCTTGATGGTGATTTTACGGTTTGGCACGACGCTTGCTGTATTGCTTGCAAAGAGCCAAGGGCACGTCGCCCACTCGGAGAATCACCATGGACAAGATGCTGTACGTCTCCATGACCGGAGCGCAGAACAACACCTTGGGTCTGCGCGCCCATGCCAACAACCTGGCCAACGTTTCCACCTCGGGTTTCCGTCGTGATTTCGAGCAGGCGCGTTCGATGCCGCTGTTCGGGGAAAGCTATCCGGCGCGCGTGTTCGCGATGAGCGAGCGTCCGGCGACCGACTTTCGCCCGGGTACCTTACAGGAGACCGGCCGAGACCTCGACGTGGCGATTGGCGGCAAGGGCTGGATCGCCGTGCAAGCGCCGGATGGCAGCGAAGCCTACGTGCGCACCGCCAGCCTGAACATCGATGCTCTGGGTATTCTGCGTACCGGCAACGGTTTGCCGGTGATGGGCAATGCCGGGCCGATTGCCGTGCCGCCGGAGCAGAAGGTGGAAATTGGCCAGGACGGCACCATCAGCATTCGTGCGCTTGGTGAAGACCCCAACGTATTGGCCGAAGTGGACCGCATCAAGCTGGTCAATCCCGATCCGAAGAGCATGGAGAAGGGCACGGACGGGCTGATCCGAGTCAAAGGCCAGCCTGAAGTCCAGGCCGACGCCACCGTGCAGGTGACCTCCGGCTTTCTCGAAGCGAGCAACGTCAATGCTGTGGAGGAAATGACCGCGATCCTTTCCCTGTCCCGTCAGTTCGAGCTGTCGGTCAAGATGATGCGTACCGCCGAAGACAATGCCTCGGCCATGGCGCGGGTTTTGCAGATTAGCTAATTACCAGTACGCGGCGCCATGAAACTGGCGCCCGAGGAGAAACGATATGCTTCCGGCACTGTGGGTCAGCAAGACCGGTTTGTCCGCCCAGGACATGAACCTGACCACCATTTCCAACAACCTGGCCAACGTCGCCACCACCGGCTTCAAGCGCGACCGGGCCGAGTTCGAAGATCTGCTGTATCAGATCCGTCGTCAGCCAGGTGGCCAGTCCAGCCAGGACAGCGAACTGCCGTCCGGCCTGCAGCTCGGTACTGGTGTGCGCGTGGTCGGCACGCAGAAGATTTTCACCGCCGGCAGCCTGCAGACCACCGAACAGCCGCTCGACCTGGCAGTGAATGGTCGGGGGTTCTTCCAGATTCTGCAGCCGGACGGCACCGTCTCCTATACCCGCGACGGTAGCTTCCATCTGAACTCCGATGGCCAGATCGTCACGTCTCAGGGCTTTGCTCTGGAGCCGGCCATCGTGCTGCCCAACGAAGTGCGCACCTTCACCGTCGGCGAGGATGGCACCGTGTCGGTCACCACTGCCGGTAACCCGCAGCCGCAGATCATCGGCAACCTGCAGCTGGCCGACTTCGTCAACCCGGCAGGCCTCGAAGCCATCGGTAACAACCTGTTCCTGGAGACCGGCTCCAGCGGCGCGCCGCAGGTCGGCAACCCGGGGCTCAACGGTCTGGGCACCACCCTGCAGAACACGTTGGAAAACTCCAACGTCAGCGTGGTGGAGGAGTTGGTGAACATGATCACCACCCAGCGTGCTTACGAAATGAACTCCAAGGTGATTTCCACCGCCGACCAGATGCTGTCCTTCGTGACGCAGAACCTCTGATCAATCTTGACTCTGTTGTGAACGCCGCGAGGTAGTGGTTATGAACCGGCAAATTTTCTGTTTCCCTCTGTTGGCTGCACTGCTGCTCAGCAGCGGTTGCGTGGCGCCGACAGCCAAGCCGGATGATCCCTATTACGCGCCGGTGCTGCCGCGCACGCCGTTGCCGGCGGCGCAGAACAATGGCTCGATCTACCAGGCCGGCTTCGAGAACGGTCTGTATGACGATCGCAAGGCCTTCCGCGTGGGCGACATCATCACCATCACCCTGAACGAGCGGACCCAGGCCAGCAAGAACGCCAACAGTTCCCTGCAGAAAGACAGCAGCGGTTCTCTGGGTGTCCCCAACCTGTTCGGTATGACGGTCGCGCCTGATAACCCATTGCGTAGCCTCAGTGCCCTCGGCATGACCAACAACAACCTGAGCCTGGACTCGAGTTGGGATTCCACGCGAGCCAATACCGGCTCCGGCCAGGCGGGGCAGAGCAACAGCCTGTCCGGTTCGATCACCGTGACCGTCGCCGAAGTGCTGCCTAATGGCATTCTCGCCGTGCGTGGCGAAAAGTGGATGACCCTCAACACTGGCGATGAGCTGGTACGTATCTCCGGGTTGGTTCGTGCAGACGATATCGCCACCGACAACACTGTCGCCTCGACCCGTGTCGCGGACGCGCGCATTACCTATTCCGGCACCGGGGCTTTCGCCGATGCCAGTCAGCCGGGCTGGTTGAGCCGCTTCTTCATGAGCCCGTTGTGGCCGTTCTGATCACAGGGTGACGTCGATGAAAACCTGGTTGCCTCATTCTCCGTCCCTGACGCTCAGCCGTCTTGCCCACTGGTACGCTCGATTCACCGGTAGCGGGTCTGCGCGCAAGGCCTTCGCGGTCGACTCGGCTCGCAAGCAGGGCGCCCGTGTTCAACCCTCCAGGGCGCCCGGCCGGCACGAGACCATCCCGGCCGGGGCGTGCCGCCGTCAGTTCGCTGTGGCGCATCGTGGTTATCGTCATCGCGGCGCCAACGACTGGTTGCTTCTGGCGACACTGCTCGGCTGCATGCTGTTGAGCCTGCCAACTCAGGCTGAACGTCTGAAGGATCTGGCTTCGATTCAAGGTGTGCGCAGCAACCAGTTGATCGGCTACGGCCTGGTGGTCGGCCTTAACGGTAGTGGTGACCAGACTACTCAGACGCCATTCACCGTGCAGACCTTCAACAACATGCTGGCGCAGTTCGGCATCAAGGTGCCGCCGGGCGGCAACGTACAGTTGAAGAACGTCGCCGCAGTGTCGGTACATGCCGATTTGCCGCCTTTTGCCAAGCCGGGCCAGGTCATCGATATCACCATTTCTTCCATTGGTAACGCCAAGAGCCTGCGTGGCGGCAGTCTGCTGATGACGCCGCTCAAGGGCATCGACGGCAATGTCTACGCCATCGCCCAGGGCAACCTGGTGGTTGGTGGCTTCGATGCCAGCGGCGCCGATGGTTCGCGTATCACCGTCAACGTGCCTTCCGCTGGCCGCATTCCTGGCGGGGCGACCGTGGAGCGTCCGGTGCCGAGCGGTTTCGATCAGGGCAACTACCTGACCTTGAACCTGAATCGTCCCGACTTCACCACGGCGAAGAACATCGTCGATCAGGTCAACAATTTGCTCGGCCCGGGTGTGGCCCAGGCCATCGACGGCGGTTCGATCCGCGTCAGCGCGCCGCTCGATCCCAACCAGCGTGTCGACTATCTGTCGATTCTGGAGAATCTCGAAGTGGAAGCCGGGCAGGCGATGGCCAAGGTCATCATCAATTCGCGTACCGGCACCATCGTCATTGGCCAGAACGTCAAGGTTCAGCCGGCCGCTGTCACGCATGGCAGCCTGACCGTGACCATCAGCGAAGACCCCATCGTCAGCCAGCCGAATGCACTCTCTGGCGGTGAGACTGCCGTGGTGCCCAACTCGCGTGTTGGTGCCGAGGAGGAGGCCAAGCCGATGTTCAAGTTCGGTCCCGGCACCAACCTCGATGAGATCGTCCGTGCGGTTAACCAGGTGGGCGCTGCGCCGTCGGACCTGATGGCCATCCTGGAGGCGCTCAAGCAAGCCGGCGCCCTGCAGGCTGACCTGATTGTGATTTAAAGAGGCACAACCTATGGACTCTCGACTCTCAGCCGGCCTGCTCGGCAACGGTAAAAGCCCCATCGACAGCGGCGCCTTTACCGATCTGAACCGCCTGAACCAGTTCAAGGTCGGTGGTGACAGCGAGCAGAACATCCGCAAGGTGGCTCAGGAATTCGAGTCGCTGTTCATGAACGAAATGCTCAAAGCCATGCGTTCGGCCAATGCCGCGTTCGGCGAGGGCAATTTCATGAACAGCAACGAGAGCAAGACCTACCAGGACATGTACGACCAGCAGTTGGCAGTGACACTGTCCAAAGAGGGGCGCGGCATCGGTCTGGCCGATGTGCTGGTGCGGCAGATGTCGAAGATCAAGCAGCCGTCGAGCCGCCCCAATCCCTTCGCCCAGGTCGATCAGCCGGTGGCTTCGACGTCCGCCGCGACGGCTGACAAAGTGGCAGACAAAGTGGCCAGCAGCGAAGGCTTCCGTGATGACGTGGCGCTGCTCAATCGCCGTCGTCTGGCGGTGCCCGGCAAACTGGCGGACCGCCTGCTGGCAGGCATCGTGCCCTCGGCAGGTGAGGGCGAGGGCAAGGCGCTGGCCGGCAACGACTGGATTCCTGCCCAGACCAGTGCCGCGCCCAAAGACAAAGCACTGAGCCTGGCAGGCAGCGACGCGCTGAGCGGACGTCGTATCGCTCAGCCGCCACTGGCTCCGGGCAAGGCGGCATTCAGCTCGCCGCAGGAGTTCGTCGCCACCATGCTGCCGATGGCAGAGGCCGCAGCCGAGAAAATTGGTGTCGACCCTCGCTATCTGGTGGCCCAGGCTGCGCTGGAAACCGGCTGGGGCAAGTCCATCATCCGCACCGGCGACGGCCAGACCAGCCACAACCTGTTCGGTATCAAGACCCATAACACTTGGGACGGCGAATCAGCACGTGTGCTGACCACTGAATACAAGGGCGGCAAGGCCGTGCGCGAGGCCGCCAACTTCCGCGCCTATGACTCCTATGCGCAGAGCTTCGACGATTACGTCAGCTTCCTGCAGAACAACGGTCGTTATGAAAAGGCGCTGAGTAGCACCGAAAACCCGGAGCGTTTCGTCAAGGAACTGCAGCAGGCCGGCTACGCCACTGACCCGCAGTACGCGCGCAAGATCTCGCAGATCGCCCGCAAGATGCAGACCTACCAGGCAATCGCTGCTGCCGATAGCGCCACCACAAGGACCTGAGGCTGAATCATGGCTGACCTACTCAACATCGGCCTTTCCGGTCTTGCTGCGAACAAGACCTCGCTGTCGGTGACGGGCCACAATATCGTCAACGTCAACACGCCCGGCTTTTCCCGCCAGGAGACCGTGCAGGCTACGCGCACGCCGCAGTTCAGCGGAGCCGGTTACATCGGCTCGGGCACGACCCTGACCGACGTGCGGCGCATCTACAACGACTTCCTCAATACCCAGGTGCGCAGCAGCACGGCGCTGAACAGCGACACCCAGGCTTACCTCAGCCAGATCAACCAGCTCGATTCGCTGCTTGCCGGCAGCACCACAGGCATCACGCCGGGCATGCAGAAGCTGTTTGCCGCGCTGCAGACAGCAGCCGAGGACCCGGCCAACATTCCGGCGCGGCAGCTGGTGTTGTCCGAAGCCGAGGGCCTGGCCAAACGCTTCAACACCATCTACGACCGCTTGAACGAACAGAACGCTTTCATCAACAAGCAACTGTCGGCGGTCACCGATCAAGTCAACCAGCTGGCAACCTCGATCGCTGGCTACAACGATGCCATTGCTGTTGCGGCGTCCAACGGCCAGGCCCCGAACGATCTGCTCGACGCCCGTGAAGAGGCGGTGCGCAAACTCTCCGAGTTCGTCGGTGTGACGGTGGTGCCGCAGGACGACAATACCTACAACCTGTTCATTGGCTCTGGCCAACCGCTGGTGGTGGGCAAGAATGCTGCCCGCCTGGAGGTGACACCGGGGCAGAGCGATCCGTTGCGCAGTGAAATCCAGTTCGTCAGCGGCAACTCGCGGCAAAACGTCACCTCGCTGATCACCGGCGGTGAGATGGGGGGGCTGCTGCGCTATCGCCAGGATGTACTGGATACGTCGCTGAACTCCGTCGGTCGTCTGGCGCTTTCGGTGACCGATCAGATCAACCGGCAGCTGGGGCAAGGCCTGGACCTCAACGGCCAGTTCGGCAATGAGCTATTCCGCCCGCTCAATGATCCGCTGCTGCTTTCCCAGCGCAGCCTGGCGCGGATCGGCAACAGCGACCCGTCAGCCAATCTCAACGTCACGATCACCGATACCACGCAGCTGACGACCAGTGATTACGAGGTGCAATTCACCAGCGCCACCGAGTATCAGGTCCGCCGTCTATCCGACGGGCAGATCATGACTTGGGATGATGATAACGACCCTTTGACCGCCCCCATCAGCACCTTCACTATCGGCGCTACTGAGGGGCCTACTATTGATGGCTTTGCGCTTAGTATCGCGCAGGGTACATTTGCCGCGGGCGATCGTTTCTCGGTTCTGCCTACTCGCAATGCCGGCAGCCATATGCGCGCGGACATGAAGAACGCCGAGGAGCTGGCGTTCGCCGCACCGCTGAAAGCCGAGACCAGTCCGGCCAATATCGGCACCGGCAAGATCACTCAGCCGACCCTGCTGACCGAGATCGACATCTATGATCCGGTCGCGCAGGCCGACCTGGAGACCAGCCTGCGCAATGCGCCGCCGCTGCGAATCGTCATGGGGGCGGGCGGTGGCGCGACCCAGAGCTACGACGTGGTCGACATCAACGGTAACGTCATCGATACCGGTAGCATCGTGCCGGGGCAGAACAACGCCATCACCATCAGCGTGCCGGCCAACCCGCCGACCGTGCCCAGTGCCTTCGACTATGAAGTCACTCTCAGCGGCCGCCCCGAGGGCGGTGACAATTTCTCGGTATCGTTCAATACCAACGGTGTATCCGACAACCGCAACGCTCTGAAGCTGACCGAACTGCAAAGCAAGGCCGTGATTGGTATCAATCCTGCGTCTCCTGATACCACGGGGGCGAGTTTCACCGACTCCTATGGTGACCTGGTCGAGCGGGTCGGTACTCTGACCAGTCAGGCTCGCGTCGACGGCGAGGCGACGGGCGCGATTCTCAAGCAGGCTACCGACAACCGTGATTCGGTTTCCGGTGTGAATCTCGATGAAGAGGCTGCCAAGCTGATTCAGTTCGAGCAGTACTACCAGGCATCTGCGCAGATCATTCAAGTTGCGCGCAGCCTGTTCGATACCCTGATCAATACATTCTGATAGTCATCCTCCCGGCTGCGGGAGGGCGTAGCCTGTACAACTGACAGGCGTTGCGAGAGGCAAGCCCCATGGTCATGCGCATTTCTTCCATTCAGGCGTTCAACAACGGCGTTTCCGGCCTGGGGCGTAACTATTCCAATGTGATCCGTACCCAGGAGCAGATCAGCAGCGGCAACCGCATCCTCACACCGGCGGACGACCCAGTGGCCTCGGTGCGCCTGCTGCAGCTCGAGCAGCAGCAGGCCGTGCTCAAGCAGTACAACGACAACCTGACTGCGGCCGAGAACAGCCTGGTGCAGGAAGAGACCACGCTGAACTCCGTCAATACCGTCATGCAGCGCGTGCGCGAACTGGCTGTACGTGCCGGCGGCGGAAGCCTCTCGGCAGAAGACCGGCAGTCGATTGCCAAAGAGCTGGAGGAGCGTGAGGCGGAGCTGCTCAACCTGATGAACAGCCGTAACGCCCGCGGTGAATACCTGTTCGCCGGTAACCTGGGCAAGACGGAGCCTTTCGTACGTAACCCGGACGGCTCCTACTCCTACTTCGGTGATGAGGGGCAGCGCAGTTTGCAGGTCGCCAGCTCCACCAACGTGGCGATCAACGATAACGGCAAACGCTTGTTCGAGAATGTCACCAACGCCAATCGGGTGGAGAACGCTGACGGTGTCAATAACCCGGCATTGCCAACGCCTCCGATGCCGGCTACCAGTATTCCGGCGGTTCCCGCCGACGAGCAGCGTGTGTTCATCTCTCCGGGGCTGGTCGAGGATGATCGCGCCTTCAACTCGACCTTCCGCAGCGGCGAGCCCTACTCGCTGGCTTTCGTCAGTGGCAATGAGTTCCGTATTTACGATGCCACGGGCGCTGATGTCACATCGGAAATTCCGGGCGGCGGCAAAATCGACCCACTGGCCAACAGTGGCAACACCATCAACTTTCGAGGCATGCGCTTTCAGCTCGATGTCGTGCTGAAGGAGGGCGACAACGAAATGGATCTGGACAACCTGCTGGCTGATATTCAACCCCCAGCGGCGCCGGGAACTCCGGGTATCGGCACACACAGCTTTACCCTGCAGTCGGCCGAGACCGAATTCGCGGTGACGCGCTCTTCGACCAATGCTTCGGCGGCAGTGATCTCTGGCGGTACCATCGTCAACCAGGCCACATTCGATGCCCAGTTCCCCACCTCGGGCGTGGTACTGCGTTTCACCGACGATACCAACTACGAGGTCTACGCCCAGCCGCTCGGGCCGAACAGTCCGGTGCTGGCCACCGGTACGGCCACGGCTCCTTATCCGTCGAACTTCACCGTCTATGGTGTCGAGTTCAGCATTTCCGCCCCGGCCAACCCCGCGGGAGGCGATGAGTTTGGCGTGCAGCCACAGTTTCAGGAGCAGCGCAGCATCCTCGATACCATCGCCCGTTTACGTCAAGCTCTGGAATCCTCGCCGACCTCGCCGGCAGGCAACCTGGCCATTCGTGACGAGGTGGCCATTGCCCTGAAGAACCTCGACAACGGCATGAGCAACGTCGATGAGGTCCGCACCGAGATCGGTGCGCGGCGCAACTTGATCGAAACCACTCAGATCGACAACGAGGACGTCACCCTGGTGAACAAGTCCGTACAGGCCGAGCTGCGCGAACTGGATTACGCCGAGGCGCTGTCGCGTTTGTCGTTCCAGACCATCGTGCTCGAGGCGGCGCAGCAGAGCTATGTGAAGATTGCCGGGTTGAATCTGTTCAATCAGTTGAGATGAGGGCCTCACTATATCTGGCTTCATTCTTGCTCTAGTCTAACCAGACGACTATCTACGCCGTAGAGACGGTGGCCCAGGCTTAGTATGGGAGGCGTGGCAATGAAGGATACGGGCTTGTGATTTCGCAAATGTGGGTACCGATGTGTTCTTTCCACTCATTGTCGGGGTGAGGGGATAGCATGCTGATCATCAATGAGTTTCTGCCACACGAGTCATGCCATCTGTTCAACTCTCCCGAGTTCTTCAGGCTGCATGCTTCGCAGGAGGACAATTATTTCCAGTGGCTCATCAAAGGTAAGGTGCTTATTACGCTACATCTCACTGAAATATCTGAAGGCGCCTATCGGAGCCCGGCTCGCGGTACCTTTGGTGGTCTAAGCATTGCGGCGAATGTACCGCCCCATGAACTGGTCGAGTTTATGAACTCTGTGCAGGCACATCTGCGCGAACGGGGCATTCGGACGCTCGAGATTCTTCTCGCACCTATGCAGCACGACTCTGTCGTTTGTTCAATGCAGTACTTCGTGTTGCGCTCGCTGGCCTTTCGAGAAACCCAGGTAGATCTGAACTACGCGATGGTCGTCGATGGGCAAGCGTTCGTGCAACGGATCAATTATGCCAACCGCAAGCGTCTGAACAAATGCCACCGGGAAGGTTTCGAGGCGAAGCTGGTGGGGGCTGATCGCTTGACTGAGGTCTATGCCGTTATCGCTGAAAATCGTGCCAGTAAAGGTTATCCCATGACTATGAGCGAGCCGCAGGTGCGAGAAATGCAGGTGGTCTTTCCCGACGTGCTGGAGCTCTTCACATGTGAGTTGAATGGGCAACTGGTTGCGTCGGCTATCTGCCTGCGTTTGAGACCTGACGTGCTTTATGTTTTTTATTGGGGCGATTTGCCAGGTTACGCGCAGAGCAGTCCGGTAGTAATACTTGCTGAAGCCATCTATCTGAGTTGTCAGAGCCGGGGGATAGCGGTATTGGATGTAGGAACGTCTACTTCTGATATGCAAATGAACCTGGGTCTGATTAATTTCAAGCGAGGCCTGGGTTTTCAGGAATCTCTCAAATTCCGCCTGGAGAAACGCTTTGAGCCGTGACATGGAAGGCTACAGTCGCAGCTATCACGAGCTGCCGTTCGAAGCAACGCAAGTGGAGTTTCGCCGTCGGTTTGTGCTTGAGCAAATCTCCCTTCTGCAACCCGTGAGTTTGCTAGAGGTGGGCTGCGGCATGCTGCCATTGTTTCTCGATCTGGATACGGTAACGGATATCGGTATTGTCGAGCCTTCTGTACATTTCGCCAGTCATGCACGCAAGCTTGCCCAGGGTCGACGGGATGTCACTATTTTCGAAGGCTTTCTGGAAGATCTCGAAGGCCCCCTGCGGGAGGGCGCTCATGACCTGATCGTCGTCAGTAGTTTGCTGCACGAAGTCGAACGGCCTGACTGTTTGCTGGACGCCGTACGGCGGCATTCTCATGACAGTACGGTGGTGCACATCAATGTACCCAATGCAATGTCTTTGCATCGATTGCTCGCTGTAGAAATGGGTTTAATCGATGATCCTTTCGCTCGTTCATCGACTCAGCAGGTCATGCAGCAGCACTCGACCTTCAATCTCGACAGCTTGATCGGTTTGATGGAGAGTCACGGGTTCGAAGTGTTCGGGAAAGGAAGCTATTTCATCAAGCCGTTCACCCATGCCCAGATGCAGGTGCTTTGTGACATCGGTTTCATGACGCCGCTGATGCTCAAAGGATTGGCTGGTCTGGCGCGGCATCTTCCAGCTTTCGGCTCGGAGATCTATGTCAACGCGAGGCTGAAACATGCATGATATTCTTTTGTTGGGTAACAATCTTGCTGTGCTCGTTGCCGCGCTTGAGTTGGCAGCTAAAGGGCAAAAAGTGGGGCTGCTACTGGATGGTAAGGCTGCTGGCGGCCATTTTGGCGGTGTTCGTCTGGAAGGTTATGAATTCGATATTGGCATGGTGTTGTTCGAGTGTGCGGCCAGTGTCCCGCAGTCTGTCGATCTGAACAGTTATCTACTTGGGCAGCGCAATGATTCCGCGCGATTTGTCATGCTGGTTGCAGACTATCTTGAACGGTACGTGACCACCGTTCGAGTTCCAACTCCTCAGGTCGTTGTAGGCGGACGCCGGCATGCGGATTTCGTAGTTGCTAACCGTTTGGACTGGTTTGGCTCGCTGAACGACCCTGAGGCGATCGTGCATGAATTGGCTGAGGCGCCGATTAGGCACGAATTACACGCGTCTAATAAACTATCTTCTCCGGCATACGACAGCGCGTCATATGAACAGGCCTCTCTTTTCAACCATGGAACTACGTTGCACCACGCATGCTTCAGACCCTTGTGTGAAAAGATTTTGGGTGTACCGCCGGCCGCTATTCTAGCTCGTTACCATCGTCTTGGTTGGCTTCCACTGTATTACCCGCAAACATTGACTAAGGCTCTATCGGGGGAGCCGAATTGCCTTGCCGAGTACCCTTTCTGGTCGGCCGTTGGTGGGTTTTCGGGTGAGTTTGTGTCAAAAATGCTGAGTGAGCTGAAGCGCAGCTCAGTGGATATCGTTGACGGGGTGGTTACCGAGTTTAAACGCAATCCATACGCTAGCTATTCGGTCGGCATACAGGGTAGAGAGTATCAGAGTCAGCGATTGGTCCTGGGGTGCACTCAGGAGCGAGCTACGCAGTTATTACTTCAACCAGCGCCCCCAAGGTTGGACGGTGTATCGGTGGGTATTCTGCTGGGTGTGGTGCATCGTGACCATTTGTTGCAGGTTGCCAGTTGCCTGTTCGTTGCGGACAGCGAATTCTCCATATACCGGATTACTGATCATGATGCCTGTGCCGGTCTGGACAACAGTGAATGGCATCGCATCAGCGTCGAAATCAATCCAGCTTACTTTTCTCGGTTGTATCCGAATATGGAGTCTGAAAGACAACAAGCGCAAATAGTTGCCGAGCTGGTTGAGTTGAACGTCATTGGTGAGCAGGCAGCGTTTAGAGTGCTGCGATACATGTGCGCTGATAACGTGTTGCCGTTGCCGACCGCCGTTGCTGTTCGAGATGCTGCACGATTTGCCGCGATGAACGATCATCCCGGACTTTCACTTACAGGGAGCTTGCTGGGCATTGGCGTGTCATCGTTTAACGATCAGATCGTTCAGGGGCTCAGAATCGCTGAGCAGTGGGGATAGCAATGCATAATAGTCACCAGGAGCTGGAACGAATCGCCCAGGATTATCACCTCAACGATTCCGTGCCTGACAAGTTTATCGAAAGTGCCTGCCAAGATTATTGCAGCGATTGGCTTGCTCGCTGTTTGAGTTCTACGGACAGAGTGTTGGAGCTGGGCTATGGTGATGGTGTTACCTTGTCGAAGCTGAGCCCCCTTACTGCTAGCTATAGCGTTATCGAAGGGGCTGCGAGCTTGATTTCTCAGGTACGCGATAGGTTCCCGGATGTTGACGCCATTCACGCGCTGTTCGAAACCTATGAAGCCGCTTTTCCTTTCCAGAAGGTGCTCGCGCTTCATGTCTTGGAGCATGTGGATGACCCGGTCAGCTTGCTCCAGCATATGAGTAGATGGATTGCGGACGATGGTGAACTGATCATCGTCGTGCCCAACCGTGATTCCCTTCACCGGCGTTTGGCTGTCTTGATGGGGCTGCAACCGCGACGTGATTCATTGAGCTCCCGCGATGTCGTCGTCGGGCACCAGCGGGTATACAGCCTGGAGCTGTTGCGCGATCACCTTTGTAGTTCAGGTTATCGTGTAATTGAGGAGAGGGGGTTCTTTCTAAAGACATTGCCGAACTCGATGATGCTCGATTATTCGCATGCATTGATCAACGGGCTCAATCAACTAAGCGATGAGCTACCCGCGGAGCTACTGGCGAATCTAGCGGTGCGCGCAGTCCCGATTCGGTGAGCTCTTCAAACGTCATTCGCCAGGGTGAAGCCTGTGGTGTGCGAATAATTACTGGAGAAACGAATGTCTTTGAAAGACGTGAAAATAATTGACTTGCCGCGGGTGCTGGATCCTCGCGGCAACCTGACGTTCGTGGAGTCCGGAGAGCATGTACCGTTCGACATCAAGCGTGTCTACTACCTCTATGATGTGCCCGGTGGGGCGAGTCGTGGTGGTCATGCTCATCGCACCTTGCAGCAACTGATTATCGCGATGTCAGGCAGCTTCGACATTACGCTCGATGATGGTAAGACATCATTCAAGTATCACATGAACCGATCCTTCTACGGCCTATATGTGCCCTCGATGATGTGGCGTGAAATCAGTAACTTTTCTTCTGGCAGTGTATGCATGGTGATCGCCTCGAAGCATTACGAAGAATCCGATTACTACCGCGATTATCAGGAGTTCATCAGTGCTGTCGGGAACAAAGCATGAAAGTGCCGTTCCTTGATCTCGGCGTGACCAATCGTCGATTGAGCACGAAGCTTAATAGCGCGTTCGCTGATTGCTTAAGCAGTGGCCATTACATCCTCGGTGAGCAGTTGCAAGGGTTCGAAAATGCCTTTGCAGCTTACTGCGGAGCACCTGAATCCGTGGGGGTGGGCACTGGACTGGATGCTCTAACACTAGCTCTTAAGGCAATGGATGTGGGGCCTGGAGATGAGGTGATCGTGCCAGGCAGCACATTCATAGCAACCTGGATGGCTGTTTCGGTACTGGGAGCTATTCCAGTCCCGGTTGATGTTGAGTCGGGAAGCTGTTTGCTTGATATCGATCTTGTTCCCACTGCGATCACTTCTCGAACCAAGGCGGTTGTTCCGGTTCATCTTTATGGCCAAATGGTTGATATGCCGCGACTGGCAGCTCTTGCAGAAGAGCGTGGTCTCTCCATTGTGGAAGATGCTGCTCAGGCTCATGGTGCAGCCTGGGAAGGGAGGGGGCCCGGGCATTGGGGAGGCGCTGCAGCGTTCAGTTTCTATCCGGGCAAGAACCTGGGCGCTATAGGTGACGGAGGGGCTGTGGTGGTTCAGGATCTTCGCCTGGCCCGTCGCTTGCGACGCCTGCGCAATTATGGTTCAGAAGTGAAGTACCGGCATGATGAAATGGGTGCGAACTCGCGTCTGGATGAGCTGCAGGCGGCGCTGCTACGGGTCAAACTTGATTACTTGGATGCTGACAATAAGGCGCGCCTACGCGTGGCCAATACCTACCTCCGAGTTTTGGCGGACATTCCTGAACTCGAGATGCCAGTGTTTGCAAATGAGGCGACACCCTCCTGGCATCTGTTCGTCGTGAAGACGGATGAACGTATGGAGTTGCAGGCTTTTCTTGCTCAACGGGGCGTAGAAACATTAATTCATTATCCCTGCCCCCCGCATCGGCAGCCTGCATATGCTTCGTTGAGAATCTCGGATGAGCGATTGCCGGTGAGTTGTGCTCTGGCGGAACGAGTGCTTAGTTTGCCGATCGGCCCGCATCTCGACTTGGGACAAGTCGACCATGTGTGCGGATGCGTGCGTGAGTTTTTTGGTCGGTGATAGAGGTAGTAAGTGATTTGTAGGGAACAGGTCGATTAAGTTCTCCGTCGACGCTGTCTAGTGATCGTTCAGGTGTCACCGCGCATTCGAAAAAGGGCTCAGGTGTGGAACATTCTAGTGATAGCAACTTCCTTGGTGCGTTAGAGCAACGTCTGGAGGATTGTAAGGCGATTGAGGATTTCGAGTCGCTCCTCGATGAAGTCGTAAGCTGTGTTTCCCTCGTACATGACGACAGGCGCATGTCGGGAGTCATTTTCGATTCCGAGGGTCTTGACGCATTACTTCAAAACACGGCCAGGTCAATGCTTGCTTTCTTTGGCGCCGATACGGCCATGACGGAACGCCCTGTTCGTGAACGCCCACTGAGATTGTACCTTGCAACAGAACTCTACGTTTCGGGGGGGCACAGCAGGATGCTGGAAGACTTCATCGAGGCGATGCCGGCCTTCGATCATGTCATCATTCTTTCTGATCTGTTCGGCCGGAATGGCGGGGCCGCTGAGGTGATCAGCCAACTGGAAAGCAGAGGAGCGAGTGTGATCGTTATCGGCGATGGCTCGTTGGTCGCTCGAACGTTGAGAATCATGCATTTTCTAAAGAAGTTACAGCCGGACAGTTGCATCTTGTTCAATCATCATCAAGATGCTCCGATTGTAGCGGCCTGCCTGCCAGAGTTTTGCGAACATTATTTTTTCTACCATCACGCTGATCACAATTTGTGTCTGGGGGCTAGGGTTTCGCATCTGCGCCATCTAGATCTCTCTCCTTGGCAGTTCTCACGTTGTGCAAGTTGGAAGGCAGATAACATTTACGTCCCCCTAACGTGTCCGGACAGAGGCGGGCTAGCTGGAAAGGCGCGGGGTGAGACGCCGCTCGTGACGTGCACGGCGGGGTCGTGGATCAAATTCTCGGAGCCTTATCACATCGAGTTTTGTGCCTTCATCGCGGATGTGCTTGCTGCGACAGGCGGGCGGCACATCCATATAGGCAACCTGCCCGAGAGCGTGATAAATGATGTTCGTACCGTAATGGTGGCGCGTGGTTTGGATGTCGATGCCTTTGAGCATATCGGCTGGGTTCATAGTCTGTGGTTATCTGCCCAGCAATTGGGCGTCGATCTGTATTTGTCGTCGTTCCCACTAGGAGGGGGGCGTGGGCTTGTCGAAATGCTTGGAGCTGGAGTCCCTATAGCTTTCCACGCAAATCCGGCCGCGCCTTATGTGTGCGGGGAAACGTTGAGGTATCCAGGGGCAATATGCTGGAGCTATACAGATCAATTGCTGAGTTCGTTGAAAGGCGTGGATGGTGCGGCGCTCGAAAGACAATCTGCTGATGCAAGAAAACACTACGAATCTTATTTTAGCTGGTCTTCTTTCAGTAACTGCATAGCGACTCTTGGCGCTGCAAGAAATCAAGATCTGATGCCTGTTTCAAGTGTTCCGTATCAGGATGGTGCACGGCACTATTTCGACATGATCCAGCGTATCGAATCTCAAGAGCAGAGCAAGTTTTTCTTAGAACCGAAGCGTCCGAGAGCACCGGAGTCTGAAGCAGTTTTGCGGGACTTCCCGTTGACAACTTGGTTGGAGGCTAGGGTTGTTTCGCCCATACAGCAACAGATGATTAACAGCCACCTGGCATCGCGTGAAATGCTGCCGCGTGTCGGAGTCTTCGTTCTGGATCCATTGAGCGCAGCAGATAGCTTGGCAGTCACGCTTGGTAGCATATCGACTCGTTTTCCGCTTGATATTGAGGTTGTTCTCGTCTCAAGTGGAGAAGCGGGCGCATGTTACGACAACGTAGTCGTCCTTTCGGGTGTCGCGGCCTCGCAGCATGCCGAAGTGTTGAATCAAAAGATCGAACAGAGCGATTACGATTGGTTCATGCTGGTGCTTGCAGGGGAGGTGTTCACTCCGAATGGGCTGTTGATGCTGTTGTTGGCAACGGTCGAGGATTCAACTTGTCGTGCAGTGTTCGCAGATGAGCTGTTACGAATGCCGGATAGGACTTTGGGAGCAGCGTTTCGCCCTGCTTTTAACCTCGATTATTTTCTCGCTTTTCCGGCAGCAATGTCTCGTCACTGGTTGATCAGGCGTGACGCGTTCGTTCAAGTTGGAGGTTTTGATCCAGCTTTTCCAGATGCTCTGGAGTTCGATTTACTCCTCCGTATAGTTGAGGGCGGTGGGCTGGCTGGGTTAGGGCATGTCGACGAACCACTGCTACTGATTGATGCTCCCGTCCTTGCGGATGTTGCTCAGGAGCGAAGAGCACTCGAATCGCATCTGGAACGGCGGGGGTATACAGCAGCTAGGGTCGTCCCTTATTTACCAGGTATTTACCGTATTAGTTACGGGCACAGGGATCAGCCGTTGGTATCCATCATCATATCGACGAAGGATCAGTTACTGATTCTGCAGCGTTGCGTCGAAAGTGTGCTGGAAAAAACTTCCTATACTAACTATGAAGTGCTGATTGTCGATAACAATAGCGAAACTTTGGAAGCGAGGGCTTGGCTGGATGAGGTCGACGCAATGGGGGATGCCAAAGTTCGCATTCTTCGCTATCCGCATCCATTCAACTATTCGGCAATCAACAATATGGCCGCGCGAGTGGCCGGCGGCGAATATTTGGTGTTGCTGAACAACGATGCAGCGATTATCAGTGAAAATTGGCTTGATGAGTTGCTCAATCACGCGCAGCGTCCGGAAGTAGGCGTCGTCGGTGCTAAGCTGCTCTATCCGGATGGCCGCATCCAGCACGCTGGCGTTGTTCTCGGTCTGCGTGGACCTGCAGATTGTCCCTTCGTTGGCGAGGCCATGGACGCGCCGGGTTATATGCAACGTCTACAGGTTGATCAGAACTACAGCGCAGTGAGTGCGGCCTGCCTGATGATCCGTAAGTCTCTCTATACTGAGGTGGGTGGGCTCGATGAAGAAACCTTCAAGGTTTCCTATAACGACGTCGATCTTTGCCTAAAGGCGCGTGAGGCTGGCTACCTCACGGTATGGACGCCGCACGCTGTCGTGATGCACGAGGGCAGCGTCAGTCAGACCAAGGCCGATTCGGCCGCTCGGGACGCCAAGCGCAAGCGCTTCGTTGCCGAACAAGATGCCATGTATGCCAAATGGTTGTCGTTGATTGCCGCCGATCCCGCTTACAACCGTAACCTTTCATTGAATGGCGCAGGTTTTGCCTTGGAGGCCGATTCGCAGCTGACCTGGCGACCGCTGGATAGTTGGCGCCCACTGCCCGTCGTGCTTGCTCATCCGGCTGACCCTTGGGGGTGTGGCAACTACAGGGTCATCAAACCATTCGAGGCATTGCGAGATGCGGGACTGGTCGATGGCATGCTTTCCGAAGGGCTCCTGCAGGTGGCGGATCTTGCACGTTATGACCCTGATGTCCTAGTGCTTCAGCGCCAGCTGGGAGACGAGCGTCTGGAAGCCATGCGCAGGATCAAAATGTTATCCAGAGCGTTCAAGGTCTACGAGCTGGATGATTACCTACCGAATCTGCCGATGAAGAGCCTGCACCGTGAGCACATGCCCAGAGATGTGTTGAAATCGTTGCGTAAAGGATTGGGGTTCGTTGACCGCTTCGTGGTGTCCACCGAGGCATTGGCGGAGGCCTTTTCGGGCTTGCACGCAGATATCCGGGTGATTGAAAACCGATTGCCTCGCGAGTGGTGGCAGGGCCTGACCAGTCAGCGTCGACGTGGACGCAAGCCTCGCGTCGGTTGGGCTGGAGGGGTTAGTCATACAGGGGATCTAGAGCTGATCGCCGATGTTATCAAGGAAATGGCCGGTGAGGTTGAGTGGGTATTCATGGGTATGTGCCCGAATCGTATCCGCCCCTACGTGCAGGAAGTGCATACAGGCGTAGATATCAACGCCTATCCGGCGGCCTTGGCAAACCTGGACCTAGACCTGGCTCTGGCGCCTGTGGAGCAGAACCTGTTCAACGAATGTAAGAGTAACTTGCGCCTTCTGGAGTATGGCGCCTGTGGTTTCCCTGTTGTGTGCAGCGATCTGCGTTGCTACGACGGCGAGCTGCCTGTGACTCGAGTGAAAAACCGCTTCAAGGATTGGGTCGATGCCATTCGTATGCATGTCAATGATCTTGATGCGTCCGCTCGTCAGGGCGACGCGTTGAAGGCCGCAGTCATGCGCGACTGGATGCTTGAGGGGGGGGGTCTTGAGCTCTGGCGCCGTGCTTGGTTGCCGGATTGATGTGGAACTCCGACGGGCAATGGCCAACTGCCCGTCGAAATCCCGCCAAAATGTCGCTCTGAGGCTGTTGAATTTAGCTAACCACTTGACTGTAAAGCAGAAAAAAAATCAGCAAAAAAGCTTAAATTGCCACTAAAGCTCCTGGCTTGAAGGCCGATACAAGGATCGAATGCGAACTTTATGGGCGTCTGAGCAAGCAGGCCCAAGCTCGCAAGCTCAGACAAACGGTTCTACGGTCATCTGGAGGCAATACCATGGCCCTTACAGTCAACACCAACGTTGCGTCCCTCAACACTCAACGTAACCTGAACAGCTCGTCCAAAGGCCTGGATACTTCCCTCCAGCGTCTGTCCACTGGCTACCGCATCAACAGCGCCAAAGACGACGCTGCTGGTCTGCAGATCGCCAACCGTCTGACCAGCCAGATCACCGGTCTGGGCGTGGCTACTCGGAACGCTAATGACGGTATCTCCCTGGCGCAAACCGCAGAAGGTGCTCTGCAGCAGTCCACTGGCATCCTGCAGCGTATGCGTGACTTGTCGCTGCAATCAGCCAACGGTTCCAACGGCGCTACCGAACGCGCTGCACTGCAGGGCGAAGTCGCTCAGCTGCAACAGGAACTGAACCGTATCGCTGATACCACTAGCTTTGGCGGTCGCAAGATCCTTGATGGTTCCTTTGGTTCCCAGAGTTTTCAGGTCGGTGCCAATGCCTATGAAACCATCAGTGTTTCCATCGGTTCGGCTGCTACTGACCGAATTGGTGCGAATCGCTACACGTCCTCGGGTGGCGCTGCACAAGGCGTTGCTAGCGGTGCATTCAGTGCCACCTCGGGCAGTGCTTATACAACTTCTGGCTTTAGCATCGACTCCAAACTCTCTGATGGCGCTGTTGCTATCAGCTATACGGCGAGTGGTTCTGCTAGTGAGGTTGCGAAGGCGGTCAACGCTAAGAGCGATGAGACTGGCGTCACTGCTTCCGCCCGAACTGTTGCGGAGCTGGCTGCTGTTGGTTCAGGAACAATTTCCTTCGATCTGTATGGCGCGACAAGCAAGACTGTTGCTGCGGATAAGGCCACAGTCTCTGCAGTTATAACTGACGGCAGTGATTTGGGGGCTCTTGCTGATGCGATCAACAAGGAAACCGGGAAAACGGGTATTTCGGCTGTATCCAAAGGCTCTAGTATCGAACTGGTGAGTGAGCGCGGCGATGCAATCGTAATCGGTAACATGTCGGGTTCTACAACTTCGACCCTGCAAGCCAAAACTTTTGATGGCTCTGCTTACACCGGTGCAGCGACCGCAGCTATTGGTGCTGGGGCGGGTGCGCGAGTCGATGGTCAGATCAAGCTGGAGGCTCCTGATGCATTCCAGGTGACTGGCATGGGCGCTGGTATGGCAGGCGCAGGTGGCGCTGCCGCGTTTAGCTCTCTGGATTCGGTGAAGGATATTGACATTAGCACCGCAACCGGCGCTCAGGACGCCCTAGGCATCATCAACGGCGCGATCTCCAACATCGACAGCCAGCGTGCTCAGCTCGGTGCCGTGCAGAACCGCTTCGAGAACACTATCTCGAACCTGCAGAACATCGCTGAGAACTCCTCCGCTGCTCGCAGCCGGATTCGCGACACTGACTTCGCTGCCGAAACTTCGGAACTGACCAAGAATCAGATCCTGCAGCAGGCCGGTACCGCAATCCTGGCCCAGGCCAACCAGTTGCCGCAAGCAGTGCTCAGCCTGCTGGGCTAAGCTCGAAGGCGCTAGACTACGGGGGGAAGGGCTAAGCTCTTTCCCCCGTTACCTCATTGTGAGGAGAAATTTATGGACGTCAGCTCAATCAAGCCTCAGGTCAGCTCCACGGTTGTCCGCGATGGTGGCGTCTCCAATGCTGCGGATTCTCGCCAAAAGCAGGGCCTCTCGGGCATTGCTGTGGCTAGCGTGGCTGACGAGCAGTCGACCACTCGTGTTGTCTCTCCTGCTCAGGACGTCAGTCGCGAGCAAGTCGAAGACGCGGTGGCAACTATCCAGGAGTTTGTTCAATCGGTCCGCCGCAATATCAACTTTGCAGTGGATGATGGGTCCGGGCGAGTCGTGGTTAAAGTGACGGACTCCGGATCGGGCGATGTGATCCGGCAGATTCCATCCGAGGAAGCGCTCAAGCTGGCAGAGAACCTGTCGGAAGTGCGCAGCCTGTTATTCAAGGCCGAGGCGTAGTCATAGCCCTGGCATGAATTTTGACTGAACCCTCGTTATGGGCAGTGTTCAGTCGGATTTTTGACGAGGTGCAAGATCATGGTGGGTATCACTGGGCTCGGTTCGGGCATCAAAATCGACGAGATCGTTAGCGCGTTGGTTAACGCGGAGCGGGCTCCGAAGACCAATCAGCTTGATCGTCTCGAGAAGCAGACCACCACGCGCATCTCGGCAATAGGCAGTCTCACCGGGGCATTGAATACCTTCAAGACGGCCCTGGATGCGCTCAACAAGCCATCTTTGTTCGAATCCCGAACGGCGAGCACCTCAAGCAGCAGTGTGCTCAAGGCAACGGCCGCCACTACCGCGCCAGCCGGTACTTACAGTGTTCAGGTCCAGCAGTTGGCTACGAGCAGTAAGGTTGCCCTGCAGTCTGTTTCTAGTGGTACCGGCCCAGGTGGTACCGTAGCGACATTCAACAGCGGTACGTTGGAAATCTCTGCTGGCAACACAAGCATCAGCGTCGATGTGACTGAGGCTAACAATACGTTGGCCGGAATGCGTGATGCCATTAACGAGGCGGGTAAGGATAGCGGTATCAGTGCAACCATCATTACCGATGACTCCGGCTCGCGCCTGGTGCTCAGTTCGACCAAGACAGGCGCTGGTAATGACATTCAGGTTGCTGTTACCGAAGATGGTGTTACGTCGGGCAGCAACGCCCTCACTAGCCAGTCGTTCACCCCAACGGTCGACCCTGACAATGCCGATGCCTTTCTGAAGCCCAGTTCCGATACTGGGGCTGGGGGCGTGATTACTCAGGCCAAGTCCGCCAAGTTGACCATCGACGGTTTGCAGTTGGTGAGGGACAGCAACAAGATCGAGGATGCGCTGGAAGGCGTTACGCTCGATCTGGCTTCTGCCCAAAGTGCTACCGATCTCGCTGATGGCAAGACCATCAGCCTGACGGTGGGAGTAGACAAGGCCAGTGTCAAAAGCAATCTGCAGAAATTCGTCGATGCATACAACGCGTTGATTTCAACCTCTGCTCAATTGACCGCTGTTGTTGAGGTAGAGGGTTCCGAGCCGGTGGCCGGGCCGCTGGTTGGGGACTCGACTGTACGCAGTGTGCTGGCCGGTCTGCGTAATGAAGTCGTGAAGATGACCGGAGGGAGTGAGAGTGGTGTTCGAGCACTGGCTGACCTTGGTATCACGACCGATAAGGACGGCAAGCTCTCGCTGGATGACACCACGCTGACTGCGGCGCTCGACAGCAATTTCGACCAGGTGGGGGCTTATCTCACTGGTGATGACGGTTTGATGGGGCGCATCTCTGGTTTCGTCTCCGGCTATGTAGCGACCGACGGTGTTCTCAAGCAGCGTGACAGTGCTTTGCGTGGCACGCTGGATAACATCGACAAGCAGCGTGAGTCGCTGGACAAGCGTGTCGAAAGCCTGCAAACCCGTCTCTATGCTCAGTACAACGCCATGGACTCATTGGTGGGACAGCTTACGCGTACCAGCGAAAGCCTGGGCAGTATGCTGGCCAACCTGCCTGGTTTCGTGAAAAAGGACAGCTAAGCAATGAACAAGAAGCCCATCGATGCCTACAAGCAGGTCAAGACCAGTCAGGAGGTCTCGCCTTATCGTACGGTACAGCTGCTACTCGAAGGCGCGCTCCAGCGAGTGATGCTGGCCAAGCATGCTCAGGCCGAAGGCGATACCGAAATTCGAGGCATGGCCGTGGGCAGTACCATCACCCTCTTGGGTGTGCTGCAGGCTGCTCTGGACAAGGAGCTGGGCGGGGAGATTGCCGAGAATCTGGATGCACTCTACGACTACATGACTCGTCGCTTGGCGGGTGTAGCGCTGGACGAAACGCCGCGTACGCTCGATGAAGTTGAAGCGCTACTGGGTGACATCAAGAGCGCCTGGGATGCTATCGGACCTGAGGTCGAACCAGCGCCTGCCGGTTGATTTTGCGTTAAAGCTTTTGTTGCTGGCGCCGATATCTAAGGTATCCAGTCAGCAACAGAAGTGAGCGCGACGATGAATGCCATGGCGGCCCTCAAGCAGTATCAAACCGTCAACCACCAGGCTCAGGCCGCAGAGGCCAGCCCCCATCGTCTGATTCAGATGTTGATGGAAGGCGGCCTGACTCGTATCGCTCAGGCGCGTGGCGCGATGGAGCGTGATCAGACCGCTCTGAAAGGCGAGCTGATTGGCAAGAGTATTGCCATCATCTCCGGCTTGCGCGAAAGTCTCGACCATCAGCAAGGTGGTGAGTTGGCGGGCAATCTCGATAGCCTTTACGAATATATGATTTCCCGTTTGACGGAGGCCAACGTCAGCAACGAGCCAGAGCTTCTCGAGGAAGTATCGGGCTTGTTGCGTAACGTCAAACAGGGTTGGGATGCCATCGCTCAGTAATGGGCGAGCATCGAAGGAGAAGGTTAATGAGTTCATCCGTCCAGCGTTTGCAAGCGACCGGTTCGGCCTTGCGTGATGCTCTGGTTCAGCAGGATTGGGCTGCTATTGGCGAGCTTGACCTGCAGTGCCGCATGGCAGTCGATGCGGCAATGATCGACAGCCGCGACGAGGAGGAGCTGCGCACCAGCATGGAAAATCTTCTGGTGCTGTATCGTGAGTTGGTGACCGTCTGTCAGACGGAACAACGGCGCCTGGCTGGTGAACTGGTGCAACTCAACCAATCCCATCAAGGGGCCAAGGTTTACCAGCTTTTTGGCTGATCCCATCTTTTTGCCGGGTTTAATCTGCAGGTTAGGCCCGGTTTCTCTCCTTCAGCTTTTGCCAGCTTCACTTTTTTATCGCTTGTCACTACCAGCCTTCGCGAGCAACTGCTTAGCTATTGCGGTAGACGAGTGAAAAAAGTTACGCCATAAAATTGACTGGCTTCAATTTTTTGACTTTACTAGTGGCCAATTGCCGGTGCGCGCCGGATGTCTGGCGCGTGATTCCCTCTACTCCTCGGGTCAGACATACACAAGATGTGGCGTGAAACCAAAATCCTGTTGATCGACGACAATGCTGCGCGCCGTCATGAGCTGGCGATCATTCTGAATTTTCTTGGGGAAGAGCATCTTGCCTGCACCAGCCAGGACTGGCGTAGCGCTGTGGCAGGGCTTCAGTCCAGCCGTGAAGTGCTCAGTGTGTTGCTGGGAGATGTCGAAGCCAAAGGCGGTGCTCTGGAGCTGACCAAGCAGATTGCTGGTTGGGATGAATTCCTGCCGCTGCTGACGGTGGGCGACTCGTCGCTTGGTGAATGGCCGGAAGATCTGCGCAGACGTGTGCTGGCCAGCCTGGAGACGCCGCTTAGCTACAACAAGCTGCTCGATTCCCTGCACCGTGCCCAGGTTTATCGCGAGATGTATGACCAGGCCCGTGATCGCGGTCGCCAGCGCGAGCCCAATCTGTTCCGTAGCCTGGTCGGTACCAGTCGTGCCATTCAGCAGGTGCGACAGATGATGCAGCAGGTCGCCGACACCGAAGCCAGCGTATTGATTCTTGGTGAGTCAGGAACCGGCAAAGAGGTCGTTGCGCGCAATCTGCACTATCACTCCAAGCGTCGTGAGGCGCCTTTCGTTCCGGTCAACTGCGGGGCCATTCCTGCTGAGTTGCTGGAGAGTGAACTGTTCGGTCACGAGAAGGGTGCTTTCACTGGCGCCATCAGCAGTCGAGCAGGACGCTTCGAGCTGGCCAATGGCGGCACGCTATTTCTCGATGAGATAGGTGACATGCCCTTGCCAATGCAGGTCAAGCTGCTGCGTGTGCTGCAGGAGCGTACCTTTGAGCGGGTTGGCAGCAACAAGACGCAGACCGCCGACGTGCGCATCATTGCCGCTACCCACAAGAACCTGGAGAAGATGATCGAGGACGGCGGCTTCCGCGAGGACTTGTACTACCGCCTCAATGTCTTTCCCATCGAGATGGCACCGCTGCGTGAGCGCATCGAAGACATCCCGCTGCTGATGAATGAGCTGATCTCGCGCATGGAGCACGAGAAGCGTGGTTCCATTCGCTTCAACTCGGCGGCCATCATGTCGCTGTGTCGCCATGATTGGGCGGGTAATGTGCGCGAGCTTGCCAACCTGGTCGAGCGTATGGCGATCATGCATCCCTATGGCGTGATTGGGGTGGGTGAGCTGCCGAAGAAGTTCCGTCATGTCGATGACGAGGATGAGCAACTGGCAGCCAGTCTGCGTGATGAGCTGGAAGAGCGTGCTGCGATCGTGGCTGGGCTGCCGGGGCTCGATACGCCGGCCATGTTGCCGCCGGAGGGGCTGGACCTGAAGGATTACCTGGGCAACCTGGAACAGGGGCTGATCCAGCAGGCGCTGGATGATGCAGGCGGTGTGGTTGCGCGCGCTGCTGAGCGTCTGCGCATTCGCCGTACCACCTTGGTTGAGAAGATGCGCAAGTACGGAATGAGCCGTCGCGAAGAAGAAGGTCAGGACGACGACTGATCCGTCATCAATACGTCCATCGCGACGGAGTTTTTCTACCGATAAAGCCGGGGCTTTGACACAGCTGCTGGCTTTATTTTTTAAGTGATTGAAAAATAAGAATAAAAAAATCGGCACAAGGATTGCTAAGTCTCTTGCATCTGACCGTCTTCTGACGGTGCGTCATGCGAGAGAAGCAGATGGAAGCTAACCGTCGTCCCACCGAGTCAACCGAGCCCAGCCTGCCAGCGCCGCTGGAGCAGGCCAGCCGTGCTGGTCTGGAGCAGGCCTTCGCTCTCTTCAACCAGATGTCCAGCCAGCTCAGCGAGTCGTACAGCTTGCTCGAGGCGCGGGTCAATGAGTTGAAGGGGCAGTTGGCGCTGGTCAGTGCTCAGCGAATGCAGGAGCTGGCAGAGAAGGAGCGTCTGGCGCATCGTCTGCAAAGCCTGCTCGATCTGCTGCCTGGTGGCGTGATTGTGATCGACGGGCAGGGCGTGGTGCGTGAGGCCAACCCTGTGGCGCGCTCGCTGCTTGGGCAGCCGCTGGTAGGCATGCTCTGGCGTCAGGTGATCGTGCGTAATTTCGCTCCGCGCGAGGATGACGGTCACGAAATCTCCATGCGCGATGGTCGCCGCCTGTCGATTGCCACACGCTCATTGCATGGCGAGCCGGGGCAGCTCGTGCTGTTGACGGACCTGACGGAAACTCGTCGCCTGCAGGATCAACTTTCCCGTCACGAGCGCCTCTCTGCTCTGGGACGCATGGTGGCGTCCCTCGCGCATCAGATTCGCACGCCATTGTCTGCCGCATTGTTGTACGCCAGTCATCTGAACGAGCAGGTTTTGCCCGCCGAACAGCAGCAGCGTTTTGCTGGGCGTTTGAAGGAGCGTTTGCACGAGCTCGAGAATCAGGTGCGTGACATGCTCATCTTTGCCCGTGGCGAATTGCCGTTGCCGGATCGGCTGGCGCCTGCCGCGCTTTTCGACGCCTTGCGCGCGGCGGCCGAAGCGCATGTGGGGGGGATGTCGGTCCGCTGGCAGTGTGATGTGCGCGAGGGCGAGTTGCTATGCAATCGCGACACTCTGGTCGGCACCGTGCTCAACCTCATCGACAACGCCATTCAGGCGGCTGGACGCGACGCGCTTCTGAAGGTCCATCTATATCGTCGCGATAACCAGCTACGCCTGAGCGTGAGTGATAACGGCCCCGGTATGAGCCGTGAAACGCTGGCGCGCCTGGGCGAACCGTTCTTTACCACCAAAACCACCGGAACCGGCCTTGGGCTGGCCGTGGTCAAGGCCGTGGCGCGTGCCCATCAGGGCCGGCTGCTGCTGCAATCGCGTGCAGGGCGTGGAACCTGCGCCATCGTTTCTTTGCCGCTGCTTGATGCGGCGCCTCATTCGAATCAGGAGTAACCCATGGCTGCCAAAGTCCTGCTGGTTGAAGACGACCGCGCATTGCGCGAAGCCCTGGCCGATACCCTGTGTCTCGGCGGGCACGACTATCGTGCGGTCGATTGTGCTGAGGCGGCACTGGTCGCGCTGACCGAAGAGCCCTTTGGCCTGGTGGTCAGCGACGTCAACATGCCAGGCATGGACGGGCACCAGCTACTGGAGCAGATTCGTGGCCGATATCCGCAGTTGCCGGTGTTGCTGATGACGGCGTTCGGTGCTGTGGAGCGTGCGGTCGATGCGATTCGTCAGGGGGCGGCCGACTACCTGGTCAAACCGTTCGAACCGCGTACCTTGCTGGAACTGGTCGCCAGGCATGCGCTGGGTAAGTTGCCGGCAGGGGATCGTGACGGCCCGGTGGCGTTGGAGCCGGCCAGCGTACAACTGCTGGAGCTGGCATCTCGTGTCGCGCAGAGCGATTCGACGGTGATGATCACGGGTGAGTCCGGTACCGGTAAGGAAGTGCTGGCGCGCTATATCCACCAGCAATCGCCGCGCGCGTCCGGCCCATTTATTGCCATCAACTGTGCGGCGATTCCCGACAATATGCTCGAGGCCACGCTGTTTGGTCATGAGAAGGGGGCTTTCACGGGAGCGGTGACCGCTCAGCCAGGCAAGTTCGAGCTGGCCGATGGCGGCACCATCCTGCTCGACGAAATTTCCGAAATGCCGCTGGGGCTGCAGGCCAAGTTGCTGCGTGTGCTGCAGGAGCGAGAAGTGGAGCGGGTTGGGGCGCGCAAGCCGATCAACCTGGACATCCGCGTGTTGGCGACCAGCAACCGTGACCTAGCCAGTGAAGTGGCTGCCGGGCGTTTCCGCGAGGACCTGTACTACCGCCTGTCAGTGTTTCCGCTGGCCTGGCGACCACTGCGTGAGCGGCCCGCCGATATTCTGCCGCTGGCTGAGCGACTGCTGGCCAAGCACGTCAAAAAAATGAATCAGTCACCGGTGCGGTTATCCGAGTCTGCCGCGCAGAGCCTGGTGCAGCACCAATGGCCGGGTAATGTGCGGGAACTGGACAATGCGATCCAGCGCGCGCTGATTCTGCAGCAGGGAGGGGTGATTCAAGCGCAGGACCTCTGTCTGCATGCGCCTATTGGTCAAACGGTGCAGAGCGCCGCGCCACGCCTGGCTGTTGTGCCGAGCGTTGCACCGCCGATGCCGCAGGCAGTCGAGTCGCCGAATGTGGATGCCGGTGCGCTGGGCGAGGATCTGCGTCGCAGAGAGTTTCAGGTGATCATCGATACCCTGCGTGCCGAGCGAGGCCGCCGCAAGGAAGCCGCCGAGCGCCTGGGTATCAGCCCGCGCACCCTGCGGTACAAGCTGGCGCAGATGCGCGACGCGGGTATGGATGTCGAGGCGTATCTCTACGCCAGCTAGTTTTGCTGTGCTGAGCAGGCGGTACGGCTGAGATGTTGGCCTGGGTCCCCGCCGGTGTGGGGATGGCGGCGATAGGAAAGCCGAGATCATCCCCGCGAAGGCGGGGATCCAGCTGCGATGTTCAGCTTGCCCTAGCTTGTATGAGCGACTGTTTTTCGTCCGGGCCTAAATTGATCATTGAATAGGCCACCATCCTTGTGAGTGCCCACACAATCTGCAAAGGACTGCAGCATGAAACAGCCCGCAGTTTACATCATGGCGAGTCAGCGTAATGGCACGCTCTATACCGGCGTTACTGCCAATCTGCTGCAGCGGATATGGCAGCATCGAGAAAAAATGGTTGAGGGCTTTACCCGTCAGTACAACGTCAAGTTACTGGTATGGTACGAGCAGCATGACAACATGATCAGCGCGATATCCAGGGAGAAGGCGATCAAGAAATGGAATCGAGCCTGGAAATTACGCCTGATCGAAGAGCAAAATCCGCACTGGCGAGATCTTTGGCCAGAGATCGTCGGCGCCACGTCTGTTTCATCTGGATCCCCGCCTTCGCGGGGATGACGGTGGTTACTCCCTTCCTTGTACGCTCCCATTCTCCTGAAGCCTGTAGCTTGTAACCTCTTTTTTGGCACCCTTGTTGCAAATACCCCTTCAAAGCGCCGCTAGCGTCAAAAAGCGGGCAGTGGAGGATGTCATGAGTCAGGGTGTTGAATTCAATCGCTTGATGCTGGAAATGCGCGCCATGCAGGCCGAGGCCATGGCCCGGCAGAAGCCGGCTGTCAGCGAACCAGTGGCCGGGGCGCCGAGCTTCTCGGACATGCTCGGCCAGGCGGTGAACAAGGTCAACGAAACCCAGCAGGCTTCCAACCAGTTGGCGACCGCTTTCGAGATGGGGCAGAGCGGGGTCGATCTGACCGACGTGATGATCGCCTCGCAGAAAGCCAGCGTATCCTTCCAGGCTATGACCCAGGTGCGTAACAAGCTGGTTCAGGCTTACCAAGACATCATGCAGATGCCGGTCTGAGGATTGATTCATGGCTGAAGCAGCAGTAGCAAATATCCCGGCCAAAGCCGACAGCGGTGAGCCCAAGAAGCCGTTACTCGGTTTGAGCTTTCTGGAAAACCTCGCCGAGATGTCGGTGCTGCGTCAGCTCGGCTTGTTGGTCGGCCTGGCCGCCAGCGTGGCGATCGGTTTCGCAGTGGTCCTGTGGTCGCAGCAGCCGGATTACCGTCCGCTGTACGGCAGCCTCAATGGTATGGACGCCACCCAGGTTGTCGAGACGCTGACCGCTTCGGGCATCGACTACACCATCGAACCCAACTCCGGTGCTTTGCTGGTAAAAGCCGATGACCTGGCGCGTGCGCGTATGCGCCTCGCCGCTGCTGGAGTGGCGCCGACCGACAATAGCGTCGGCTTCGAGATTCTTGATCGTGAGCAGGGCCTGGGCACCAGCCAGTTCATGGAGGCAACCCGTTATCGTCGTGGCCTCGAGGGCGAGCTGGCGCGTACCGTTGCCAGCCTCAACAACGTCAAGGCTGCGCGTGTTCACCTGGCCATGCCCAAGGCGTCGGTCTTCGTGCGCGACGAGCGCAAGCCGTCTGCTTCGGTGTTGGTAGAGCTTTACCCGGGGCGGGCGCTGGAGCCCAGCCAGGTGATGGCCATCGTCAATCTGGTCGCTACCAGCGTTCCGGAACTGGACAAGGGGCAGGTCACGGTTGTCGATCAGAAGGGCAATCTGCTTTCCGATCAGCAGGAGCTTTCCGAGCTGACCATGGCGGGCAAGCAGTTCGACTACACCCGGCGCATGGAAACCCTGTTCACTCAACGCGTGCACAACATCCTGCAGCCAGTGCTGGGCACCGGGCGCTACAAGGCTGAAGTGTCAGCTGACGTCGACTTCAGCGCTGTCGAATCTACCTCCGAGATGTTCAACCCGGATCAGCCGGCGCTGCGCAGCGAGCAGCAGGTCAACGAACAACGCCAGAGCAGTCTGCCGCCGCAGGGCGTGCCTGGGGCGCTGTCCAATCAGCCGCCGGGCCCGGCTGCAGCGCCACAGCAGGCAGCAGCGCCTGCAGCACCGGCCGGCCCGGTTGCAGCGGGTCAGCCGCTGGTTGACGCCAATGGCCAGCAGATCATGGACCCGGCTACCGGTCAGCCGATGCTGGCGCCATACCCGGCGGACAAACGTGAGCAGTCCACGCGCAACTTCGAACTGGACCGCTCGGTCAGCTACACCAAGCAGCAGCAGGGGCGCCTGCGCCGTCTTTCGGTTGCGGTGGTGGTCGACGACCAGGTGCGTGTCGATCCGGCGACCGGCGAATCTACCCGAGTGCCATGGAGTGCCGATGATCTGGCGCGGTTCACCCGCCTGGTGCAGGACTCGGTGGGTTTCGATGCCAGCCGTGGCGACAGCGTCAGCGTGATCAACACGGCGTTCACCGCGTCGATGGGCGAAGAAATCCCCGATATTCCGTTCTACACCCAGCCCTGGTTCTGGGACATCGTCAAACAAGTGCTCGGTGTACTGTTCATCCTGGTGCTGGTGTTCGGTGTGCTGCGACCGGTGCTCAACAACATCACTGGCGGCGGCAGGGGCAAGGAGCTTGCGGGCTCCGGGGATGTCGAACTGGGTGAAATGGCAGGCCTGGACGGCGAGCTGTCCGAGGATCGAGTCAGCCTCGGTGGGCCGCAGAGCATACTGCTGCCCAGCCCCAGTGAGGGGTATGATGCACAACTGAACGCCATCAAGAGTCTGGTGGCGGAAGATCCGGGCCGTGTCGCCCAGGTAGTGAAAGAGTGGATCAACGCCGATGAGTGACAATCGTACCGCTACCAAGCTGACCAAGGTCGACAAAGCGGCCATTCTGCTGCTGTCTCTGGGTGAGACCGATGCTGCGCAGGTACTGCGTCATCTCGGTCCCAAGGAGGTCCAGCGCGTCGGCGTGGCCATGGCCGGCATGCGTAACATTCATCGCGAGCAGGTCGAGCAGGTGATGGCCGAGTTCGTCGACATCGTCGGTGACCAGACCAGCCTGGGCGTGGGTTCCGACGGTTACATCCGCAAGATGCTTACCGCAGCGCTGGGCGAGGACAAGGCCGGCAACCTGATCGACCGCATTCTGCTCGGTGGTAGCACCAGCGGCCTAGACAGCCTCAAGTGGATGGAGCCGCGTGCCGTTGCTGACGTGATTCGTTACGAGCACCCGCAGATTCAGGCCATTGTGGTGGCTTACCTCGATCCGGATCAGGCCGGTGAAGTGCTCAGCCATTTCGACCACAAGGTGCGTCTGGACATCATCCTGCGTGTCTCTTCGCTCAACACCGTACAGCCATCGGCGCTCAAGGAACTCAACCAGATTCTCGAGAAGCAGTTCTCCGGGAGTGCCAATACTTCGCGCGCCACCATGGGCGGTGTCAAACGTGCGGCGGATATCATGAACTTCCTCGACAGCTCGGTGGAAGGCCAACTGATGGACTCGATCCGCGAGGTAGACGAGGACCTGTCGACGCAGATCGAAGACCTCATGTTCGTCTTCGACAACCTGGCCGATGTCGACGACCGTGGCATTCAGGCACTGATGCGCGAAGTCTCCTCCGAAGTGCTGGTGCTGGCGCTCAAGGGCGCCGACGACGCCATCAAGGAAAAGGTCTTCAAGAACATGTCCAAGCGCGCGGCCGAGCTGCTGCGCGACGACCTGGAGGCCAAGGGGCCGGTGCGCGTCAGCGACGTCGAGACGGCGCAGAAGGAAATTCTCACCATCGCTCGTCGTATGGCCGAAGCCGGCGAAATCGTGCTCGGTGGCAAGGGCGGCGAGGAGATGGTTTAAACCATGGTCGCCAAGGAAGCGGAGAGCGAGCTGATCCGTGCCAAGGACCTTGGCCCTTTCGATCGCTGGGCTTTGCCCAGCTTCGATGTGCCTGGGGAGGACCCCGTTGAGGCCGAGCCTGCCGTCGAAGAGGTGGCCGCGCCAACTGAGGTTGCGGCAGAAGAGGTCGCCCAGGTCGAAGAGATTCCCCCCGAGGATGTCAAGCCTCTGACGCTCGATGAGGTGGAGGCCATCCGCCAGGACGCCTACAACGAGGGCTTCGCCACCGGTGAGAAAGACGGTTTTCATGCCGGTCAGCTCAAGGCCAAGCAGGAGTCCGAAGCCGCTCTGGCGAGCAAGCTCGACAGCCTCGAGAAGCTGATGCAGCAACTGCTGGACCCTATCGCCGAGCAGGATCAGCAGCTTGAAGCGGGTATGGTGCGCCTGGTCAGCCATATGGTGCGTGAGGTGATTCAGCGCGAACTGAATACCGACTCCAGCCAGATTCGCCAGGTCCTGCGCGAGTCGCTCAAGCTCCTGCCCATGGGCGCGGACAATATCCGCATCCAGGTCAACCCGCAGGACTTCGAGACGATCAAGGCCCTGCGTGAGCGCCACGAAGAGGATTGGCGCATTCTTGAGGATGACAGTCTGCTGCCGGGTGGATGCCGTATCGAGTCGGAGCATAGTCAGATCGATGCCAGTATCGAAACCCGCATGACGCAGGCGCTCAAGCAACTGTTCGAGCAGCAACGTGCTCAGGCTACCCAGCCACCCGAAGCCGATATCAGCCTGAATCTGGACGCCGATGATGCGCCTTGACCGGGTGAGTTTCGCCAAACGCCTGGAAGGCTACAGCGAAGCGATCAGCCTGCCTGCGCAACCGATACTCGAAGGGCGTTTGTTGCGCATGGTCGGCCTGACGCTGGAGGCCGAGGGGCTGCGTGCGGCCATTGGCAGCCGTTGCCTGGTCATCAACAGCGACAGCTACCACCCGGTGCAGGTCGAAGCCGAGGTCATGGGCTTTTCCGGAGGCAAGATCTATCTGATGCCAGTCGGCAGCCTGGCGGGCATTGCACCGGGCGCTCGGGTGGTTCCGCTGCCGGATGCTGGGCGCCTGCCAATGGGCATGTCGATGCTCGGGCGGGTGCTTGACGGTGCCGGCCGTGCGCTGGACGGCAAAGGCGGGATGAAGGCCGAGGACTGGGTGCCGATGGACGGGCCGATGATCAACCCGCTGAAGCGTGATCCGATCAGCCAGTCGCTGGATGTCGGCATTCGCGCTATCAATGGCCTGTTGACCGTGGGCAGAGGGCAACGCCTCGGGCTGTTCGCCGGTACCGGTGTGGGCAAGTCGGTGCTCTTGGGCATGATGACGCGCTTCACCGAGGCCGAGATCATCGTCGTTGGCCTGATCGGTGAACGTGGTCGCGAGGTGAAGGAGTTCATCGACGAGATTCTCGGTGAAGAGGGACTCAAGCGTTCCGTGGTGGTCGCTTCGCCGGCCGACGATGCGCCGCTGATGCGTCTGCGTGCGGCGCAATACTGCACGCGTATCGCCGAGTACTTTCGCGACAAGGGCAAGAACGTTCTGTTGCTGATGGATTCGCTGACCCGCTATGCCCAGGCGCAACGGGAAATCGCCCTGGCCATTGGCGAGCCGCCGGCGACCAAAGGCTATCCGCCGTCGGTGTTCGCCAAACTGCCCAAGCTGGTGGAGCGTGCCGGTAATGCCGAAGCCGGCGGTGGTTCGATCACCGCCTTTTACACCGTGCTGAGCGAGGGCGATGATCAGCAGGATCCTATCGCCGATGCGGCGCGCGGCGTGCTCGATGGGCACTTCGTACTGTCCCGGCGTCTGGCCGAGGAGGGGCACTATCCGGCCATCGATATCGAATCCTCCATCAGTCGGGTCATGCCGCAGGTGGTGCCAGCCGATCAGCTCAGGCAGGCGCAGCGTTTCAAACAGCTGTGGTCGCGTTATCAGCAGAGTCGCGATCTGATCAGCGTCGGCGCCTATGTGCCAGGTGGCGACGCCGATACCGATCTGGCCATCGCCCGTCAGCCACAGATGGCCCAGTATCTGCGCCAGGGGCTCGGTGAGAGCGTGGCCATGACTCAGAGCCGTGAGCAACTGGCCGGCGTTCTGGGGCAGTGAGATGCCGGGATGCGATTGTCAGGTCGGCACCTGAGGCGCGAATGCGATGACTCTGAGTCGAGCCAAACGCTTGCAACCCGTTGTCGAAATGGCGGAAAAGGCCGAGCGCGAGGCGGCCCGTCAGCTGGGGCATTGCCAGGGGCTGGTTGGCCAGGCCGAGGCCAAACTGGGCGAGCTGGAGCGCTTCCGCGGCGACTACCAGCAACAGTGGATCAGCGAAGGCAGCAAGGGTGTATCGGGCCAGTGGCTGATGAACTACCAGCGCTTTCTCTCGCAGCTGGAAACGGCAGTCGGGCAGCAACAGCAGAGTCTCGAATGGCATCGGGCCAACCTGGAGAAGGTCCGTGGGGTGTGGCAGGAGCGTTATGCGCGTCTGGAGGGGCTGCGCAAGCTGGTGCAGCGCTACATCGACGAAGCGCGTCTGGCCGAGGACAAACGTGAGCAGAAGCTGCTCGATGAGCTGGCGCAACGCCTTATCGAGCGTGGCGAACCCTGAATAGCAGTTGTTTCGGCGCCGGCCAGGTGCTACACCTTGAGACGTGAACCTCTCTATCTGGCAGAGTCTCGACAAAGGAGTAGACATGGCCATTACCTCGCAGCCGTCCGCGGACGGGCAAGAGCTGACCATCGTGATTCGAGGACGCTTCGACTTCGCCTCCCACCAGGAATTTCGTGACGCCTACGAGCGCGTCAGCATCACCCCCAAGCGCTATCAGGTCGATCTGCGTGACACCAGTTATCTGGACAGCTCGGCGTTGGGCATGTTGCTGTTGCTGCGCGATCATGCCGGGGGCGATGCCGCACAGATCAGCCTGCTCAACTGCAGCAGCGACGTGCGCAAGATTCTCGCCATTTCCAACTTCGAGCAGTTGTTCAAGATCAGCTGAGCATGCCTGATCGTCTGTCGATCCTGATTGCCGAGGACAACGCGGCTGACCGTATGCTGCTGTCGACTATCGTCAGCCGCCAGGGGCACCGTGTGATGACCGCCAGCAATGGCCTGGAAGCGGTCGCGTTGTTCGAGCAGGAGCGTCCGCAGCTGGTGCTGATGGATGCGCTGATGCCGGTAATGGATGGCTTTGAGGCGGCCCGCCGGATCAAGCAGCAGGCCGGTGAAGCCTTGGTGCCGATCATCTTTCTGACCTCGCTGACCGAAGGCGAAGCGCTGGTTCGCTGCCTGGAGGCGGGCGGCGACGACTTTCTCGCCAAGCCCTACAACCGGGTGATACTCGAAGCCAAGATCGGCGCCATGGATCGACTGCGCCGTTTGCACGACACGGTGCTGCAACAGCGTGACCTGATCGCCCGACATAACGAACATCTGCTCCGTGAGCAACGGGTCGCCAAAGCCGTGTTCGACAAGGTGGCGCATTCCGGTTGTCTGAATGCCCCCAACATTCGCTACTTGCAGTCGCCCTATGCGCTGTTCAATGGCGACTTGTTGCTGGCCGCTTACAAGCCGTCCGGCGGTATGCACGTGATGCTTGGTGATTTCACCGGGCATGGACTGCCGGCGGCCATCGGTGCCATGCCGCTGGCCGAAGTGTTCTACGGCATGACTGCCAAAGGTCATGCGCTGGCGGAGATACTTCGTGAGATCAACGCCAAGCTCAAACGTATCCTGCCAGTCGGCGTGTTCTGCTGCGCGACCTTGCTCAATATCAGCAGCAAGCGTGGGTTGCTGGAGGTGTGGAGTGGTGGCCTGCCGGACGGTTACCTGCTGCACGCCGATGGTCGTCCGCAGCAGCCACTTGTTTCGCGCCACTTGCCTTTGGGCATTCTCGAGCCGGCGGCATTCAGCGATCGCTGCGAGGTGTATCCGCTGGCGCCGGGTGATCGAGTCTTTCTGCTCAGTGATGGTGTACTGGAAGCCAGTGACGAACAGGGTCGGATGTTTGGTGAGCAGCGCTTGCTCAAATTGCTGGATGACAATCAACAGCCGCAGACCCTGTTCGAGGAAATCCAACAGGCGTTGGTAGAGTTTCGTGGCGAACAGCAGGACGATGTCAGTCTGGTTCAGGTCGGGCTTGCCGAGGATGACGAACATCCCCGGCCACTGGCGTTTGCCGACAGCGGGCTGCACAGCGCGCCAGATTGGTCCGCCAGTTTCGAGTTCCGGGCGCAAAGTCTGCGCCACTTCAATCCCTTGCCCTTCATGTTGCAACTGCTGCTGGACGTTCAGGCGCTGCGCCCGCGAGGCGGTGATCTGTATACCGTGTTGGCCGAGCTGTACTCCAACGCCTTGGAGCATGGTGTGATGGGCCTGGACTCGTCCCTGAAACGCGACGCCAGCGGGTTTGCCGAGTACTACCGTGAGCGACGCTTGCGTTTGGCGGCCCTGCAGGAGGGGTACGTGCGTTTCCACCTGCAAATGCAGCCTGAGGGGGGCGGTGGACGTTTGGTTGTCCGAGTCGAAGACAGTGGGCCGGGGTTCGATCCGGCGGCGGTGGGGGCGACCGGCGACGCGGCGCTTTGTGGTCGTGGCCTGGGATTGGTCCGCCAACTGAGCGATGGCTTTGGTCTTGGCAGCGACGGCCGGGGCGTCAGCGTGGAGTTCTGTTGGTCAGCTGAGGCATAATGCCTGGTCTGTCGTTCAGGGAGTGACCCGTTGTCCGATATCCATCTCGACGATACTGTCCTGGCTGCTCTACAGGACGTCATGGAAGCCGAATATCCGGCTCTGCTCGATACCTTCGTGCTCGACTCCGAAGAGCGTCTGCGACTGTTGCGCCAGGCCGAGGCTGACGGCGACGCTCAGGGGGTACGACTGGCTGCGCACAGTTTCAAGGGCAGTTGCAGCAACATGGGCGCGGTGCTGTTATCCGGTCTGTGCAAGGAGCTCGAAGACGCTGGTCGTCGAGAGGCGCTGGAGTTGGCGCCAGCCTTGATCGAGCAAATCGAGCGGGAGTTCGCCATCGTGCGTATCCTGCTTAAGTCCGAGCGGCAGCGATATCGCGCCTGATCCATTACGCAAGTTGGCCCATCCTTTGCTCTGATACCGTCACGACCCATTAGACGGAGAGCGTCCATGTCCGCGTTGCCCGATCTGCGCCTGCAGGCTACGCCTGAGGTGAAGAGCAAAGCGAAGCCGCCGGCCAAAGCGCCGGAGCCCAGTAAGAACGGTGCTTCCAGCTTTGCCGAGGTGTATGCCAAAGAGCGTCAGGCCAAGCCTGGCGAGCGTGTTGGCAACAGCGAGAAGCCCAATCAGGAGCCTGCCTCCGAACCGTCCACGGCTGAGTCCGGCGAAGCTGCGGCTGCCGCTGAACAGTCTGAGGTTGCCGCCGGCGGCAATTCCTTGCCGACAGAGGACGCGCCGGAGGAGGAGCTCGACCCACTGCTGGCGATGGCGTTGGGTGGCATGCCGGTACAGGGCGAGGAGCCACCTGTGGTCGATACTGATCCAGCTCCGCCGGCTTTGGTGATTACCGGGGCTACAACCGGAACCGGTGAGGATGCCGAGCCAGTATTGGAGTCGGAGGCACTCGATCCTCTGGCGATGCTCAAGCAGCTTCCTGATGAGCAAGCCAAGACTGGCCCGGTACAGGACGCTGCGATCAAGAGCACCAAGGTCGCTACCAGCACCGACTTCGCTGCCGCCATGGCGGCGATGGGCAAGAGCGAGGAGGCCACATCGGCAACTGATGAGCCCGCGCTGGATCTGCCTCTGGAAAGCTTGGCCAAGGACGTCCTGGACAGCCTGAAGGACAGTGTGCAGCCCAATCGCCCCGATCAGTTCGTCAGCAAGCTCAGCGCTTTGACTCAGGCGCTCAATCAGCAGGCTGGGGCTGTACAGCGTTTGCCGCTGGTGCCGGGGCAACCTGTCGCCATGCAGCAGGGCGGTTGGAGCGAGGCGGTCGTCGATCGGGTCATGTGGCTGTCCAGTCAGAACCTGAAGTCTGCTGAGATTCAGCTCGATCCGGCTGAGCTCGGTCGACTCGAGGTTCGGGTCAACCTGTCACAGGATCAGGCTCAGGTGACCTTCGCCAGTCCCAACGCCGCGGTACGTGATGCGCTGGAGGGGCAGATGCATCGCCTGCGCGACTTGTTCGCTCAGCAGGGTATGAACCTGGCGGATGCCAATGTTTCCGATCAGTCGCTCAATCGCGGCTGGCAGGGACAGGGGCAGGGTGAAGGCGGCCGTGGGGGTTCCGGTTCGCGTGATGGTCTGTTTGCAGGGGAAGACCTGCAGCCCATCGGCCATCAGGAAATCCGTAGCGATCGTCTGGGTGGTGCTCGAGGGCTCGTCGACTACTACGCCTGATCGACCACCAACGAGAGTATCGACACCGGCCAATTCCCGGTGATCGGTATTCCTCCGCTAGACTTGCACTCGCCCGGGGCGCCATTTCGGCAACCCGGGCGCGTGCATTTTGGGTGACAGCAAGGCGGCAGCACTGTTAAATCCGCTGCCCGGAGTTAGACAAGCCTGCTCATATGCTGGCATAACACTTGCTCTTAACCCCTTGAAAGCGGACAAAACTCCGATAGTGACGGATTATTGGCATGGCTAAAAAAGAAGCACCGGGTGCCGACGGACAACCCGCCGGCAAGAGTAAGCTCAAACTCATCATCCTCATCGTGGTGGGGTTGCTGCTGGCCATCGGTCTGTCCATTGGCGGAACCTGGTTCATCCTCAGCAAGGGTGACAAGGCTGCAGAGCATGAGCCGGCCGAAGCAGAGGCGCCTGCCGCTGCGGTGCGCCAGCCAGCCTTGTATCAGGACCTGATGCCGGCGTTCGTCGTCAACTTCAATTACCAGGGGCGGACCCGTTATCTGCAGGTCAGCATGGCGCTGATGGGGCGTGACGCTGCCGGGATGGAGAAGCTCAAGGTGCATATGCCGGTTCTGCGCAACCAACTGGTGATGCTGCTCTCCGGTCAGGATTTTGCCGCGCTGCAGACGCCCCTGGGTAAGGAGATGCTGCTGCAGCAGGCGCTGGCCAGCGTTCAGGAGCTGGCGCAGAAGGAAACAGGCAGCACTGTGGTCGAGCAGGTGCTGTTCACCAATTTCGTGTTGCAGTAGCGGGAGCCGAACATGGCCGTGCAAGACCTGCTTTCCCAGGATGAAATCGATGCCCTGCTGCATGGTGTCGATGACGGGTTGGTCGAGACCGAGGACGCAGCCGATCCCGGGAGCGTCAAACAATATGACCTGACCAGTCAGGATCGTATCGTCCGTGGGCGCATGCCGACCCTGGAGATGATCAACGAGCGTTTTGCCCGTTACACCCGCATCAGCATGTTCAACCTGCTGCGTCGCTCGGCTGACGTGGCTGTCGGTGGTGTGCAGGTGATGAAGTTCGGCGAATACGTGCATTCGCTGTACGTGCCGACCAGCCTCAACCTGGTGAAGATGAAACCGCTGCGCGGCACCGGGTTGTTCATCCTCGATGCCAAGCTGGTGTTCAAACTGGTGGACAACTTTTTCGGCGGCGACGGTCGTCACGCCAAGATCGAAGGGCGCGAATTTACCCCGACCGAGCTGCGCGTGGTGCGCATGGTGCTAGACCAGGCCTTCGTCGATCTGCGCGAAGCCTGGCACGCGGTGATGGATATCAACTTCGAATACGTCAACTCCGAGGTCAACCCGGCGCTGGCCAACATCGTCAGCCCCAGCGAGGTAGTGGTGGTTTCCACCTTCCATATCGAGCTGGATGGCGGCGGCGGCGATCTGCACATCACCATGCCGTACTCGATGATCGAGCCCATTCGCGAGATGCTCGATGCCGGCTTTCAGTCCGATGTCGATGATCAGGACGAACGCTGGATCAAGGCCCTGCGTGAAGACATTCTCGATGTCAGCGTACCGTTAGGCGCGACGGTTGCCCGTCGCCAGCTGAAGCTGCGTGACATCCTGCACATGCAGCCTGGGGATGTGATTCCGGTGGAGTTGCCGGAGAACGTGATCATGCGCGCCAATGGCGTGCCCACATTCAAGGTCAAGCTCGGCGCGCACAAGGGCAATCTTGCCCTGCAGGTGCTGGAGCCGATCGAACGCCAGCGCTGAGGCGCTGGTAATTCTGAGGGGCCCTTCAGGCCCCGTGCGAACGAATAGCTGAAGCCAGGCGAGGAAAAACGATGGCAGACGAAGAAAACACTTCCCCCGAGGAACAGGCGCTGGCCGACGAGTGGGCAGCAGCATTGGCCGAGGCTGGTGACGCCGGGCAGGACGATATCGACGCCATGCTTGCCGGGCAGGCCTCTGCGCAGCCCGCTCAACCAGCCGCGCCGCGAGCGCCGATGGAAGAGTTCGGTAGCGCGCCGCCGCCGGGAAACCTACCCGCTAATCTGGAAGGCCCCAACCTGGATGTGATCCTGGATATTCCGGTGTCCATTTCCATGGAGGTGGGTAATACCGATATCACCATCCGTAACCTGTTGCAGCTCAACCAGGGCTCGGTGATCGAGCTGGATCGCCTGGCCGGTGAACCCTTGGACGTGCTGGTCAACGGTACGCTGATCGCGCATGGCGAAGTGGTGGTGGTGAATGAGAAATTCGGCATTCGTCTGACGGACGTGATCAGTCCCAGCGAACGCATCAAGAAGTTGCGTTGATCATGAGCCGACTCATTGCGTTGCTGTTGGCGCTGCCCGGCGCTGCCCTGGCTGCCCTGGCTGCCGAACCTGCCGGCAAGGCGGCCACGCCCATGGCCGGTAGCGATGTGGCCGGTCAGCTTGGCCAGTTGCTTCTGGGACTGCTGCTGGTCATTGGCTTGATTTTCCTGCTGGCCTGGTTGCTGCGTCGTGTTCAGCAACTGGCGCCGCGTGGCGGTCAGGTGATCAAGCTGCTGGCGACCCAGCCTCTGGGCCCGCGGGATCGCCTGGTGCTGGTGCAGGTGGGTAACGAGCAGATTCTGCTGGGCCTGTCCGCCGGGCGCATTGCGCCGCTGCACGTGCTCAAGGAGCCGGTGCATCTGGCTGACGGCGAGCCCGCCACACCGGAATTCGCCCAGCGCCTGATGGAGCTGTTGGGCAAGGATCAGAAGGATAAATCCTGATGCTGCGTTTGTTGCTGGTGCTGGTGTTGAGCCTGGCCGCTTCGCTGGCGTTCGCCGAGGACCCGCCCACAGGCAACAGCCTGATCCAGCAGGGCAACAGCCCGCTGTCGATTCCGGCCATCACCTTGTCCACGGACGAGGAGGGCCAGCAGGAGTATTCGGTCAGCCTGCAGATCCTGCTGATCATGACCGCGCTGAGTTTCATACCGGCGTTCGTCATGCTGATGACCAGCTTCACCCGGATCATCATCGTGTTCTCCATCCTGCGACAGGCACTCGGCCTGCAGCAGACACCGTCGAACCAGATTCTGGTGGGGCTGGCGCTGTTTCTGACGCTGTTCATCATGGCCCCGGTGTTCGACCGTATCAACACGGACGCCCTGCAGCCCTACCTCAATGAGGAGATCGTCGCTCAGGAGGCGCTCACCCGGGCAGAAGGGCCGATACGCGACTTCATGCTGGCGCAGACCCGCGAGAGTGACTTGGCGCTGTTCGTGCGCCTGTCCAAGCGCACTGATCTGGCAGGCGTGGAAGATGTACCGCTGACCATTCTGGTACCGGCCTTCGTCACCTCCGAGTTGAAGACGGCCTTCCAGATCGGTTTCATGATCTTCATTCCGTTTCTGATCATCGACATGGTGGTCGCCAGCATCCTCATGGCCATGGGCATGATGATGCTCTCCCCTTTGATCATCTCCCTGCCATTCAAGATCATGCTCTTCGTGCTGGTCGATGGCTGGGCGCTGATCATGGGAACTCTGGCCGCCAGTTTCGGCACCTTATAGCGAGGCGCACATGACTCCCGAGGTTGCGGTTGACCTGTTTCGCGAAGCGCTCTGGCTGATCGTCATAATTGTCGGCCTGGCGGTTGTGCCGAGCCTGGTGGTCGGCCTGATCGTCGCCATGTTCCAGGCGGCCACGCAGATCAACGAGCAGACGCTGAGCTTCCTGCCGCGTCTGATGGTGATGTTGATCACCCTGATCTGGGCGGGGCCATGGTTGGTGAGCCAGCTGATGGAGTACACCCAGACGCTGATTCAGAACATTCCCTACCTGATTGGCTGAGTGATGCTGGAGCTGACGAACGCGCAGATCGGCGGCTGGGTGGGGCAGTTCCTGCTACCGCTGTTTCGCATCGCGGCGATGCTGATGCTGATGCCCGTCATCGGTACTCAGCTGGTGCCTACCCGCGTGCGTCTGTATCTGGCGCTCGCTATCAGCGTGGTGCTGGTGCCGACGCTGCCGCCGATGCCGCCGGTGGACGCATTGAGCATGCGTAGCCTGTTGCTGATCGTCGAACAGATCTTGATCGGCGCCATGCTCGGTTTCGTTCTGCAGCTGTTCTTCCATCTGTTCATCGTGGCCGGGCAGATCATAGCCATGCAGATGGGCCTGGGCTTCGCATCCATGGTCGACCCAACCAACGGTGTGTCGGTGCCGGTGCTCGGGCAGTTCATGCTGATGCTGGTGACCTTGCTGTTTCTGGCCATCAATGGCCACCTGGTGGCGCTGGAAGTACTGGCCGAAAGCTTCGTGACCCTGCCTTACGGACAGGGGCTGATGGTCAATCATTACTGGACGCTCGCGGGCAAGCTCGGCTGGGTGATCGGTGCGGGCCTGCTGCTGACGCTGCCGGCGGTCACGGCGCTGCTGGTGATCAACCTGGCCTTTGGCGTGATGACCCGCGCCGCGCCGCAGCTGAACATCTTTTCCATTGGTTTTCCGCTGACCCTGGCCATGGGCCTGGTGATTTTCTGGGTCAGTCTCTCGGATTTCGGCAGCCTGTTTCAGGCGCTGGCCAGTGATGCCCTGCAGCAGCTGGGCGAGTTTGCCCAAGCCCGATGAGGAGCACGCATGGCTGAGAGCGAAAGCGGCGCCGACAAGAGCGAGGAACCCACAGGCAAGCGGCTTGAAGAGTCGCGAAAAAAAGGGCAGATCGCTCGCTCGAAGGAACTCAATACGCTGGCGGTGACGCTCACCGGCACCGTGGCATTGATCATCTTTGGCGCCTACATGGGTAACGTGCTGATGGACGTGATGCGTGGCAATTTCAGCTTGCCGCGTGATGTGTTGATGAGCGAGCGCAGCATGGCACTGCACTTGCTGGCGTCCGGCAAGGCGGCTCTGGTGGCGGTGCAGCCGTTTCTGCTTGCCTTGCTGATTGCCTCGGTGGTGGGGCCGATCGCATTGGGCGGATGGCTTTTCTCTGCAGAGGCTTTACAGCCCAAGGCCAGTCGGATGAATCCGCTGGCAGGCCTCAAACGCATGTTCTCCGTTCAGGCCCTGGTCGAGCTGGTCAAGGCACTCGCCAAGTTTCTGGTGATTCTGGCCGTGGCGTTGGTGGTTCTGTCGATCGATCAGGACGACCTGCTGGCCATTGCCAATGAACCGGTCGAGCCGGCCATTCTGCATAGCCTCCAGGTGGTCGGCTGGAGCGCGTTCTGGTTGTCCTGCGGTCTCATCCTGATTGCTGCGGTGGATGTGCCGTTTCAGCTCTGGAGTCACAAGCAGAAGCTGATGATGACCAAGCAGGAGGTGCGCGACGAATACAAGGACACCGAGGGCAAGCCCGAGGTGAAAGGTCGTATCCGCCAGTTGCAGCGGGAAATGGCCGAGCGACGGATGATGCAGTCGGTGCCGCAGGCCGACGTGGTGATCACCAACCCGACCCACTTCGCGGTGGCGCTCAAGTACGACCCGGAAAAGGGGGGGGCGCCGATGCTACTGGCAAAGGGTGGTGATTTCGTGGCGCTGAAGATCCGCGAGATCGCTCAGGAGCACCAGGTGATGGTGCTGGAGTCTCCCGCACTGGCACGGGCGGTGTACTACTCCACTGAGCTGGACCAGGAGATTCCAGCCGGGCTTTACCTGGCGGTGGCGCAGGTGCTGGCCTACGTCTATCAGCTGCGCCAGTACCGCGCCGGCAAGGGCAAGCGCCCAGGGCCGTTGCCGGATCTGCCGATTCCGCCGGATCTTCGTCGCGACGAATAGAGCATAGCCACTGCAGGTTGGACGAGAAGGGCGCTTGGGTAGCCCGGATGCAATCCGGGCTACGTAACTGCGTCGTGTGTTTAGCCGGGGCGACGCTTGCGTAGGAGCCGCGCCCCGCGGCGAGTGTGTTCGGCGCGGCATCAGAAATTTCGCCCTGGGACCGTGCTTTTGCTTGCCGCTGCTTTTCTGGAACGCTTCTTGCCATTACCCCTCTAGGACGCAGTCTCGCGTCAAAAGATTGAATGGTTGGGGTAGGGCACGTGGCAGTAGATCGAGCACAGTTAATCGGTGAGGTGCGCAGCAACCTGGCAGGCTTGCGTCATGGCAACCTGGGCATTCCGCTGCTGCTGCTGGTCATGCTTGGCATGGTCATGTTGCCGATTCCGGCATTTTTGCTCGACGTGCTGTTCACCTTCAGCATCGCGCTGTCGATCGTCGTGTTGCTGGTCAGCATCTACGCGCTGCGGCCGCTGGATTTCGCCGTGTTCCCCACCATCCTGCTGGCGGCGACGTTGCTGCGTCTGGCGTTGAACGTCGCCTCTACGCGTGTCGTGCTGCTCAACGGTCACGAGGGGCATGGCGCGGCGGGCCAGGTGATCCAGGCCTTCGGCGAGGTGGTGATCGGCGGCAACTACGTGGTCGGTATCGTGGTGTTCGCCATCCTCATGATCATCAACTTCGTGGTGGTCACCAAGGGTGCCGGGCGCATCTCTGAAGTGAGCGCACGTTTCACCCTGGATGCCATGCCCGGCAAGCAGATGGCCATCGACGCCGACCTCAACGCCGGCCTCATCGACCAGGTCGAGGCCAAGAAGCGCCGTAGCGAAGTGGCCCAGGAGGCCGACTTCTACGGCTCCATGGACGGTGCCAGCAAGTTCGTCCGTGGCGATGCCATCGCCGGTCTGCTGATTCTGTTCATCAACCTCATCGGTGGTATCGCTATCGGCGTGCTGCAGCACAGCCTGGCCTTCTCCGATGCCGGCAAGGTCTACACCCTGCTGACCATCGGTGACGGCCTCGTCGCACAGATTCCTTCGCTGCTGCTGTCCACGGCGGCGGCGGTGATGGTGACCCGCGTGTCCACCTCCGAAGACATGGGTGCGCAGGTCAACCGGCAGATGTTCGCCTCGCCGCGTGCGCTGGCCGTGGCCGCGGCGATCATGATCGCCATGGGCCTGGTGCCGGGCATGCCGCACTTTTCCTTCATCGGCCTGGGCCTGATTGCCGCCGCTGGCGCCTACTGGATCGCCCACCGTCAGCGCAAGATCAAGGAAGAGGAGGTCAAGGAGGTCCAGCGTCAGCAGGAGCTGCTGCCAGCGCAGAAGGCGCAAGAGGTCAAGGAGCTGGGCTGGGATGACGTTACCCCTGTGGACATGGTCGGCCTGGAGGTGGGCTATCGCCTGATTCCGCTGGTCGACCGCAACCAGGGTGGTCAGCTGCTGGCGCGCATCAAGGGCGTGCGCAAGAAGCTGTCGCAGGAAATGGGCTTTCTCATGCCCTCCGTGCATATTCGCGACAACCTCGACCTGGCGCCCAACGCTTATCGCCTGACACTGATGGGCGTCAGCGTGGCTGAGGCCGAGGTCTATCCCGACCGTGAGTTGGCGATCAACCCCGGCCAGGTGTTCGGCCCGCTCAACGGCATTGCCGCCAAGGATCCGGCGTTTGGTCTGGAAGCGGTGTGGATCGACCCGACGCAGCGCGATCAGGCGCAGTCGCTGGGTTACACCGTGGTCGATGCCAGTACCGTGGTTGCCACTCATCTCAATCAGATCCTGCACAAGCATGCCCACGAGCTGCTCGGCCACGAGGAGGTGCAGCAACTGATGCAGCTGTTGGCCAAGAGCTCGCCGAAGCTGGCCGAAGAGCTGGTGCCGGGGCTGGTGTCGCTGTCGACCCTGCTCAAGGTGTTGCAGGCGCTGCTGCAGGAGCAGGTACCGGTGCGCGACATCCGCACCATCGCCGAGGCGATCGCCAACGTCGCGCCCAAGAGTCAAGATCCCGCCGCTATGGTTGCCGCTGTCCGCGTTTCGCTGGCACGTGCAATCGTGCAAAGCATTGTGGGACTAGAGCCGGAGCTGCCTGTGATCACTCTGGAGCCAAGGTTGGAACAGATATTGCTCAACAGTCTGCAGAAGGCCGGTCAGGGCAGTGAGGATGGCATCCTCCTTGAGCCTGGCATGGCTGAAAAGCTGCAGCGTTCCCTGGTGGAAGCGGCGCAGCGCCAGGAAATGCTCGGCAAACCGGTGATTCTGCTGGTAGCCGGTCCGATCCGGGCGATGCTGTCGCGCTTCGCGCGGCTGGCGGTACCCAGCATGCATGTGCTGGCGTACCAGGAAATTCCGGACAACAAGCAGGTCACCATAGTCGCTACGGTCGGCCAGAACTGAGGTAAAGGGTCATGCAGGTCAAACGCTTCTTCGCCGCCGATATGCGGACCGCCATGAAACTGGTGCGTGACGAATTGGGCGCCGATGCCTCGATCATCGGCAATCGCCGAGTCGCTGGTGGCGTCGAGCTGACGGCTGCGCTGGATTACCAGGCGCCGGCACCGGTACGGCCGAACCCGGCGCTGGAAGCCGAGCTGCGCAAGACCCAGGCACGCATCGCCAGTGCCCAGGCCGAGCTGACCACCCGTGCCGAGCAGGACGCTGGCAAGGATCGCCAGTTGTTCGCCAACGAGTCGCTGCTGGCCCCCGAACTGCCGGCTACTCCGGTCAAACCTCAGCGTCCTGTCGAGGCCGTCGCGGCTGCGGCGCCAGCGGTTGACCCGCGCGCGCTGGATGCCATGCGCTTCGAACTGCACGGCCTGCGTGAGCTGATCGAGGTTCAGCTGGGCTCGATTGCTTGGGGGCAGATGCAGAATCGTCGTCCGCAGCAGGCCAACCTCTGGCGTCGCCTGCAGCGCATGGGCCTGTCGGCCGAGCTGTCGCAAGCGCTGCTGAACAAGGTGTCTGGGATCGCCGAGCCGCGTCAGGCCTGGCGGATGATCCTGGCGCATCTGGCTCACGCCATCAGAACGCCCAAGGTAGAGCCGCTGGAAGAGGGCGGGGTAATCGCTCTGGTCGGCCCCGCCGGTATGGGCAAAACCACCACGCTGGCCAAGCTGGCTGCGCGCTACGTACTTAAGTACGGCGCGCAACAGGTCGCTCTGGTCAGTATGGATAGCTATCGTATTGGCGCGCAAGAGCAACTCAAGACGCTTGGGCGTATCCTTGGCGTATCGGTGACTCAGGTCGATCCAGGGCAGTCCCTGTTACAGGCTCTGACCCCCCTGGCCAAGAAGCGCGTGGTGCTGGTCGACACCGCCGGCCTGCCGGGCAACGATCCGGCTTTGCGTTTGCAGCTGGAAAGTCTGGCTTCGGCGCGGATCAAGGCAAAGAATTATCTGGTATTGGCGGCAACGAGTCAGAGCCAAGTGCTCAAGGCGGCCTACCATAGTTACAAGCGTTGCGGCCTTGCAGGCTGCATACTGACAAAGCTTGACGAGGCTGCCAGCCTGGGTGAGGTATTGGGTCTGGCTATAGGCCAGCAACTGCCGGTAGCCTATGTCACTGATGGACCGCGAATTCCGGATGACCTGCAGGTGCCGCGTAGTCACCAACTGGTCAGTCGTGCAGTAGGACTGCAGTCTGCGGAGCAGCCGAGTGAAGATGCCATGGCGCAGCTGTTCGCCGGGCTCTATCAGCAGCCGGCGCAGCGCGCCGGATAACGGACGGTATTGTTGCACCCTCCCGCGTCATGACGCAGAAGTGAACGGCCTCCACAGGTAATCGATCTGGGATGGCCAAGTCGAAGTTAGACAAGGTGTAGAAAGAACATGGGTATGCATCCCGTACAGGTGATCGCGGTGACCGGCGGCAAGGGTGGCGTCGGCAAGACCAATGTGTCGGTGAATCTGTCCATGGCCCTGGCTGACCTCGGCCGCCGAGTCATGCTGATGGACGCCGACCTAGGCCTGGCTAACGTCGATGTACTGTTGGGCCTTACGCCCAAGCGTACGCTGGCCGATGTGATTGCTGGCGAATGTGACCTGCGCGACGTATTGCTGCAGGGCCCGGGTGGTATTCGCATCGTGCCGGCAGCGTCTGGCACGCAGAGCATGGTCAGCCTCACGCCGATGCAGCACGCCGGGCTGATCCAGGCATTCAGCGATATCAGCGAGAATCTTGACGTGCTGGTGATCGATACCGCAGCCGGTATCGGTGATGCGGTGGTCAGCTTCGTTCGTGCTGCGCAGGAAGTTCTCGTGGTGGTGTGCGATGAACCGACCTCCATCACCGACGCCTATGCGCTGATCAAACTGCTCAATCGCGACCATGGCATCAGCCGTTTCCGTGTGCTGGCCAATATGGCCCACAGCCCGCAGGAAGGTCGCAATCTCTTTGCTAAGCTGACCAAGGTGACGGATCGTTTTCTTGACGTCGCCCTGCAGTATGTCGGTGCCGTGCCCTACGACGAGTGCGTGCGCAAGGCCGTACAGAAGCAGCGTGCCGTTTATGAAGCGTTCCCACGATCCAAGTGCGCTCTGGCGTTCAAGGCGATTGCCCAGAAGGTTGACACCTGGCCGCTGCCGGCCAACCCCCGTGGCCATCTGGAGTTTTTTGTCGAGCGTCTGGTGCAGCAACCGACGGCTGACAGCGCCGTATGACAGCAGCTTCTGGACTTCGTATGTACAACAAGGCGCAGGCGCAGGATTCCCAGCACCAGTTGATCGAGCGTTATGCCCCCTTGGTCAAGCGTATCGCCTACCACCTGCTGGCACGTTTGCCGGCCAGCGTGCAGGTCGATGATCTGATCCAGGCGGGCATGATCGGTTTGCTCGAAGCTTCACGTAAATACGACTCCAGCAAAGGAGCCAGCTTCGAAACCTTCGCCGGAATTCGTATCCGCGGGGCCATGCTCGATGAGGTGCGCAAGGGCGACTGGGCGCCGCGTTCGGTGCACCGCAACAGTCGCATGGTCAGCGATGCGATTCGTGTCGTGGAGGCCCGTACCGGGCGTGACGCTAAAGATCACGAGGTTGCGGCCGAACTCCAATTGAGTCTGGAGGATTACTACGGCATTCTTGGCGACACTTTGGGCAGCCGCCTGTTCAGCTTCGACGACCTTCTGCAGGACGGCGAGCACGGAGGGTTGCATGAAGACGCCGGGCACACCCATCTCGAACCTTCGCGGGACCTCGAAGACGAACGCTTCCAGGCGGCTTTGGCCGATGCCATCGCCGGCTTACCGGAGCGTGAACGTCTTGTGCTGGCGCTGTATTACGATGAAGAACTGAACTTGAAAGAAATCGGTGAAGTGCTGGGGGTTAGCGAGTCGCGCGTGAGTCAATTGCACAGTCAGTGCGCGGCACGCCTGCGCTCACGACTGAGCGAATGGCGCGCCGGCTGAAGGGCGGCTTACTCGCAGGCGCAAGCGGTTTCACGATTAAAGGACGTAGTTGCGAGCGCAATACGTTTGGGACTGTACGGAGGTCGACTTGGACAAGAACATGAAAATCCTCATCGTTGATGATTTTTCGACGATGCGACGGATCATCAAGAACCTCTTGCGGGATTTGGGTTTCACCAACACCGCAGAAGCCGATGACGGCACTTCGGCGCTGCCGATGTTGCAAAGTGGCAGCTTCGACTTTCTGGTGACCGACTGGAACATGCCCGGTATGACCGGCATCGACCTGCTGCGTGCCGTGCGCGCTGACGAGCGCCTCAAGCATCTGCCAGTGCTGATGGTGACTGCTGAAGCCAAGCGCGATCAGATCATCGAGGCGGCCCAGGCCGGCGTGAATGGCTACGTGGTCAAACCCTTCACCGCCCAGGTGCTGAAGGAAAAGATCGAGAAGATCTTCGAGCGGGTCAACGGCTGATGTCGGCCGCGAGGGTGCTATGGAACATGATGACTCCACGATGGGTGACCTCGAGTCGACCCTGAAGAACAACGCCCGCGATTTGGTCGATAGCCTCGAACAAGGCAATTTCGGCGCCGCGGTGCAACTGATCAACGAGCTCAACAAGGTCCGTGACCACGGGCTCTATCACGAGGTTGGCAAGCTGACCCGTGAACTGCACAACGCCATTGTCAATTTCCAGATCGATCCGCGCATGCCGCATGCGCAGGAGCTTTCGCAGATTGCCGATGCGACCGAACGCTTGAACTACGTCGTTACCCAGACCGAAAGGGCTGCCAACCGCACCATGGATCTGGTGGAGCAGAGCGCTCCGTTGGTCAATGACCTGAGCGATGAGGCGCAAAGCCTGGGGGCGGAATGGGGTCGCTTCATGCGTCGCGAGATTGGGGCTGACGGGTTTCGCGAACTGGCCAAGCGTGTCGAGCTGTTTCTGGCTCGCAGCGAGCGTGACGGCGCCAAGTTGTCCAATCACCTCAACGATATTCTGCTGGCGCAGGACTACCAGGACCTTACCGGGCAGGTGATCAAGCGTGTCACCCAGTTGGTGACCGAGGTCGAGAGCAATCTGGTGAAACTGATGCTCATGGCCAGTCAGGTCGATCGTTTTGCCGGTATTCAGCATGACCATGAAGTGCTGCGTGCCGAACAGGAAAAATCAAAAGAGCCATCGCGGGGTGAAGGTCCGCAGATTCATGCCGATAAGCGTGATGACGTTGCCTCCAGTCAGGACGATGTCGACGACCTGCTGTCCAGTCTAGGGTTCTAAGGAGCACACACATATGAGCTTCGGCGCCGATGAAGAGATCCTCCAGGACTTCCTGGTAGAGGCCGGCGAGATTCTCGAACAGTTGTCCGAACAATTAGTCGAGCTGGAAAGCCGACCGGACGACATGAACCTGCTCAACGCCATCTTTCGCGGTTTCCATACCGTCAAGGGCGGAGCGGGCTTCCTCCAGCTCAATGAGCTGGTGGAGTGCTGCCATATCGCCGAAAACGTGTTCGACATCCTGCGCAAGGGTGAGCGTCGCGTCGACTCGGAACTGATGGATGTGGTGCTCGAGGCTCTTGATGCAGTCAATGGCATGTTCGGTGAGGTGCGTGAGCGCCGCGAACCTACGCCTGCTTCCCCTGAGTTGCTGGCCGCACTGGCGCGCCTGGCTGAGCCTGCTGGGGCAGAGGCCGCTCCGGCTGCTGCGCCTGCGCAGCAGGCCGAGCCTGAGCCAGAGCCCGTGGTCGCGCCAACGCTCTCGGGTGACATCACTGATGATGAATTCGAGCAATTGCTCGACGCACTGGGTGATGCGCCGGCCGCAGAAGTGGCGACCTCCAGTGACGACATCACCGATGACGAGTTCGAGTCCCTGCTCGATCAGCTGCATGGCAAAGGTCAATTCAGCGGCACGGTCGAGGTGTCGGCGAGCCCGGCGAGTGTTGCTGCGCCCGCTGCAGCACCTGCCAGTGACGACATCACCGATGACGAGTTCGAAGCGCTGCTCGATCAGTTGCACGGCAAGGGCCAATTTTCCGGCGCCGCAGAGGCACCGGCAGCAGTCGCCGCACCCGCTGCAGCACCTGCCAGTGACGATATCACCGACGATGAGTTCGAATCGCTGCTCGACCAGTTGCATGGCAAGGGCAAGTTCGTACCGCCGAGCGAGCCGGCACCGTCTGCTGCGCCTGCTCCGGCAGTAAAACCAGCCGCCCCCGCTGCTGCAGCCAAAGCCTCAGCACCTGCGGCTCCCGCCAAAGCTGAGCCCGTTGCGGGCCGGGCCGCTGCCGCGCCGGCACCTGCTGCTGACAAGGCACCGGCGGCGAGCGAAGCGGAGACCACCGTACGGGTCGATACCGCACGCCTCGACGAGATCATGAACATGGTCGGCGAGCTGGTGCTGGTGCGTAACCGTCTGGTGCGCCTGGGCCTCAATAGCGGCGATGAGGCGATGTCCAAGGCGGTCTCGAACCTCGACGTGGTCACGGCGGATCTGCAGACTTCGGTGATGAAGACCCGCATGCAGCCGATCAAGAAGGTTTTCGGCCGCTTCCCACGCCTGGTGCGCGATCTGGCGCGTAACCTGAAGAAGGAAATCAACCTCGAGCTGGTCGGGGAAGAAACTGACCTCGACAAGAACCTGGTCGAGGCCCTGGCCGATCCGCTGGTGCACTTGGTGCGCAACGCCGTCGACCATGGCGTGGAAACCCCTGACGAGCGCGAGAAGGCCGGCAAGGCCCGTGCAGGCCGCGTGGTGCTTTCTGCCGAGCAGGAGGGTGATCACATCCTGCTGTCGATCACCGACGACGGCAAGGGCATGGATGCCGACGTGCTGCGTGCCAAGGCCGTGGAAAAAGGTCTGCTGGACAAGGACGCGGCGGATCGCCTGAACGAGTTCGAATGCTACAACCTGATCTTCGCGCCGGGCTTCTCGACCAAGACCGAGATTTCCGACGTGTCTGGCCGTGGCGTGGGCATGGACGTGGTCAAAACCAAGATCACTCAGCTCAATGGCACGGTCAACGTGTTCTCACAGAAGGGCCAGGGCTCGAAGATCATCATCAAGGTGCCACTGACCCTGGCGATCATGCCGACGCTGATGGTCATGCTGGAGAATCAGGCCTTCGCCTTCCCGCTGGTCAACGTCAACGAGATCTTCCACCTCGATCTGTCGCGTACCAACGTGGTTGACGGTCAGGAAGTGGTGATCGTGCGCGACAAGGCCTTGCCGCTGTTCTACCTCAAACGCTGGCTGGTGCCGCAGGCCTTCCAGGAAGAGCAGCGCGAGGGCCACGTGGTGATTCTGACCGTGGGCAGTCAACGCATCGGCTTTGTCGTCGATCAATTGGTCGGGCAGGAAGAAGTGGTAATCAAGCCTCTGGGCAAGATGCTGCAGGGTACGCCCGGCATGTCTGGCGCCACGATCACGGGCGATGGTCGTATCGCATTGATTCTCGACGTTCCGAGCATGCTCAAACGCTACGCTCGACGTTTCTGATGGTTGCGGCGCAGGTATGGCCTGCGCCGTCTAGGAGTGTGTATGGCTGTTAAGGTTCTGGTGGTGGATGACTCCGGTTTCTTCCGCCGGCGCGTCTCGGAAATTCTGTCTGCTGATCCCAGTATTCAGGTCGTGGGTACGGCCACCAATGGACGTGAAGCCATCGATCAGGCGCTGGCGCTCAAGCCAGACGTGATCACCATGGATTACGAGATGCCGATGATGGATGGCATCACTGCAGTGCGAAACATCATGCAGCGTTGTCCGACGCCGGTGTTGATGTTTTCCTCGCTGACCCATGAGGGCGCGCGCGTCACGCTCGATGCCCTGGATGCAGGGGCGGTGGACTTCCTGCCGAAAAATTTCGAAGACATCTCGCGTAATCCGGACAAGGTCAAGCAGATGCTGTGCGAGAAGGTGCACAGCATCGCGCGTAGCAACCGTCGTTTCAGTTCGGCCGCAGTGGCTCCGGCGCCAACGGCGGCGAATTCGACGACAGCGCCGGTTAGCCGCCCGGTCACCCCGGCGCGGCCCTCAACTCCCGCGCCTTCTACGCGTAGCGCCAGCTCTGCTGCAGTATCGTCGTCACCGAAACGCAAGGCTTACAAACTGGTTGCTATCGGCACCTCGACCGGTGGGCCCGTTGCCTTGCAGCGTGTCCTGACGCAGCTGCCTGGCAACTTTCCGGCACCGCTGGTGCTGATTCAGCATATGCCGGCTGCCTTCACCAAGGCCTTTGCCGAGCGCTTGGACAAGCTGTGCCGGATTCAGGTCAAGGAAGCCGAGGATGGCGACGTGCTGCGCCCTGGTCTGGCATTGCTGGCTCCTGGCGGCAAACAGATGATGGTCGACTCCCGTGGCGTGGTGAAGATCCTTCCAGGTGACGAGCGTCTGAACTACAAACCCTGTGTCGATATCACCTTCGGTTCGGCTGCCAAATCTTACGGTGACAAGGTGCTGGCCGTGGTATTGACCGGCATGGGCGCGGATGGCCGTGAAGGTGCGCGCCTGCTCAAGCAGGGCGGCAGCCAGGTCTGGGCGCAGGACGAAGCCAGCTGCGTGATCTATGGCATGCCGATGGCGGTGGTGAAAGCCAATCTGGCCGACGCGGTGTATGGCCTGGACGATATCGGTCGGCACCTGACCGAGGCCTGCCAGTGACGAACGCTAACTCGGATGCATGCCCATGGATGTCCTGAGCCTTATCGGCGTCATTCTGGCGTTCGTGGCGATACTCGGCGGTAATTACCTCGAGGGTGGCAATGCTGGCGCGCTGCTCAACGGTCCGGCGGCGCTGATCGTCATCGGCGGCACCTTGGGCGCTGCGTTCCTGCAGACCCCGGTCACCACCTTCAAGCGGGCCGTGAGCGTAGTGCGCTGGATATTCTTTCCGCCACGCATCGACCTGGTGGGCGGGATCAACCGAGTCGTTGGTTGGAGCATGGTCGCGCGCAAGGAGGGCCTGCTTGGTCTGGAGGCCGTGGCTGACGCCGAGCCCGACCCTTATGCGCGCAAGGGCCTGCAGCTGCTGGTCGATGGCGCCGAGCCGGAGTCCATTCGCAGCATTCTGGAAGTTGACCTCTACACCCAGGAGGCGCGCGATATCCAGGCGGCCAAGGTGTTCGAGAGCATGGGCGGCTATGCCCCGACCATCGGCATCATCGGTGCCGTGATGGGGTTGATCCATGTGATGGGCAATCTGGCCGACCCGGGCATGCTGGGGAGCGGCATTGCGGTTGCGTTCGTCGCGACGATTTATGGCGTTGGCTTCGCCAACCTCCTTTTGCTGCCTGCCGGCAACAAGCTCAAGTCCATCGCGCTGCGTCAGTCGCGTTATCGTGAAATGCTGCTTGAGGGCATTCTGTCCATTGGCGAGGGTGAGAACCCGCGCTCCATCGAGTTGAAGCTGCAAGGCTTCATGGACTGATGGAGGAATGGCATGGCGCGCAGGCGGCAACATGAAGAGCACGAGAATCACGAGCGTTGGCTGGTCTCCTATGCCGACTTCATTACCCTGCTGTTCGCCTTCTTCGTGGTGATGTACTCGATTTCTTCGATCAACGAAGGCAAGTACAAGATTCTTTCCGAATCGCTAACGGGTGTGTTCAATCAGCCTGATCGCTCGATCAAGCCGATTCCTGTTGGCGAGGAACGGCCGCGTACCAGCGAGCCGGACGACACCACGCACGACGATCCCAGTTCCGACTCCAATCTGCAGAGCATCGCTTCGAGCGTACGCGAAGTATTCGGCGAGTTGATTCAGAGTGATCAACTGACCGTGCGTGGCAATGAGATGTGGATCGAGATCGAACTCAGTTCCAGCCTGCTGTTTCCCAGCGGCGATGCGATACCGAACAATCAGGCGTTCACCATTATCGAGAAGGTCGCCAATATTCTGGCGCCTTATCAGAATCCGGTTAAGGTCGAGGGGTTCACCGACAACCTGCCGATTCAGACCGCTCAATACCCGACCAACTGGGAGTTGTCGTCGGCGCGGGCGGCGAGCATCGTGCGCATGCTGGCCATGGATGGTGTCGATCCATCGCGCCTGGCGGCCGTTGGCTATGGTGAATTTCAGCCGATAGCGGACAACACCACGGCAGAGGGCAGGGCACGCAATCGCCGTGTGGTGCTGGTGATCTCGCGCAACCTCGATACGCGTCGTGGTGCCGGCAGCACCTCGAGCCAGCAATCGGGTGCTGGCACGCAACCTGCACCGGCGTCTGCATCGGGGGTTCCGCAATCGTGACCTGTCAAATCCCAGTCGCCCGCTGCAGGCAGGCGACAGCTATTCTCGGCCTGAGCGCCTCGTGCCGGGAGGATGAGAGAAAATGAAAGTCTGGGCAGTAGCCAATCAGAAAGGTGGTGTCGGCAAGACCACCACGTCCATCGCCCTGGCGGGTCTTCTGGCCGATGCCGGGAAACGTGTGGTCGTGGTCGACCTCGACCCGCATGGTTCGATGACCAGCTATTTCGGACATGATCCAGATGCGCTGGAGCACAGCTGCTTCGATCTGTTCCTGCATCAGGGCAGTGTGCCGCAGGGGTTGCCCAAGCAACTGCTGCATGGCACCAGCCATGAGAATATCTCGCTGTTGCCGTCGAGCACGGCGCTGGCTACCCTGGAGCGTCAGTCGCCGGGGCAGAGCGGCCTTGGGCTGGTGATTGCCAAGAGTCTGGCGCAGCTGTGGGGAGAGTTCGATCATGCGATCATCGACAGCCCGCCGTTGCTGGGCGTGCTGATGGTCAATGCTCTGGCTGCCAGCCAGCAGCTGGTGATTCCGGTGCAGACGGAGTTTCTTGCGGTCAAAGGGCTTGAGCGGATGATCACGACGCTGAGCATGATCAACCGTTCACGCAAGCAGGCGCTGCCTTACACCATCGTGCCAACCTTGTTCGACCGTCGTACCCAGGCATCGATGAGCACGTTGCGCGTTCTGCGCAATACTTATCCCGAGCACCTGTGGCCTGCCTATATCCCGGTCGACACGCGTCTGCGCGATGCCAGCCGGGCAGGGCGTACGCCGTCGCAGTTCGATGCCGGCAGTCGTGGCGTGATTGCCTATCGTGCCCTGCTCAAGCACCTGTTGAGCCATCAGCCAGCCGCTCAGGTGGCCTGAGATGAACGCTTGTGTTGAATTGCGTCACTCAAGTCGTAGCATGCTGCGGCCGATAGGCTGTAAAGATCTTATTCCGGGTTTCTGTCATGAGTCGTAACCTCGCCACTGCCACGCGCTCTCAGCTGGCCTTGCAATCCTACCTCGATGGATTGCTGCAGGAGGCCGCTGCCGAGCTGGAGGTATCCGTCAGCCTCGATGAGTTCGAGGCTGCGGTGCTCGAAGAACAGGTCCGTGATGCGCGTGTGCTTGAGCCTGTTGCGGTCGTTGCGCCAGTTGAGGTCAAGGCCGAAACACGCATCGAGAAACCTGCGCCCGTGCCGGTGCAGGCTCCCGTGGTGCCGGTGCAACTGCTCGCGCCTGTGCAGATGCCGGTCATCGAGCAGGCACCGCCAGAGGTTGAGCTCGTCCTGGAGCCTGCTGCGCAACCTGACGCACTGCTGCCGGATGGGCGCCCAGCTTGGGCGCAAGAACCCTTCGAGTGCCTGCTGTTCGATGTCGCCGGTCTTACGCTTGCCGTGCCGCTGATCTGCCTGGGCTCCATCTACCCGCTTGAAGGCCAGGAACTGACGCCGCTGTTTGGCCAGCCAGACTGGTTTCTCGGTATCCTGCCGAGCCAGTCCGGTAACCTGAAGGTTCTGGATACGGCACGTTGGGTCATGCCCGATCGCTATCGCGAGGACTTCCGCGAAGGTCTGCAGTATGTGATTTCGGTGCAGGGCTACGAGTGGGGATTGGCTGTGCATCAGGTCAGTCGCTCGATCCGGTTGGACCCGAACGAAGTCAAATGGCGCAGTCAGCGTACCCAGCGTCCGTGGTTGGCCGGCACGGTGATCGAACACATGTGCGCGTTACTCGACGTCGCCGCGCTGGCGGAGTTGATCGCCAGTGGCGCTGCCAAACGCCTGAATGGCGGAAAACTGCATTGAGAATTGGTGAGTCCGCGGTAGCGGGCTCTATAGTTAATGACAAGCGGGTTGACCCGCGCATGCCGCACTGAGCGGTTTCTGACGAGGCTAGGGACATGAAGAAAAGTTCTGCACAAGGTGCCGAAGATCCGATTCTGCAGTGGGTGACCTTTCGCCTGGACAACGAGACCTACGGCATCAACGTGATGCAAGTGCAGGAAGTTCTGCGCTATACCGAGATTGCGCCAGTGCCAGGTGCGCCGAGTTACGTGCTGGGCATCATCAACCTGCGCGGCAACGTGGTGACCGTGATCGATACCCGTCAGCGCTTCGGTCTGGGTTCGGCACCGGTAACCGATAACACCCGTATCGTCATCATCGAGGCGGATAAGCAGGTAGTTGGTATCCTGGTCGACAGCGTGGCCGAGGTGGTCTATCTGCGTCAGTCCGAGATCGAGACTGCACCGAACGTTGGTAACGACGAGTCGGCCAAGTTCATTCAGGGCGTCTGCAACAAGAACGGCGAACTGTTGATTCTGGTCGAGCTGGACAAGATGATGTCCGAAGAAGAGTGGTCGGAGCTGGAGAGCATCTGAACCATGTCCGAGTTTGCCATGCTCGCTGCGGCCCTGGCCTTCCTGGCGTTGCTATGTGTGGCACTGGGCATCGTCTGTAATGGTCTGCATCGCAACCAGCAGCGCCTGCTTGCCGAGCAGGCCAAGCGCGATGCACTGCAGGATGCGCGGATCAAGGAGCTGGGCAAGCGTCTTGATGCCTACCTGACCGGCAGCATTCGCATGGGCGAGGAGCTGCATGAGCTGCGCCGTGTGGTGGCGCCGTTGCCGGACAAGGTCAGTCAGATCGAGCAGCGCGATCCCAGCAGCCTGTCGTTCACTCAGGCCGCGCGTCTGGTGGGGATGGGTGCCAGTGTCGACGATCTGACTCAATCCTGTGGCCTGAGCAAGGCGGAAGCCGAGCTGATCAGTCGCCTGCACAAACCCAAGGCGGGCCAGCCGCAATAGCGGCCCGTTAGTCGACTGCGTTCTTAGCGGTCAGCCGAGTTTGTCTAATCAATCCTAGAGCGTCCCTCGATCCATCTACGCTGAACGGAGGTAGTGGTTTGTTCGGCTGCGCGCTTGATTCGAGCGCGCGTAACGGGGGATTGACCATGCATCGCCTGATCGTATTGCTCGTCAGTTGGCTGCTCTGCCAGCCGCTCATGGCTCAGGAGGCGCCGCTTCAGGTTCCTGGTGCTATCACGGTGAATGTCATGCAGGCCAAGCACCTGTACGACCACGGCGCGCTCTTCATCGATGTGCGGCCGGCCCGCGAGTGGGGTTGGGGGCACGTGCAAGGTGCCATACACATGGATCTGCATGGGCGCTTTGCCGGCCTCGCGGAATTGTCCTGGCCGCGCGAGATGCCACTGGTGATCTACTGCGACAGTGAGGTGTGCGCGCGGGGCGCACTGGCCACGGAGCAGGCCGTGCGTTGGGGCTTTAGCCGGGTGTTTTACTTTCGCGGTGGTTACTTCGCCTGGCAGTTGTTCGACCTGCCCAGTAGCAAGGAGGCGTCTGCTGAGCGACTGGCGCTCAGTTCGTCGGCCCCTTGAGCAGTGGCAACGGTGGTGTGACGTCGCGCTCGGCGTCGGGATCGAAGCCAGGGGGCGTTTTGCCCTGCAGGTACCAGGCGAAGGCGATGATCTCGGCGATGCAGCGGTAGAGCGTTTCAGGGATGGCATCGCCCAACTCCAGGCGCGCGAGCAGGCGCACCAGTTCGGCGTTCTCGTAGATCGGCACTTCGTATTCGCGGGCGATGGCCAGGATGGCTTCTGCCAGTTCGTCGTCGCCCTTGGCGCTGAGCACCGGCGTGCTCTGCCCGTCGTAGTTGAGGGCGATGGCCTGGCGTGCTTCCGGAGGTGTCTTGCGGCTCATGCGGTTTCATCCACCCAGCGTTGTTCCAGCGAGGTTTTCGGTCCTTGTGGTGGCATGCCCTGGCTGCAGGCCAGCTCGCCAACTTCCAATCCTGCAGCTTGCAAGCGCTCACGCAGATGGCCGAGTTCGGCATTGATCAGCGTGGTGGTGTCGGCGCGCTCGGCCCAGAGTTGACTGGACAGGCTGCCCCGCAGCAGTTGGGCACGTACTTGCAGTGGGCCGAGATGGTCCAGTTCGAATGCCAGTTCGACCTTCCACAGCGTTTCCTTCTGTCCCGGCTTTTCCGCTTTGCCGCTGTCCTCACGTTGCAGCTTGACCTGCAGGGGAATGACTTCCTGTTGATGGCGCATGGGCAGTTCCAGTTGCCAGGTGGTGACCTGGTTACCGTTGGCATCCACTTGGGTCTGCGCCAGGCTCGACAGCTGATGCGTCTGCAGTCGTGAAACAGCAGCGGCCGCCAGTTTCAGCAGTGTTTCCAGGTCGGCTTCGCCATCCATGTTCTGCAGCAAACGCGAGGGCAGGGGGAAGGTCAGTGCCTGCTGGCGCGACGAGCCCGTGGCGTTCACTCCAAGCATCTGCCTGGCCAGGCTGGGCAGGTTCTGGTTGAGCGCGTTCTGTACGCCGGTAAGGGCGCCTGCGCCACCTGGTAGCTGTGGCATCAGCTGAGCGATCAGGCGTAGCAGGTTGGCCTTGAGATCTTGCGGCAAGGCGGCAGTCTGGCCCTGCAGCAGCTTGGCCTCGAGCAGTACGCCGCTGCTTTCCAGTGCCTGTGCCAGGCCCTTGGCTGTGCTCAGCTGAGTGCTGTCGGGCAGCGCGCCCAGGAGTTTGTCGATGCTGCCACGCAGCGCCTCATCGCCTGTGCTCAGCCCCTGCAAGCCTTTGAACAGGCCTTCCAGCGAGGCCTGACGATTCTGCTGTGCAGCCAGTTGCTGGCCCAGTACGAGCTGGTCCAGGCGGCCGCTCAGTGGCAGGAAGGCCAGGCTCTGGCTACCTTGCACCTGGGCGCTGAGCAGGCTGCCCAGTGGCAGCGTGGTGGGGCTGTCCAGCGCCAGTTGCTGGCCGGCCAGCGGCGTATTGAGCAGATTCACCACCAAGCGGTAGAGGGGCTGCGCGCTTTGCGCAGGCAGCGCCTCGCTGCTGATGACCTTGCCCTGCACCAGGGTGCCAACCGGCAGCTGTTGCAGATCGAGACTGGTCAACGGTTTGTCGCCACCGGCCTGCAGCGCAAGGGCCAGGCGGGTGTCCGACAGCGCGGTGACCACCAACGCGCTGCCCTGTGCAAGTGGCCGTGCGCTTTCCGCCTGCAGGGTGGTCTGCTTGCCACCGTCGAGGGTCAGTTTGAGCAGCAATTGGAAACTCTGCGTCTGCTCGCGTACGGCAATCACCTCGGCCTTGGCGCTCTCGCCAGCGGCCAACATCCCCTCCAGGGGTTGTAGCAGGCGCACAGCCAGGTCTGCGGCCGTCGCAGTACTGCGAATCACTGGCGGCGCAGAGGGGAGTGGACGTGGGCTGCTGATTTCGCTCATCTGGGCTCTTGGTCGAAAGTCTATTAACAACCTGTCGAAAATGCTGACTGCGGGGACAGTGATGCGACATGTATAATGCCGCCCCGTTCCGCACCGTACTTCCGGCTCGCGTCAGTATAGCGGCCTGGACTCTGCCTACTTTAACCCTGCCAGGTATCGATGACCCGTACCGTTCCCTTTCTCCAAGCCGTAGCGCTCAGCTGTGAGCGGGATTGGCGCATGCTGTTCGAGCATCTGGAATTCGCCTTGCAGGCTGGGGACATGCTGCAGATCAGCGGCCCCAATGGCAGCGGCAAGACCAGCCTGCTGCGCCTGCTGGCCGGTTTGCGACAGCCGACGGCGGGTGAAATCCTCTTGCAGGGCAGGGCGCTGGCCGAGCAGCGTAGCGAACTGGCGCATGATCTGCTGTGGATCGGTCACGCCGCCGGTATCAAAGGGCTGCTGACTGCCGAGGAGAACCTGGCCTGGTTGTGCGCCCTGCATCGTGCGGCCAGTCGTGATGCGATCTGGCAGGCGCTGGAGGCGGTTGGCCTGCGCGGCTTCGAGGATGTTCCCTGCCATACTCTTTCTGCTGGGCAGCAGCGTCGTGTAGCCCTGGCCCGCCTCTATCTGGCCGACACGCCACCGCTGTGGGTGCTCGATGAGCCGTTTACCGCGCTGGACAAGCACGGTGTGGCGCAACTGGAGGCGCACCTGGCCAGTCACTGCGAGCGTGGCGGCGTGGTGGTGCTGACCACTCACCACAGTCTGCAGCACAAACCCGCGACTTACCGTGAACTGGATCTGGGGCAGCACGCCGCATGAGCAACGTCTTCACTCAACTGCTCAGCCGTGAGATGCGCCTGCTGGCCCGTCGCCCGTCCGACCTGGCCAACCCGCTGGTGTTCTTCGCCATCGTCGTCGCCCTGTTTCCCCTGGCGGTCGGGCCGGAGACGCAATTGTTGCAAACCCTTTCTCCCGGCCTGGTCTGGGTAGCGGCTCTGTTGGCCGTGCTGCTTTCGCTGGACGGGCTTTTTCGCAGTGATTTCGAGGACGGCTCGCTGGAACAGTGGGTCCTTTCGTCGCACCCTCTGCCCCTTCTGGTGTTGGCCAAGGTGCTGGCACACTGGCTGTTTAGCGGCCTGGCGCTGGTGCTGCTGGCGCCCCTGCTGGCGTTGATGCTCGGTTTGCCCGGGCGCTGCCTGCCGGTACTTTTGCTTTCATTGCTGCTCGGTACGCCGGTGTTGAGCCTGCTCGGCGCGGTCGGAGCTGCACTCACTGTTGGTCTCAAGCGCGGCGGGTTGTTGCTGGCGCTGCTGATTCTGCCGCTGTACATCCCGGTGCTGATTCTCGGCAGTGGGGCGCTGCAGGCAGCCTTGCAAGGATTGCCGGCTGGTGGCCACCTGTTGTGGCTGGCCAGCCTCACCGCCCTGGCGGTGACGCTGACACCTTTTGCAATTGCCGCTGGCCTGACCATTAGCGTCGGCGAATAAGAACGAACCGTGATACGTGGCCCGGATCAGCTCCGGGAGTTTTCCCGGATTTCATCCAGGCTGCGTTTAGATGATGAGTCGACTGAATGAACTGGACGTGGTTTCACAAGTGGGGTTCGCCCAAGTGGTTCTATGAGATGAGTGGCCGCTGGCTGCCCTGGCTGAGCATCGCTGCCGTGTTGCTGACCGTCGCCGGGCTGGTCTGGGGCCTGGCATTCGCGCCGCCTGACTACCAGCAGGGCAACAGCTTTCGCATCATCTATATCCACGTTCCTGCGGCATTCCTGGCGCAGTCCATCTACGTGATGCTGGCCGTCGCCGGCCTGGTCGGTCTGGTGTGGAAGATGAAGCTGGCCGATGTCGCATTGCAGCAGGCCGCGCCGATCGGCGCCTGGATGACGGCTATCGCATTGCTGACTGGCGCCATATGGGGCAAGCCGACCTGGGGTACCTACTGGGTCTGGGACGCGCGCCTGACCTCGATGCTGATCCTGCTGTTCCTCTACTTCGGCGTCATTGCCCTGGGCAACGCCATCAGCAACCGCGACAGCGCCGCCAAGGCCTGCGCCGTGCTGGCCATCGTCGGCGTGGTCAATATCCCGATCATCAAGTACTCGGTGGAGTGGTGGAACTCGCTGCACCAGAGCGCCACCTTCAAGATCACAGAGAAGCCGGCAATGCCGGTGGAGATGTGGCTGCCACTGTTGCTGGCGGTGCTGGGTTTCTACTGTTTCTTCGGGGCCGTGCTGCTCTATCGCATGCGCCTGGAAGTGCTCAAGCGCGAGGCCCGCAGCAGTTGGGTCAAGGCTGAGGTGCAAGCACTGGTGGAGGGCAAGGCATGAGCTTCGCGTCGTTCTCCGAGTTTCTCGCCATGGGCACCCATGGCGCGTACGTCTGGAGCGCCTATGGCATCAGCCTGGCCGTCCTGGCGTTGAATGTGGTGCTGCCGATTCTGGCGCGCCGCCGTTACCTGCAAGACGAGGCGCGCCGTTTGCGCCGGGAGAAGTCGAAGTGAATCCGGTTCGCAAGAAACGCCTGTACATCGTCCTGGCCATTCTCTGTGGCGTCAGCATCGCCGTCGCCCTGGCGTTGAGCGCGCTGCAGGAGAACATCAACCTGTTCTACACGCCGACGCAGATTGCCGCCGGTGAGGCGCCGGTCGATACCCGCATCCGTGCCGGTGGTCTGGTGGAAGAGGGCTCGCTGAAGCGCTCGGCGGACTCGCTGGAAGTGGACTTCGTCGTCACCGACGGTGCTCATGGTGTGACCATCCGCTACCACGGCATCCTGCCGGATCTGTTCCGCGAGGGGCAGGGCATCGTCGCTCTTGGCCGCGTGAATGCCGACGGCGTACTGATCGCGGACGAGGTGCTGGCCAAGCATGACGAGAACTACATGCCGCCGGAGGTCATGCAGGCGCTGGAGAAAAGTGGCATGAAACAGCAACACGATGCCGCGACCGCGGGCAAACAGGGCTACCAGCAGGAGAGCGCGCAATGATTCCCGAGCTCGGCCATCTGGCGATGATCCTGGCGCTGTGCCTGTGTCTGGTACAGGCCACCTTGCCGCTCATTGGCGCCTGGCGCGGCGACCACCAATGGATGAGCCTGGCGCAGCCAGCGGCCTGGGGGCAGTTCGCCTTCCTGCTGTTCTCCTTCCTGTGCCTGACCTACGCCTTCATGGTCGACGACTTCTCCGTCGCCTACGTGGCCAGCAACTCCAATACCGCGCTGCCCTGGTACTACAAGTTCAGCGCCGTGTGGGGCGCGCACGAAGGTTCCCTGTTGCTGTGGGCGCTGATCCTGGCTGGCTGGACCTTCGCCGTGTCGATCTTCTCGCGTCATCTGCCGGAGGAGATGCTCGCCCGCGTGCTGGCGGTGATGGGCATGATCAGCGTCGGCTTCCTGCTGTTTCTGATCGTTACCTCCAACCCCTTCGAGCGTCTGTTGCCAAATTCTCCGGTCGATGGTCGCGATCTCAACCCGCTGTTGCAGGACTTCGGCCTGATCGTGCATCCGCCGATGCTGTACATGGGCTATGTCGGCTTCTCTGTCGCCTTCGCCTTCGCTATCGCCGCGCTACTCGGCGGCAAGCTTGACGCCGCCTGGGCGCGCTGGTCGCGGCCGTGGACCATCGTCGCCTGGGCCTTCCTCGGTATCGGTATCGCCCTGGGGAGCTGGTGGGCTTACTACGAACTGGGTTGGGGTGGCTGGTGGTTCTGGGACCCGGTGGAGAACGCCTCCTTCATGCCCTGGCTGGTGGGAACCGCGCTGATTCACTCACTGGCGGTGACCGAGAAACGTGGCGTATTCAAGAGCTGGACGGTACTGCTGGCCATTGCCGCCTTCTCCCTCAGTCTGCTGGGCACCTTCCTGGTGCGTTCCGGCGTGCTGACCTCGGTGCACGCGTTTGCCACCGACCCGGAGCGCGGCGTGTTCATCCTTGCCTTCCTGCTGGTGGTAGTCGGCGGTTCGCTGGCGTTGTTCGCCGTGCGCGCGCCGGTGGTCAAGAGCCAGGTCGGCTTTGGCCTGTGGTCGCGCGAGACGTTGCTGCTGGTCAACAACATCGTGCTGGTGGTGGCCGCTGCGATGATTCTGCTCGGCACGCTCTATCCCCTGGTGCTCGATGCGCTGACCGGCGCCAAGCTGTCGGTCGGGCCTCCCTATTTCAATGCACTGTTCCTGCCGCTGATGGCGCTGCTGATGGCGGTGATCAGCGTCGGTGTGCTGGTGCGCTGGAAGGACACCCCGCTGAAGTGGCTGGGCAACATGCTGACCCCGGTGCTGGTGGCCAGCGTGGTACTGGCGGTGATTGCCACCTTCGTCCACGGTGACTTCCATTGGGCAGTGCTGGCTGTGTGTCTGCTGGCCTTCTGGGTGATCCTCGCCGGCGTGCGCGACATTCTCGACAAGACTCGCCACAAGGGCCTGCTCAAGGGGCTGCCGGGACTGGGGCGGAGCTACTGGGGCATGCAGATGGCGCACTTCGGCTTTGCTGTATGTGCCCTCGGTGTGGTGCTGACCAGCCTGGGCAGCTACGAGCGCGACCTGCGCATGGCGCCGGGCGACTCGGTGGAGTTGGCCGGCTATCGTTTCCAGTTCGATGGCGCTGTGCATCACGAAGGTCCCAACTTCATCTCTGACAAGGGCACGGTGCGCGTCTTCGACGGTGAACGGCAGATCAAGGTCCTGCACCCGGAGAAGCGTCTGTACACCGTGCAGCAGGCAACCATGACCGAAGCAGGTATCGATGCAGGGTTTACCCGCGACCTTTTCGTTGCCCTTGGCGAGCCGCTGGAGCAGGGCGCCTGGGCCGTGCGCGTACATATCAAACCCTTCGTGCGCTGGATCTGGCTCGGCGGCCTGCTGATGGCGTTCGGCGGTTTCCTCGCTGCAGCCGACAAGCGCTACCGGATCAAGGTACGCACCCGTGTGCGTGAGGCTTTGGGGCTGCAGGAGGCCAACGCATGAAACGTCTGTTAATGCTGTTGCCGTTGCTGGCGTTCCTGGCGATTGCCGTGTTCCTCTATCGCGGCCTGTTCCTCGATCCATCCGAGTTGCCGTCGGCGCTGATCGGCAAGCCGTTCCCGGCCTTCAGCCTGCCGTCTCTGGAGGACCCCGAGCGCGCCATCACCGAGGCCGATATCAAAGGCAAGCCGGCGCTGGTCAACGTCTGGGCCACCTGGTGCCCGGCCTGCCGGCATGAACATCCGGTGCTTAACAAGCTGGCCGAAGCGGGCGTGGTGATCCACGGCGTCAACTACAAGGATCAGCGCGAGCCTGCACAGAAGTGGCTGCGCGACCTGCACAACCCCTATCAGCTCAACATCGAGGACGCCAAGGGCAGCCTGGGGCTGAACCTCGGGGTGTACGGCGCGCCGGAAACCTTCTTCGTCGATGCCAAGGGCATCATCCGTCACAAGTACGTCGGTACCATCGACGAGCGCGTGTGGCGTGAGCAGCTGGCACCGATCTACCAGCAACTCGTCGACGAGGCCCGGCCATGAAGCGTTTGTTGATTGCTGCCGGACTGGCTCTGGGGCTGGTGGCTGCGGCTCATGCAGCCATCGATACCTACGAATTCGCCAGCGAAGCGGAGCGCGAGCGCTATCGCACTCTGGTGGAAGAGCTGCGCTGCCCGAAGTGTCAAAACCAGAACATCGCCGACTCCAACGCTCCGATTGCCATGGACTTGCGCGATGAGGTCTATCAGATGGTCGAGGCCGGCAAGACGGACGCGCAGATCATCGACTTTCTGGTCGCCCGTTACGGCGACTTCGTGCTGTATAACCCGCCCGTGACCAGTCGCACGCTGCTGCTCTGGTATGGCCCGGGCGGCCTGCTGCTGATCGGCTTCGTGGTGCTCGGTGTGATCGTGTTGCGCCGCCGCGGCCAGCAGAAGGATCGCCCGGACGCCGGCCTCTCCGTTGATGAGCAAGCGCGACTTGCAGCGCTACTCGACCAAGCTTCTCAGGACAAGAACGACCGATGATCGATTTCTGGCTGCCCGCCGGGCTGCTGTTGCTGACGGCCCTGGCATTTCTGCTCATCCCTGTGCTGCGCATCCGCAAGCTGCAGGCCGAAGAAGACCGTACCGCGCTCAACGTGACCCTCTATCAGGAGCGTCTGCTGGAGCTGGAGACCCAGCGCCAGGCCGGCGTGCTCGACGATGCGCAACTCGAGGCTGGCCGTGCCGAGGCCGCTCGTGAGCTGCTGGACGACACCGAGGGTGTGCAACGTCGCAGCGGCGTGCTGGGCGGCAAGATCCCGCTGTTCGCAGCGCTCATGGTGCCGGTGCTGGCTGTTGCGCTGTACCTGCACTGGGGGGCGATCGACGAGGTCGATCAGGCTCGCCAGATGGCCGCGCAGCAGCCGCAGAGCATCGAGGAGATGACTGCGCGCCTGGAGCAGACCGTCAAGGAGCAGCCGCAATCGGCCGAGGCCTGGTATTTCCTGGGTCGTACCTACATGGCGCAGGAGCGCGCAGGTGATTCCGCCAAGGCGTTCGAGCAGGCGGTGAACCTGGCCGGTCGCGCGCCGGAGCTGCTCGGTCAGTGGGCGCAGGCGTTGTACTTCGCCGAAGGCAAGCAATGGAACGAGCAGCTGCAGGCGCTGACCGACGAGGCGCTGCAGGGCGACCCGCAAGAGGTAACCAGCCTGGGCCTGCTCGGTATCGCCGCTTATGAGAGCCAGCGCTATGCTGACGCAGTGCGCTACTGGGAGCGTCTGGTTGCCGTGCTGCCGGAGCAGGATCCTTCGCGCGCCGCCATTGCCGGCGGTATCGAGCGTGCCCGCCAGCAGATGGGCGAGGGCGAACAGTCCAGCAGCGCCGCGGAGCCGGGTGCCAAGGTGCATGCGCTGGAGGTCAGCGTATCGCTGTCGCCCGAGGTGCAGCAGAACGTGCAGCCGGACGATGCCGTCTTCGTCTTCGCCCGTGCGCTCAGCGGTCCGCCGATGCCGCTGGCGGTCAAGCGCCTCACGGTCGCGGACCTGCCCACTCAAATCAGCCTCTCGGATGTGGATGCGATGATGCCGGAACTGAAGATTTCCCGATTCGATCAGGTCCAACTGGTGGCGCGTGTTTCCCGTGCCGGTGACGCCACTCGCGGCGAGTGGACAGGGCAGAGCGGACCTGTCGCCAACACGGCGCGTGACGTGCAGGCGCTGCTGATCGACAGCCGCGAAGGGCAGGTTCAATGAGACGTCTGGTTTTGGCGGTCACCTTCGGGCTTGGTTTGAGCGGTTGCGTACTGCAGCAGCCGAGTGCCCCGATTGACGAGTTGCCGCCGGTGCAACAGCCCTCGCATCCACGCTATGCGCCACCGCCGGGAGTGAAGAGTCACTGGAGTCCGGCGCTGGGTGTTTATGTGGTCGAAGGTGCACGTGACCTCTATTACCGTGAGAGGGTCTTCTATCGCTTCGACGGCGGCTGGAGCTGGTCACCTCGTGTGGCTGGCCCGTGGCAGGCCACCGATAGCAGCGGTATTCCACCAGGGCTGTTCCGCCAGTATCAGAATCGCTGATTGCACAGGCCGGGCGAAACCCACCATGTTGGTTTGGCAGACAGCACCTGCTCCGCCATCCCGGCGCGGGGATAACGGCGCTCGTAGGTCGATGCCGATCAGCCGGACAGCTTTTCGTAGGAGTCCCGCCTCGGGACGAAGCGTTTAACCGCACGCGACCAGGTTCGCGGCGAGGCGCCGCTCCTACGTCATAGACCGGGTGAAACCCGCCATAGCGACTGGGTAGATACAGCCCCAGCGCATATGAAAACGGCGCCCGAAGGCGCCGTTCTTGTTTGCCATGCTCCGTACTCAGTGAGCCCAGATTAGCCCTACCAGCAGGTAGCTGATCAGTGTCACCAGCACCACGCCGAACAGGTTCAAGGCGAAACCCGCCTTGATCATCGACTGGATCTTCATGTGCCCGGTGCCGAAGACAATGGCGTTCGGCGGCGTTGCCACCGGCATCATGAAGGCGCAGCTGGCGGCGATGGCTGCCGGAATCGCCAGCAGCTCGGCGGGCATGCCCTGCGACACGGCCAGGGCGCCGAGCAGCGGCAGGAAGGCCGCAGCGGTGGCGGTGTTGGAGGTCACTTCGGTGAGGAAGATGATCACCAGGACCACCACGCCGATCATCGCGATGACGGGCAGCGCGCCAAGTGCGCCGAGGCTCTGCGCGATCCACTCGGCCAGGCCGGTACTGCGAATCACGCCGGCCAGCGACAGACCGCCACCGAACAGCAGCAGCACGCCCCAGGGCAGCTTGCTGGCGCTTTCCCAGTTCATCAGGAACAAACGCTGCTTGGTGTCCACCGGGATGATGAACAGCGCCATGGCTGCGGCGATGGCGATACTGGTGTCATTGACGCCCGACACCCAGTCGGCGATCAGCGGCTGGAATACCCAGGCCAGTGCGGTGATGACGAAGACCAGTGCCACCAGTTTTTCACCACGGCTCAACGGGCCCAGTTCAGCCAGTTCGCTACGAATCAACTGAGAGCTGTCGTGCCCTGCGAGGTTGAAACCGCCGCGGGTCAGCCACCACCAGGTCAGTGCCAGCATCACGACCGCCACCGGTAGACCCAGCAGTATCCACTGACCGAAGCCGATCTGTACGTCATAGTTTTCGGCCAGGAACGCCGCCAGCAGTGCGTTCGGCGGTGTGCCGATCAGCGTGGCGATACCACCGACGCTGGCCGCGTAGGCGATGGCCAGCAGCAGCGCGGTGGCGAAGCGCTCGCGGTCGGCTTCGCTGGTGTTCTTCTCGCTGGTGAGCATACCGACCACCGAGAGGCCAATGGGCAACATCATGATGGTGGTGGCGGTGTTGCTCACCCACATGCTGAGGAAGGCGGTGGCCATCATGAAACCGGCGATTTGCTTGCTCGGCTTGCTGCCCATGGCCAACAGCGTCATCAGCGCGATGCGCTTGTGCAGGTTCCAGCGCTCCATGGCCAGGCCCAGAATGAAGCCGCCGAGGAACAGGTAGATGGTCGGGTTGGCGTAAGGTGCGGTCGCCGCATTGAGACTGTCGATGCCCAGCGCGGGGATCAGCAGAATTGGCAGCAGCGACGTCGCCGGAATCGGAATGGCTTCGGTGGACCACCAGGTCGCCATCAGCAGAGTCACGCCAATGGTGGCCCAGGCGGCGCTGGACAGACCAGCCGGCGGTTCGGTGAGCAGGCAGATGAGCAGTAGCAAAGGCCCCAGAATCAGGCCAATCCACGCCGCCTTGGCAGGCGCCGTAGTTTCATTGGTGGTAACGGCCATGGCGCTTCCTTAAGCATAAAAAGGCGGCTTTATAGCCCAGAGGGCAACTCTATGACCATGCAAATGGCCAATCGGTTTTGCTTCAGTCTGTTTCACCTTCCTCGGCATGGGTTCTAGGTTTGCTGAACAGCGGGCTGCCGCAGCGACTGCAGAATGCGGCGCTGTACTCGTGGTGCGGTTTGCGGCAGTGCGGACAATCGTGCTCCATCTGACCATCCTGGCGCATGGCATTGGCCAGTTCGGCAGTGAAGATGCCGGTCGGCACGGCGATGATCGAGTAGCCGGTAATCATCACCATCGTCGCCAGCATCTGGCCGATTGGCGTCTGCGGGGTGATATCACCGAACCCCACTGTGGTCAGGGTCACCACCGCCCAGTAGATGCTGGTAGGGATGCTGGTAAAGCCATGTACGGGGCCTTCGACCACATACATCAGCGCACCGAAAACGGTGACCAGGGTGGACACGCTGACCAGGAAGACGATGATCTTCTGTTTGCTGCCACGCAGCGCCACCAACAGGAAGTTGGCCTGGGTCAGGTAGTGACGCAGCTTCAGTACGCGGAAAATGCGCACCATGCGGATAGCACGGACGATCATCAGGTACTGTGCGTCGGCGAACATCAGCGCCAGGATGGCCGGCAGCACCGCCAGCAGATCGACGAGGCCGAAGAAGCTGAAGGCATAACGCAGCGGCTTGGGTGAGCAGTACAGGCGCAGGCCGTATTCGATGGCGAACAAGGCGGTGAAAAACCATTCCAGTGCGCTGAACAGTCCGGCGTACTGGTTATGAAAGCGCTCGATGCTGTCGAGCATTACCACCACCAGGCTGGCGAGAATGGTCACCAGTAGCCAGTTGTCGAAGCGCTGCGCAGCAGGCGTGCTGGTCTCGAAGATGATGATGTAGAGGCGCTGGCGCCAGCTCTGGCCTTTGTCCACGACGTGACTCTCCTAGTGATGCGAGGGGCAAGCCTAGGCAGGAGAGGGCATCGAGAGCAAGCAAGAGGTTGTCTGAGCTTGGTGCTTACTGATCTTCCAGTGATGATTCTTCACGCGGATCGGCCAGTATGAACTGTTCCCCTGTCACCGCCGTGATACGTGCGGTTCCCATATTCAGCAGTTGCCACTGCCATTCCCCGTAGCGGGTGCGGAAGGTGCCTCTGGCCTGGCAGGGGCCGTAGAGATACCAGTCGTGTTCCTGGCGATGGGTGATGAGGATGGCGTGGCGCAGGAAGTCCGCGACCGTCTCTTCGCTGACCTTGTATTCCCGGCAGTTGTCCTGCTCAGGTCCGAGTGCATCCTCGGTGACCTGAATATCGCTGACGGGGCCGAGCAGGGTGGGGATTGTTTCTGCGCTTACGCTGCAGCTTGCCAGTAGCAGGCTGAGGCCAAGTGTGCGTCTATCCATGTCTTTCGCGATCCTTTGCTATGCGCCCCTTGGCCTTGGGAGCGTCGTTGCCCGATCGACGAACTGCGCCGGGCAGCGAGTGCCTGTTCTGAAGCGGTTTCAGTCAACGGCCAGGTAGTGCTTGGTAAAGCTGTCGCTCACCACTTCCCACAAGGTGTTGGTGCCACTGGCAACGAAGAAGGAGTCGCCAGCCTTGTAGTGCGCCGTCTCGCCGGTGGCTTCGTTGGTGATCTTCACTTCGCCGAGGGTTACCACCGCTTGCTCGTGGAACGTATAGGGCAGGCGGAAGCGGCTGCGGCGTACACCAAAGTAGCCGGCGCTGACGGATTCGTCTTCGGTGGCGAAGGTGGTGAGGGCGAACATCGCGTTATCGCCGTCGACCATCTCGACACCGATGTCCTCGAGCGTGCCGCTCAGTTCCAATTCGTCCAGGGTGATGCCTTGCTTGATGCTGTGCAGCATGTCGTTCTCACTCGATGAGGGGCTTAATCTGCCATGCACGCTAGCAGGCTCGCAGGGGAAAGCCATTCGTGGCAGCGACATCGTTTGCCAAGGAAACGTCCTGCTGGCGATAGCTATGATTGGCTCCAGCCGGCAAGTGGATGCTTCCATGTGATTACCGGTCGGATTGACAATGTCAGCTGGGCGGCAATTTTTCCAGAAAGCGCATCAGCAGGCTTTCTTCGGCGCTCAGCCCCTTACGTGAAGCCGCCAGGCGGATGCTGGCCAGCTCGCCAGCGAGGAAGGCGTCGATCAGGGCCGGATGGATGTAGCACTTGCGGCAGACCGCCGGCGTGTTGCGCAGCTGCTGCGCCACCTCCTTGACCATGGCCACCACATGCTTCTTGGCTGCGCTTTCCGGCTGCCATTCGAGCTCGCGCAATAGCGTCAGGGCCAGTGCGCTGCCGGCCCAGGTGCGGTAGTGCTTGGCGGTGAAGTCGGCGCCGGTGAGTTCACGCAGGTAATCGTTGATATCGGTGGAGGTCACCGCGCGACGCTCGCCATGCTCGTCCAGATACTGGAACAGGTGTTGCCCGGGCAGTTCCAGACAGCGCTGGATAATGCGCGCCAGGCGTCGATCGTTGACCTTTACTTCATGCTCGATGCCGCTCTTGCCGCGAAAGTGAAAGCGTATGGTGTTGCCTTGCACCTCCACGTGTCGGTTGCGCAGGGTGGTCAGCCCATAGGAGCGATTGTCCCGCGCGTAGCGGGCGTTGCCGACCCGGATCAGGGTGTTGTCCAGCAGCATGATCACGGTCGCCAGCACCTTCTCACGGCGATGTTCGCGCAGGTTCAGGTGCTGCTGCAGCGCTTCGCGCAGCGCCGGCAGGGCTTTGCCGAATGCCAGCAGGCTGGCGTACTTGTCCGCATCGCGGATTTCGCGCCAGCGGGCATGGTAGCGGTACTGCTTGCGTCCACGAGCATCGCGCCCGGTTGCCTGCAAATGGCCGTTGGCCAGTGGGCAGATCCAGACGTCGGTGTAGGCAGGCGGCACCGCCAGGGCATCGATTCTAGAAACCTCCTGCTTGTCGCGGATGCGCTGGCCCTGGCTGTCGAAGTAGCAGAACTTGCCACGCAGCTTGCGGCGGCTGATGCCCGGCATGCTGTCATCGACATAGTGCAGGTCAGGCGGTAGATCGATGTTCTCAGGTTCCAGGCTCATCGGTGTGGCCCCCGATGAAGCGTATAGAGATCAAGCGAATGGGCGGTGGCAGGACAGTGCGCTGCTTCGGGCATTGGCGTCGCTCGTCATGGCATATATCGATTAGCCCGCCGAACCGCATGGGAGTTCAGTCTTTGCTCGCGGAAAAGGGCGCGATGGTTCCGCCGCCGATATCGAGCATCAGGACGGTGCGTCGTTTTTTGCGGCCTGTTGCCAGCTGCGAGTACTGGCTTTTATCAGCCAGCAGGCGAGGATAAAGGGCATGGTCAGAGCCGGCAGACCCAGTGCACTGAAACCGGGCTGCAGAAACGGAGCGAGAATAATGCCGACAGCAGGGGCCACCGAGCAGCGATGCACCTGGGCCAGGGCGATAGCGGCGAGAGCGGCGTTATAGCCATAGAGACCGGCCAGGACGCCATCGCTGGGCCAGCCATGCGCTATCGCCAGCACCAGGCCGCTGCTGGAACCCAGCAGCGCCCACAGCGCCGTGCGGCCATCGACCAGGCGCAAACCGATAAGCAGACACAGGCCGGCCAGTGGCGAGTCGAGGAAGATCACTTGACCCAGGCCACGCAGGATGGCCTGCAGCAGTTGTGCAGCCTCGAGCTCAACTGAGTGCGACGGGACTGTATGTGGCTGATCGGGTGGGGCGAACAGCGCCAGCAACAGCCAACCCAACAGCACGAAGGGAAAGGTGAAGGCGGGCAGCCAGCCATGCTGGCGCATATGCCGCATCCAGGGCGCCAGCACTAGGCTGGAAAGCGCTGCACTGGCGGCGATCAGCAGCGCAAGTGATGGTGTCCAGGGCAGTTTCACGCTCAGCAGCAAGCCAAGCAGGATACCGTTGTAGCCGTACAGGCCGATGGCGATGTCCGTAGATGGGTAGCCGCGGCGCTGGGCAATCTGGGTCGAGGTCAGGCCACCGAGCAGCGCTCCGGGTAACAGCTCGGGTGCGCCGATAAGGATGGCGAGCAGCACCAGTGCTCCGCAGCCGGGGCTCTGTTGCAGGAAAATCTGGGCAAAGCCGCAGAGCAGGGCGCGCATGCTTTGCAGGGCAGGGTGTGAGGTCGGTAGTGGAGGCATGATGTATGTGCCAAGAGGGGAGCCGCCCGTGTCGCCTGGAGGCGTCGTGTAGGGTGCGCCGTGCGCACCGCCAACTGGTGGCAAGGTGAGCACGGCCTAAGCGGCCTCGCGATACCCTAGGAATCAATACAGCGCGTAGCCCGGATGAAATCCGGGAAGCAGCAGTCGAGCATTCCCCCGGATTTCATCCGGGCTACGGTTCTTTTTTGCGTTGAGAATCGCCGACTCAATGCAGGGTTTCGATCCTCAGGCTGTTGGTGCTGCCTGGCTGGCCGAAAGGTTCGCCGGCGGTGATCACCACCGTCTCGCCGCGCTTGGCCATGCCCAGGGCCTGGGCGATCTCCAGGGCGGTGCTGGTGACTTCCTCGACCTTGCGCAGGCGCTCGTTGACCACCGAGTAGATGCCCCAGGCTACGGTCAGGCGGCGGGCGGTAGTCAGGCTCGGTGTCAGGCTCAGAATCGGGGCTTTCGGTCGTTCCCGCGAGGCGCGCAGGCTGCTGGCACCGGACTCGCTGTAGTTGACCAGCGCGGCCACCGGCAGGATCGAGCTGATGCGGCGAATGGCGCAGCTGATGGCATCGCAGGCCGTGGCCTCGGCCTGCGGACGGCCGACATCGAGCTGGCTTTGATAGTCCGGGCCGCTCTCCACCTGGCGGATGATCTTGCTCATCATCTGTACGGTTTCCAGCGGGTAGTCGCCGGAGGCGGTTTCGGCCGACAGCATCACCGCATCGGCGCCTTCGGCCACGGCGTTGGCCACGTCGGTGACTTCGGCGCGGGTCGGTGCCGGGGAGAAACGCATGGACTCGAGCATCTGCGTGGCCACCACCACCGGGCGGCCGAGCTGGCGGCAGGTGCGCACGATGTCCTTCTGGATACGCGGTACGTTCTCGGCCGGCACTTCCACGCCCAGATCACCGCGCGCGACCATGATCGCGTTGCACAGCTTGGCGATGTCTTCCAGGTGGATCACCGCCGAGGGCTTCTCGATCTTGGCCATGAGGAAGGCCTTGCCACCGATCAGTTCGCGGGCTTCGACGATGTCCTCGGGGCGCTGCACGAACGACAGCGCCACCCAGTCCACGCCCAGCTCCAGGCCGAAGGCCAGGTCGCGGCGGTCCTTCTCGGTCAGCGGCGACAGCTGCAGCACGGCCTCGGGCACGTTGACGCCCTTGCGGTCGGACAGCTCGCCACCGGCGATGACGCAGGTGTCTACGGCATCATTCTGTTTGGCGGTCACTTTCAGGCGCAGGCGGCCGTCGTCCAGCAGCAGGCTCATGCCCGGCTGCAGGGCCTCGATGATTTCCGGGTGGGGCAGGTTGACCCGGCTGGCGTCACCGGGCGTGGCGTCCAGATCCAGGCGCAGGCTCTGGCCGTTGACCAGCTGCACCTTGCCGCCTTCGATGCGGCCGACACGCAGCTTCGGCCCCTGCAGGTCCATGAGGATGCCGATGGGCTGATTCAGCTCGCGCTCCACCTCGCGCACCCACTGGTAGCGCTGGGCGTGGTCAGCGTGCTCGCCATGGCTGAAGTTGAGGCGGAACAGGTTGACCCCGGCTTCCACCAGTTGGCGGATATGCGCGGCATCGCGGATCGCCGGGCCGAGGGTGGCGAGGATCTTCACTTTTTTGTCAGCATTCATTGGGTTGGGGCCTCGAGAATCAGGAGAGCGCGGAAATCGTTGACGTTGGTACGGGTCGGCCCGGTGACGATCAGCTCGTCGAGGGTGGCGAAGTAGCCGTAGCCGTTGTTGTTGTCCAGTTCGTCGCGGGCCGACAGGCCCTTGATGCCGGCACGGGCATAGCTGTAGGGCGTCATGATGGCGCCGGCGTTGTCTTCGGAACCGTCGATGCCGTCGGTGTCGCCAGCCAGCGCATAGACACCGGGCAGGCCCTTGAGGCTGTCGGTGAGGCTCAGGAGGAATTCGGCGTTGCGCCCGCCGCGGCCATTACCACGCACGGTGACGGTGGTTTCGCCACCGGAGAGGATCACGCAGGGCGGCTTGATCGGCTGGCCGTGCAGCTGCACCTGGCGGGCGATACCGGCGTGCACCTTGGCCACGTCGCGCGATTCGCCTTCCAGGTCGCCGAGGATCAGCACCGGCAGGCCTGCCGCCTCGGCCCTGGCGGCAGCAGCGTCGAGCGACTGCTGCGGGGTGGCGATCAGCTGGAAGTGGCTGCGGGCGAGTGCCGGGTCGCCTGGCTTGACCGTTTCCGAGCGCGGGTCCTGCAGCCAGTTGCGCACGTTGCTCGGAATATCTATGGCGTAGCGCGCCAGGATCGCCAGGGCTTCGGCTGAGGTGGTCGGGTCGCCCACGGTGGGGCCTGAGGCGATCACCGTGGCTTCGTCGCCGGGCACGTCGGAGATGGCGTAGGTGTAGACGGTGGCCGGCCAGCAGGCCTTGGCCAGGCGGCCGCCCTTGATCGCCGAGAGGTGCTTGCGCACACAGTTCATCTCGCCGATGGTGGCGCCGGATTTGAGCAGCGCCTTGTTGATCGCCTGCTTGTCGGTCAGCGAGATGCCCGCCGCCGGCAGGGCCAGCAGCGAGGAGCCGCCGCCGGAGAGGAGGAAGATCACCCGGTCGTCTTCCGAGAGGTTGGATACCAGCTCCAGCACGCGACGGGCGACGCGCTCGCCGGCGTCGTCCGGCACCGGATGGGCGGCTTCCACCACTTCGATCTTCTTGCACTCGGCGCCGTGCTCGTAGCGGGTCACCACCAGGCCGCTCACCTCGCCTTGCCACTCTTGCTCGATGACCTCGGCCATGGCCGCAGCCGCCTTGCCGGCACCGATGACGATGACGCGGCCGCTGCGGTCGGCGGGCAGGTGGTCGGCCAGCACCTGGCGCGGATGCGCGGCGGCGATGGCGGTGGCGAACAGGTCGCGCAGCAGGCGTTGCGGATCGAAGGTCATGGCGGTGTTCTCTTGGTCTTGGCTTGAGAGTCGCGCAGCGACGCCTTTCTCCATGGCCTGCTCCTGGCGGGAGCAGGTGGCGCGAAGGCGGGCAGGCCGCGTAGGAGTCGATGAGTCGGGGTGCCTGCGCGGCATGTCCTGGATCGATTCCATTCCCCAAGCGCCGCCTGGCAGCGCCTGGGGAATGGAATCGACCAACCTGGCAATCGGGCCGTGACACCTCCTGCCAGGAAGGTCGAAAGGGTGGGCCAGAAGCAAAGCCCCTCTCCCTAACCCTCTCCCATAAATGGGAGAGGGGACTGGCTTGGCGTAAGCCGAAAGTCCGTGCAACGCCAAGCTGCTTGTCTCCCCTCTCACGTTTACGGGAGAGGGGCCGGGGGAGAGGGCGCTCTGTTACTCGCCGCGGATATTGAAGTTGGCCATGTGCTCCAGGCCCTTGATCAGGGCGGAGTGATCCCAGCCGCTGCCGCCGAGGGCCGCGCAGGTGCTGAACACCTGCTGGGCGTTGGCTGTGTTGGGTAGGTTAAGACCCAGCTCGCGTGCGCCGGACAGCGCCAGGTTGAGGTCCTTCTGGTGCAGGCTGATGCGGAAGCCCGGGTCGAAGGTGCCCTTGATCATGCGCTCGCCGTGCACTTCGAGGATCTTCGAGCCGGCGAAGCCGCCGGACAGCGCTTCACGTACCTTGGCCGGATCGGCGCCGTTGCGGGCGGCGAACAGCAGGGCTTCGGCCACGGCCTGGATGTTCAGGGCGACGATGATCTGGTTGGCCACCTTGGCGGTCTGGCCGTCGCCGTTGCCGCCGACGCGGGTGATGTTCTTGCCCATGGCCTGGAACAGCGGCAGGGCGCGTTCGAAGGCGTTCGGGCAGCCACCGACCATGATCGACAGGGTCGCGGCCTTGGCACCGACTTCGCCGCCGGATACCGGGGCGTCCAGGTAGGCGGCGCCGGTGGCCTTGATCTTCTCGGCGAAGGCCTTGGTGGCGCTGGGGGAGATCGAACTCATGTCGATCACCACCTTGCCGGCGCCGACGCCGCTCGCCACGCCGTTGTCGCGGAACAGCACGTCTTCGACCTGCGGGGTGTCCGGCACCATGACGATGATGAACTCGGCTTCCTGCGCAACTTCCTGCGGGTTGGCCAGGGCGATGGCGCCGGCGGCCAGGAGGTCGGCGGGGGCCGGGTCGTGGTGCTCCGAGAGGAACAGGGTGTGGCCGGCTTTCTGCAGGTTCTGCGCCATGGGTTTGCCCATGATGCCGGTGCCGATGAATCCGATTTTAGCCATGAGAGATAACCTCGTTGTAGGTGGTGAGCCGAGCCTGTAGGAGCGGGTTTACCCGCGAAGCAGACACCGCGGTGAGTGGCACCGGCTTCGCCGGTGTTCGCGGATGAATCCGCTCCTACAGGTGCAGCTTTCAGATTGCGTTGTGCGCTTTCATCCAGCCGAGGCCGGCAGCGGTGGTGGTTGCCGGCTTGTATTCACAGCCGACCCAGCCCTGGTAGCCGATGCGATCCAGGTGCTCGAAGAGGAAGCGGTAGTTGATCTCGCCGGTGCCCGGCTCGTTGCGGCCCGGGTTGTCGGCCAGCTGCACGTGATTGATGGCGGCCAGGTTGCTCTCGACGGTACGGGCGAGGTCACCTTCCATGATCTGCATGTGGTAGATGTCGTACTGCAGGTACAGGTTGGTGCTGCCGACCTTGTCGCGGATGTCCAGGGCCTGCTTGGTGTTGTTCAGGTAGAAGCCGGGGATGTCGCGGGTGTTGATGGCTTCCATGACCAGGCGGATACCAGCGGCGGCCAGCTTGTCAGCGGCATAGCGCAGGTTGTCGACGAAGGTCTTCTCCACGGTGGTGCAGTCCACGCCCTGCGGGCGGATGCCGGCCAGGCAGTTGATCTGCTTGTTGCCCAGTACCTGGGCGTAGGCGATGGCCTGATCGACGCCGGCGCGGAACTCCTCGACGCGGTCCGGGTGGCAGGCGATGCCGCGCTCGCCCTTGCTCCAGTCTCCGGCGGGCAGGTTGAACAGCACCTGCTCGAGCTGGTTGGCGTCCAGGCGGGCCTTGATCTCTTCTACCGCGAAGTCATAGGGGAAGAGGTATTCCACACCGCTGAAGCCGGCTTCGGCGGCGGCGGCGAAACGGTCCAGGAAGTCCACTTCGGTGAACAGCATGGACAGGTTGGCAGCAAAACGGGGCATGGTTGGCTCCTTGTCGTGGTGCAATTTCGTAGGGTGCGCCGTGCGCACCTTGTGGTACGCGTTCATATGGCGGTGCGCGCGGCGCACCCTACGGATCAGTCGAGTAGCGCGATGGCGGTCGGGGCGTCGACGCCGCGCTCGGCCAGCTCCTCGAACTCGTTGATGGCGTTGATCTCGGTGCCCATGGCGATGTTGGTGACACGTTCCAGGATCACCTCCACCACCACCGGCACACGGTGCTCGGCCATCAGGCGCTTGGCTTCGGCGAAGGCGTTCTGCAGCTCGTTCGGGTCGAACACGCGGATCGCCTTGCAGCCGAGGCCTTCGACGACCGCGACGTGGTCGACGCCGTAGCCGTTGATTTCCGGCGCGTTGATGTTCTCGAACGCCAGCTGCACGCAGTAGTCGATGTCGAAGCCGCGCTGCGCCTGGCGGATCAGGCCCAAGTAGGAGTTGTTCACCAGCACGTGGATGTACGGCAGGTTGAACTGCGCCCCGGCAGCCAGTTCTTCGATCATGAACTGGAAGTCATAGTCGCCGGACAGCGCCACGACCTGGCGTGCCGGGTCGGCCTTGACCACGCCGAGGGCCGCCGGAATGGTCCAGCCCAGCGGGCCGGCCTGGCCGCAGTTGATCCAGTGACGCGGCTTGTACACGTGCAGGAACTGCGCGCCGGCGATCTGCGACAGGCCGATGGTGCTGACGTAGCAGGTGTCCTTGCCGAAGGCTTCGTTCATTTCCTCGTACACGCGCTGCGGCTTGGCCGGCACGTTGTCGAAGTGGGTCTTGCGTTGCAGCGTGCGCTTGCGCTCGCGACAGGCCTCGACCCAGGCGCTGCGGTCCTTCAGCTTGCCAGCGGCCTTCCATTCGCGAGCGACCTGAAGGAAGGCATCCAGCGCCTTGCCCGCGTCGGAAACGATGCCCAGGTCCGGGTTGAACACGCGGCCGATCTGCGTCGGTTCGATGTCGACGTGGATGAACTTGCGGCCTTCGGTGTACACCTCCACCGAGCCGGTGTGACGGTTGGCCCAGCGGTTGCCGATGCCGAACACCAGGTCGGAGGCGAGCAGGGTGGCGTTGCCGTAGCGGTGTGAAGTCTGCAGGCCGACCATGCCGACCATCAGCCGGTGATCGTCGGGAATCGCGCCCCAGCCCATCAGGGTCGGCACTACCGGTACACCGGTGAGTTCGGCGAACTCGACCAGCTTGTCCGCTGCGTCGGCGTTGAAGATGCCGCCGCCAGCGACCAGCAGCGGGCGCTCGGCCTCGTTGAGCATGGCGATGGCTTTCTCGGCCTGGACGCGGTTGGTGCTCGGCTTGGCTACCGGCAGCGGCTCGTAGGCGTCGATATCGAACTCGATCTCGGCCATCTGCACGTCGAACGGCAGGTCGATCAGCACCGGGCCAGGGCGGCCGCTGCGCATTTCCTGGAAGGCACGCTGGAAGGCACGCGGCACCTGGCCGGGCTCCATCACGGTGGTCGCCCACTTGGTGACCGGGCCGACGATGCTGGTGATGTCCACCGCCTGGAAGTCTTCCTTGTGCATGCGTGCACGTGGCGCCTGGCCGGTGATGCACAGGATCGGGATGGAGTCGGCGCTGGCCGAGTACAGGCCGGTGACCATGTCGGTGCCAGCCGGGCCGGAGGTACCGATGCACACGCCGATGTTGCCGGCGTTGGTGCGGGTATAACCCTCGGCCATGTGCGAGGCGCCTTCGACGTGACGAGCCAGGACGTGATCGATTCCGCCGAGTTTCTTCAGTGCAGCGTAGAGCGGGTTGATGGCGGCGCCAGGGACACCGAATGCGGTGTCGACACCTTCGCGACGCATCACCAGTACGGCTGCCTCGATTGCTCTCATTCTGGCCATGACCATTGTTCTCCGAGTCAGTGGTTTTTCTTCTTGGGAGCAAGGATGACGGCTGTACCGGTGTGGCGGAATTGTTGGATACTTCAGTTCTGTCGATACTTGGAGTACCGAATGGATCGTCATACCCTTATCCGTAGTTTCGTTCTGGTGGCCGACAACGGCAGCTTTGCCGCCGCTGCGCTCAGCGAAGGTGTCACCCCGGTGGTGATGGGACGGCGCCTGGACACGTTGGAACGCCACCTGGGCGTCAAGTTGATGCACCGCTCCACGCGCGGCCTGCAACTGACCGACCTTGGTGAGCAGTACCTGGACCGTGCGCGTAGCCTGCTCAAGGACTTCGACGAGGCCGATGCCAGCGTGGCCCGCGGCGGCAAGTCGGTGCGCGGGCACTTGGTGGTGTCTGCCCCGGCGGCGTTCGGCAGGCGGCATATCGCGCCTCATGCGCCGGCATTTCTCAAGCGCTACCCGGACTTGAAGCTGTCCTTCAACTTCACCGATAGCCTGGTCGACCTGGTACGCCAGGGTTACGACATGGGCATTCGTATCGGCGAGGTCACCGATCCCAACTACGTCGCGGTGAAGCTGTTTCCCAATCGCCGCGTGGTCTGCGGTGCGCCCGGCTACTTCGAGCTGCATGGCGTGCCGCGCACCCTCGAGGATCTGGCGCGGCACAACTGCCTGGCGTTCAACCTGCAGGGCGGTCAGCAGCGTGGCTGGACCTTCCTGCGCGAAGGGCGTCAGGTGGCGGTGAAGGTGGCGGGCAACCTCGACTGCAATGACGGCGAGCTGCTCTACAACTGGGTCAAGCAGGGGTTGGGCATCGGCTGGCGTTCGACCTGGGAGATCCAGGCGGAGCTCAAGGCTGGCGAGCTGGTGACGGTGCTGGACGATTACGAGATCCCGGCCTACGACATCCAGGCGGTCTATCCGCAGCAGCGTTATCTGCCGGCCAAGGTGCGTTTCTTCATCGACTACCTCAAGGACATCTACAACACGCCGGGATACTGGGAAAATCGGGCGGACTAGCCCGTATATTCGATACTTTGATTGTGATTTTCAGATAAAAATATTGTGTACAAATTTTATTTTTTTTGTGTTTTGTTGTTGCAACAAACCTTCTCTTCAGCTATTGCATAAGGCGCTTATCCATGCCGCACACCTTCATCGGCCTGTGCGGCGAACGCCCATTCGCTTTTCTGGAGAACCAGCATGACCACGATCACTCTATCCACAGCGGTGAACATCACCCGCAATGCCCTGGCCGTCGGGCGTGACCTCAGCGCTGCGCCGCTGACGGTGGCGGTGCTGGATGCCGGCGGCCACCTGATCAGCCTGCAGCGCGAGGACGGCGCCAGCCTGCTGCGCCCGCAGATCGCCATCGGCAAGGCCTGGGGTGCGCTGGCACTCGGCAAGGGCTCGCGCGCGATCGCCAACGACGCGCAGCAGCGTCCGGCCTTCATCGGCGCGGTGAATACCCTCGCCGAGGGCAGCCTGGTGCCGGCACCGGGCGGCGTGCTGATCCGAGACGCGCAGGGGCAGGTGATCGGCGCCGTCGGCATCACCGGAGACACCTCGGACATCGATGAGCAGTGTGCGGTCAGTGCGCTGGAATCTCTTGGCCTGAAGGCGGATGCGGGGGCGTAGGGAGGCTTTGCGCACCGCCTTGATCACGGCTGCGCGATGCGTTGGATTGCATCCGGGCTACGACTGTGGGAGGGGCTTCAGCCGCGACTGGGGCATTGAAGCGTCGCCGCTAAAGCGCCTCCCACGGTTTTCGGCTTTGCGTAGGGTGTACATCCACCAGTCCGTAGGGTGTGCCGTGCGCACCAAGGCTTCCCGAACGTCCGTGTCGTAAACTCGGTGCGCGCGGCGCACCCTACGGGTTCCCGGCATAGGCCGCTGATTCGAGTTAGGCGCTGGTCACCAGTTCGGAGGCGGTCGATGGCAGCGGGTCGACGTCACAGCCCTTGAGCACCAGGCGGATGATGGTCTGTGCGGCGGCTTCGTAGTCGGCATCGTCCAGGCTGGCCTTGCCGGTGACGATGGAGATTTGCCAGTCGAAGTCGGCATAGGTCTGGGTCGCAGCCCAGATGCTGAACAGCAGGTGATGCGGATCGACCGGGGCCATCAGCCCCTGATCCACCCAGCGCTGGATGCAGGCGATGTTGTGTTTGGCCTGGGCGTTGAGTTGCTCGGTCTGTTCCGGCGACAGATGCGGTGCGCCATGCATGATCTCGCTGGCGAATACCTTGGACGCGTGTGGCAGTTCGCGGGAGATGCGGATCTTCGAGCGGATGTAGGCAGTCAGCACTTCACTCGGATGGCCCGGCTGGTTGAAGGGGGACGAGGCAGCCAGCAGAGGGTCGACGATACTTTCCAGGACCTCGCGGTAGAGGTTTTCCTTGGATTTGAAGTAGTAGTAGACGTTGGGCTTGGGCAGGCCGGCCTTGGCCGCAATGTCACTGGTCTTGGTGGCGGCGAAGCCCTTGTCGGCGAACTCCTCGCTGGCTGCGCGCAGGATGAGCTCTTTGTTACGCTCGCGAATGCTGGTCATAGGCCCTGTGTTTTCCTTTTCCGCCGGGCGGCGGTCGGGCATGGTAGCACCGGCTCCGCGCGACGCTCAAGGCAACGGCTGCGGGCTGCTTGGCGCTTATCTGACCCTTGGGTCAAAATGTTGTATACAAGAAAACGCTTTTCTGTTTCTATCGCGCACAGCGTTATCCATGACAAAAAGTCTCGGTGCGTGACGCTGCAGGAGACCCACCGTGAACACCCCTCAACTGGTCGATCCATTTGGCCGTCGCATCACCTATCTGCGTTTGTCGGTGACTGATCGCTGCGACTTTCGCTGCACTTACTGCATGAGTGAAGACATGCAGTTTGCACCGCGTCAGCAGATTCTCAGCCTTGAAGAGGCCTATACCGTGGCCGACGCGTTCATCTCGCTGGGTGTGCGGCGCATCCGCATCACGGGCGGCGAGCCGCTGGTGCGCAAGAACGTCCTGAGCCTGTTGCAGCGCCTGGGCGCGCGGGACGAACTCGAGGACCTGGCGATCACCACCAACGGTTCGCAGCTTGGCGAGCTGGCGGGGCCGTTGCGTGCGGCGGGTGTGCGTCGCCTGAACATCAGCCTGGACTCCCTGCAGCGCGAGCGCTTTGCCGCCTTCACCCGCCGCGACAAGCTGGACCAGGTGCTGGCGGGTATCGAGGCGGCGCGCGCGGCCGGGTTCGAGCGGATCAAGCTCAACAGCGTGGTGCAGAGTGGGCGCAACGACGACGAGGTGCTCGACCTGGTCGAATTCGCCATCGCCCGTGGTCTGGATATCAGCTTTATCGAGGAAATGCCGCTGGGTAGCGTGGTCAGCCACAGCCGCGAGCAGACCTTCTGCTCCAGTGACGAGGTGCGCCGGCGCATCGAGCAGCGTCATGCGCTGGTGCGCAGCAACAAGGTCACCGGCGGGCCGTCGCGCTACTGGCAGGTGGTCGGTACGCAGACCCAGGTCGGTTTCATTTCCCCGCACAGCCACAATTTCTGCGGTGACTGCAACCGCGTGCGGGTCACTGCCGAAGGCAAGCTGGTGCTGTGCCTCGGTCATGACGATGCACTGGATCTCAAGCGTCTGTTGCGCGCACATCCGGGCGATGGCGAGCGCCTGCGTCAGGCGCTGGTCGAGGCGCTGCGCCTGAAGCCCGAGCGGCACCACTTCGCCAGCGACGAGCAGGTGCAGGTGGTGCGCTTCATGAGCATGACCGGCGGCTGAGTCGGCCTGATCGCAATCCACAACAACAACAAGGAGGCTCGCCATGAAGCCCGTACGACCCTGTCTGCTATTTACTGTTCTGCTGTCGCCCGCTGCCTGGGCGCAGAGTTATGTGGTGGGGGTGGAGGACCTGCCGTTCGCGCCGCATTACAGCCTCGATGCAGGAGGCGAGTACCGAGGTTTCGCCCGTGAGGTGCTGGATGCCTTCGCCGCCGATAGCAGCATCGACCTGACCTACAAAGCGCTACCGGTAGACCAGTTGCTGCCTGCCCTGCAGCGCGGCGAGATCGACTTCAAGTACCCGGACAGCCCACTCTGGGCCGGTGCGCAGAAGGTCGGCATGATGCTGCACTACAGCGCGGCGGTGGTCGATTACGTCGATGGCGTGCTGGTGGCGCCGCAACGCCAGGGGCAGGCCCTGCAAAACATTCATCGCCTGGCCATGGTCCAGGGCTGGACTCCACGCGGTTACGAGCAGGGTATAGACAGCGGGCAGATTCAGCTGAGCTACAGCGACGACCTGCGTCAGATGATTCGCCAGGCGCTGAAGCAGGACACCGATGGCGCCTACTTCAATGTGGTGGTGGCGACCCACTACCTCGACAACATCCGGGCGCGACCTGGTGCCCTGGTGTTCGATCCGAAGTTGCCGCATACCCGTGGCAGCTTCCACCTGTCGAGCCTGCGTCAGCCGCAGCTGATTGCGCGCTTCGACCGCTTCCTCGGCGAACGCTCGGCCCAGGTGAAGGCGCTCAAGGCGAAGTACCGGGTCGAGGCCAACCTGGACAGCGAGTACATGGGGCTCGAGCAGTGGAAGGTCGACTTTCTCGAGCGCCAGAAAGCCAAAGCCGGCGCACAGGCGCCGGCTTCGTCCATCCACTGACGCCTCAGGCGCTGGCGCGTTTCAACGCTTGCGCCTGACCATGCATCAGGCCGTAGTGCAGTACAGCGCCAAGCAGGGCGCCGAGCAGCCAGGAATAACCGGAGAGTTGGCTGAGAAACGGTGCCCAGACCGAAGCCACGGAGAATATCGAGGCGACGGCGAATGCAGCCAGAGCCTTGCGGTTCCAGCCGCCATCGAAGTAGTAGGCGGAGCCGGCTTCAGCGCTGAACAGCTGCTGCAGGTCGAGCTTGCGACGACGTACCAGGTAATAGTCGGCGACGATGATGCCGTACAGCGGTGCCAGCACGGCGCCCAGGGTGTCGACGAAGGCGGCGATGCCGACGTTGCTGATGAAGGCCACCCACAGTGCGCCGATGAAGAAGGCAATGCCTGCGGTGATGAAACCACCGGTGCGGGCACTGATATGGGCCGGCGCCAGGTTGGCCAGGTCGTAGGCCGGTGGGATGAAGTTGGCCACCAGGTTGATGCCCACTGTGGCGGCGAAGAAGGTCAGCGCGGCGATGATGGTCAGCGTCAGGTTGTCGACCCGGGCGACGATGTCGGTCGGGTTGGTCAGGGTTTCGCCGAATACCACCACGGTGCCGGCGGTGATCACCAGGGCGATCAGCGAGAAGAACGCCAGACTCACCGGCAGGCCGAGCAAGTTGCCGACGGTCATCTGTTTCTCGCTTTTGACGAAGCGGGCGAAGTCGCCGTAGTTGATCACCACGGCGGCGAAGTAGGCGACCATGGTGCCGACTACTGCGAAGAACGCGGCTACCGGGCCGGCCTTGTATTCGCCGGTACCGCTGAAGATGTTGCCCAGTTCGCTCAGCAGGCTCGGGCCGGCCTTGTACCAGATCATGATCATCAGCGCGATCATCACCACGTAGACCAGAGGGCCCGCCCAGTTGAGGAAGCGGGTGATCCAGCTCATGCCGCAGACGAACAGGCCCACCTGGAACAGGCAGACGATCGTGTAGGACAGCCAGCCGATGGCGGTCAGGCCCAGATACAAGGCGGGGTCCTGCGGTTGCAGCAGCGAGTTGAGCAGCAGCGCCACGGCAGTTGAGGCGAAGTAGGTCTGCACGCCGTACCAGAAGATGGCGACGATGCCGCGTACCAGCGCAGGGAAGTTGGCGCCACGCACACCCATGCTGGCGCGGGCAAAAACCGGGAAGGGGATGCCGTACTTGACGCTGGGCTTGCCGGTCAGCTGCACCAGGCCCATGACGATGAAACCGGCGAGCACGATGCCGGCGAGCACGGCCCAGCCATTGAGTCCGTAGGAGATGAACAGAGTCGCGGCGAGGGTGTAGCCGAACAGGCTCTGAATGTCGTTGGACCACACGTTGAATATCTCGAACCAGCCCCAGGTGCGCTTCGCTGGCGCCAGTGGAGCGAGGTCTTCGTTATACAGCGTCGGGTCTATCTGCTTGATGCGAAAGTCTTCGGTGTCGGACATGGACAGCTCCCAGTATTGTTCTTGCGCCACGGCGGCGTATGAGGAGATTTGTCTGCAGGTTTCGTTCCGATTCTGTATGCGCTTGCTGGTTAATTGTATGTATACAGCCGTTGCGACAGTGTTTCGGTAGTAACCTCAATGTCTTGTACACATAAATTCCCTTGGTGGATATGGCTTGCAGAAAAACTGAACACAAAAAATTAAATTATTGTGCTCAAAAACTTGACCTATTGGTCAGTGTTGTGATTGCAAGTCATTGATTGAAAGGCGGAGTATTGGTCATTAGTTGCGCACCGATGTAGTGCCTTGATCTGCCTTGTGGCTCTCATCTGGTGCGTGCAAGGTGTTGTTCTGAAAAAAAAGGGGGATGGCGCGAACGCCCATCCCCCTTTTACCTGGTCGCCGTCCCTACCGACGCCGGCCAAGTGCGTTGTGGCATCGGTCAGAAGTGGTATTTGACCAGCGCCTGTACCGCGGTTTGATCGAAACGATCTCCCGAGCCGTCTACGGGTCTTACGCCGTACTTGGCGCGCCACATGTTCACTTCGGTGCCAACGTAGAGCTGGCGCTCCTTGCCGAACAGCGCCTTGCCCGCATCCCACTTGACCTGGATCGAGGAGCCGACCGAGGTCTGGGTGCCGGCATCACGCGACGGCGAACGCCAGTCGACGAAACCATCCACCAGGAAGTCCTGTTCACCCAGGCTGAACGGGTAGGCTGCGCTCACCGTCAGCTGGGTGGCGTAGCCGTTGCTGCCTGCGTCGGCGAAGAAGGTGTGGTTGTTGATCTTGACCTGATAGAGATTGGTCTTGAAATAGTTGAAGCCGGGTACATCCCAGTCCAGGCCAACGCCATACAGATAGTTTTCCGGCCCAGGGCCGCCGTTGCCTTTCTCATAGGTGAAGGCAGCGAAAACATCCTTGATGGGGCCTGCGGACAGTTTCTGCCCGGTCAGCCAGCTCAGGCTGATGCGTGGCGAGAACTCCATGTAATAGAAGGAATCCTTGTCGTGCTGGCGGAAGCTGCCGTTGTCGAAGCTGCCGCGCGTCTGCACGTTGTCGGTACGGATGTAGTCGAGGAAGTAGAAGATGTCGCCCCAGGCCCAGCCGCTGGCATGCTCGAAGGTGACGGTGGTCTGGGTGCGCTGCTCTTCGCCGTTGAAGTTCATGCGCTGGAAGTTTTCGCCGTACAGATAGGACAGGCTGTTGTCCTGCCAGTGGAGCAGGTCGCCGGCGAGCGCCTGCTGACCGGAGAACAGTCCGACAGAGAGGGCGAGGCAGTGAGGCAGATGCTTGAGTTTCATTGGTTTTCCTTGTTTTTGAGGTGCAAGCAGGTGCCTCCCGGCAGGGACTGCCGGGAGTGGATCGTTATGTCGTGCTTAGCTGGTGCGCGCGTCCGGGGTCAGGTCGCGGCGTAGGCTGTTGCGGCTGCTCTCGTCGACGCTTTCGTCCTGGCGGTTCTGCAGCACGGTGTGCAGGTGCGCCTCCGGGTCGTAGTCGTCTTCTTCCACTTCCTGCTGGTCGTCGGGCAGGAAGATGTTCAACGCAATGGCGCTGAAGGCTCCGATGGTGATCGGTGAGCCGAAGATGTTCTTCAGTACGTCCGGCATGTGCGACAACACCTCCGGCACGCCGGCCACACCCAGGCCAAGGCCCAGAGAGATGGCGACGATCAGCACGTTGCGGCGGTGCAGGCCGGCTTCACTGAGAATCTTGATGCCGGCGACTGCCACGGTGCCGAACATGATCAACGTGGCGCCACCGAGTACCGGCTTGGGCATCAGTTGCAGCACGGCGCCGACCGCCGGGAACAGCCCCAGCAGGATGAGGATGCTGGCGATATAGAAGGCCACATGACGGCTGGCCACGCCGGTGAGTTGGATCACCCCGTTGTTCTGGCTGAAGGTGGTCATCGGCAGGCTGTTGAACATGGCGGCGACCGCAGAATTGCAGCCGTCGGCCAACACTCCGGATTTGATCCGGCGAATGTACAGCGGGCCCTTGACCGGCTGCTTTGAGATGATCGAGTTGGCTGTCAGGTCGCCAGCGGTTTCCAGCGGGGTGATCAGGAAGATCACGGCGATGGGCACGAAGGCGATCCAGTCGAAGCCGAAGCCGTACTTGAACGGTTGCGGCACGCTGATCAGCGGTACCTCGGCCATGTTGGCGAAGTCCACCCGACCGGTGAACCAGGCCACTGCGAAGCCCAGGGTCAGGCCGATGATCACGGCCGACAGGCGCAGCACCTGTGACGGCGCGCGGTTGAGCAGGACGATGGTACCCAGCACCAGGCCGCCCAGCGCCAGATGGTGCAGCGCGCCGAGATCGGCAGCGCCATAGCCGCCGGCCAGATCGGTCATGCCGACCTTGATCAGCGACAGTCCCATCAGGCTGATGATGGTGCCGGTGACTACAGGCGTGATGACCTTGCGCAGCTTGTTGATGAACTGGCTGAAGGCGATTTCGACGAAGGCAGCGCAGAAACAGATGCCGAATAGCGTGGCGAGTATTTCCTCCTCGCTGGCGCCGCGCCCTTTGACGATGAAGCCAGCGCTGAGAATCACGCTGAGGAAGCCGAAGCTGGTGCCTTGCAGGCACAGCAGGCCGGAGCCCACCGGGCCGATGCGTTTGGCCTGGACGAAGGTGCCGAGGCCGGAAACGAACAGTGCCATGCTCACCAGATAAGGCACGTGGGCACCGAGGCCCAGTGCGCTGCCGACGATCAGGGTCGGGGTGATGATGCCGACGAAGCTGGCCAGCACGTGTTGCAGTGCCGCGAAGATGGCGGGGGCGAAAGCGGGGGTGTCATCCAACTGGTAGATCAGGTCGCTGTTGCCGGTAGGCGCAGCTGGGGTGGGGGCGTTGCTGTTTGTGGTCATGTCATAGCCTGCCATTTTGTTTTTATACGGTCATGGGCTTAGAACGTGTTCAAAGTCTGCTGCGCGTCGGCACTGCTGCGTTAAAAACAGGCTCGGACTGCTCATTTACAACTCGTAAACTCTGCGTCCTCGCCTGTTTTCGTCTTGCATTGCTCTAGCTCGCGAGACTTTGCACAGGTTCTTACACGAGGCTTCACGGCACCTCTTTCCTGGCTGCTAGAAAGTTGTCTAAGTGGTCAGGATGTGGCGACTATAGCAACATGTGGACATGGTTAAAAACAATTTATTTATGGATTGTGCACAAAAAAAAGAACCACCGGTCAGCTCGCGCTGCCGGCGGTTCTTGAGTGTAAAAAGATGCCGCGCCCAGACTCAGGCGCGACACGTGTGGCAATCAGTTGATCTGCGCGCCCTTGGCAATCCAGCTGCCGATCAGGTCGCGCTCGTCCTGGGTCATCTGGGTGATATTGCCCAATGGCATGATCTGCGAGGCCACGCTCTGCGCCTGGATCTTCGCGGCCTGGGCTTTCATCTGCTCCGGGGTGTCGAGCATGAAGCCGGCCGGTGCGGCGCTGAACATCGGGCTGGTCGGGCTGGCCGAATGGCACACAGTGCAGCGCTCGTGGATCACGCTTTCAACCTTGCTGAAGTCGGTGCCCGCCACCGCTGCGTCTGTCGTCGGGGCCGCATTTTCATTAGCGTCTGGCTGGCTGCTCGTTACCTCTTCCGTCTTGCTCTGGGGCTGGCTGATTGCCGGTTGTTCCACAGCCGCTACCGGGGCTGCTGCGGGTGCGCGGTTCGCTGGCGAAGTGACGTAGGCCAGGCAGATCATGCCCAGGGCAGCGGCCGGTAGGGTCCAGACATACTTGCTGCTGTCGTGGCGGGTGTTGAAGTAGTGACGCACCAGCACGGCCAGAATTGCGATACCGGCCAGAATCGCCCAGTTGTACTGGCTGCCATAGGTGCTCGGGAAGTGGTTGCTGATCATGATGAACAGCACCGGCAGGGTGAAATAGTTGTTGTGACGCGAACGCAGCAGGCCTTTGGCGGGTAGCAGCGGGTCGGGCGTGGTGTTGGTTTCGATGGCCTTAACCAGTGCGCGCTGCGCCGGCATGATGGTGAAGAACACGTTGCCGACCATGATGGTGCCGATGATGGCGCCGACATGGATGTATGAGGCACGACCGCTGAAGATGTGGTTGAAACCATAGGCGGCGGCGATGATCAGCACGAACAGCACGGCGCCGAGCAGGGCCGGGCGCTTGCCCAGTGGTGAATCGCAGAGGAAGTGATAGATCACATAGCTGACGGCCATGGAGCCGAGGCCGATGGCGATGGCGGCAGCCGGTGCCAGATCGACGCCTGGCTTGACCAAATACAGGCTGGGGTTGAGGTAATACACTACCAGCAGCAGGGCGACGCCCGACAGCCAGGTGAAATAGGCCTCCCATTTGAACCAGTGCAGGTTCTCCGGCATTTTCGGTGGGGCCAGCTTGTACTTTTCCAGGTGGTAGATACCGCCGCCGTGAATCGCCCAGAGGTCGCCCGACAGGCCCTCGCGTGGGTTGCTACGGTTGAGGTTGTTCTCCAGCCAGACGAAATAGAAAGATGCGCCGATCCAGGCGATGCCGGTGATCATATGGATCCAGCGGATGCCAAGATTTAGCCATTCGGTGAAATGTGCTTCCACGATTCGTACCTCTTCCCCGGGGGAGGCACGCCAGCCCCGGGCTTCTCTTATTGGTGGGGATTGAGGAGAAGGCGCTCGTCCTCATTGAAGAAATGCTCATCGCAGTTGTTACCGGAACCACTGCGATCAACCACCAGGAAGTCATCCCGCTTTTCGATCGTCAGCACCGGGTGGTGCCAGACGCCGCGATGGTAATTGACGCCCTGCCTGCCATTGCTGAGGAAGGCACGGACGGACCCTGATACAGGTACATCGCCAAGTGGCGCGACCACGATCAGAAAGGGGTTGCCGAGCAGCGGGATAAAGGCCTGGCTGCCCAGCGGATGGCGCTCCAGCATGCGAATGGTCAGCGGCATCTCGAGCGCCTCGGCGCTGAAGATGCTGATGATGGCCTGATCCTCCGGCTGCGCCGTCTCCACGCTGGCCAGCTTGTGATAGCGGCGGGTGGAGCCGTTGTTGATCATGAAGAAATCGCTGCCGTCAGTTTCGATCACGTCACCGAAAGGGGCGAAGGCTTCTTTGCTCAGGGGCTCGATGGTCAGGCTACGCATGGCTGTTCTACTTGTTCTGTTCGATTGTCGGGGCTGCTACAGGCTTAAAGCTGCTGCAGACGGAAAAGGGCGATCTTGTTGATCTCGGCCAGGGCGGTGGCGAACTCCTGCTCCGGCGTGTTGTGAATACGCTCCTCGAAGGCGGCCAGGATCTGATGGCGGTTACTGCCCTTGACGGCCTTGATGAAGGGAAAGCCGAACTTCGCCTTGTAGGTGTCGTTGAGCTCGGTGAAGCGGGCGAACTCCTCGGCGGAGCACTCATGAATGCCGGCGCCGGACTGCTCGGCGGTGCTGGAGGCGGTCAGCTCACCGCGTACAGCGGCCTTGCCGGCCAGATCCGGGTGAGCGTTGATCAACGCCAACTGGGCCTCATGGCTGGCTGACAGGAGGATGTCCGCCATGCGCTGTTGCAGCCCGTCGATGTCGTCGACGCTTTCGTCCAGGCCGAGGTCGTACGCCTTCTCGGCCACCCAGGGCGAGTGCTCGTAGATATCGGCGAAGGCAGCGACGAATTCTTCGCGGCTCAGCTGGGAAGGGGTCAGGGTCTGGAAACGGCTCATGTGCGGCTCTCTCATTCGGTCGCGCGGAAAGGGTGGGTGGCGTGCCAGTGCCTGGCGATGTCAACACGGCGGGCACACCAGACCTTGTCATGGCTTTTGACGTACTCGATGAAGCGCGCCAGTGAGGCCAGGCGGGCGGGGCGGCCAAGCAGGCGGCAATGCATGCCGATCGACAGCATCTTCGGCGCGCCGGCTTCGCCCTCGGCATAAAGCACGTCGAAGGCGTCCTTGAGGTATTCGAAGAAGTCGTCGCCCTTGTTGAAGCCCTGCACCTGGGTGAAGCGCATGTCGTTGGTGTCCAGGGTGTAGGGAATCACCAGGTGCGGCTTCTCGGCGGTGCTGGCCGGGTCCCAATAGGGCAGGTCATCGTCGTAGGTGTCGGAGTCGTAGAGAAAGCCGCCTTCCTCACGCACGATGCGACGGGTGTTCGGGCCCAGGCGGCCGGTGTACCAGCCCAGCGGGCGCTCGCCGGTCAGTTCAGTGAGGATGCGGATGGCCTCGAACATGTGCTCGCGCTCGGTGGCTTCGTCCAGGTTCTGGTAGTCGATCCAGCGGTAGCCGTGGCTGCATATCTCGTGACCGGCGGCGACCATCTGCTTGATCACCTCAGGGTGACGCTGGGCGGCCATGGCCACGGCGAAAATGGTCAGCGGAATGTCGTGCTTCCTGAACAATTCGAGCAGGCGCCAGACGCCAGCGCGGCTACCGTATTCGTAGAGCGACTCCATGCACAGGTTGCGCTGGCCCTGCAGTGGCTGGGCGGCGACCATCTCGGAGAGGAAGGCTTCGGATTCCTTGTCCCCATGCAGGATGTTGCGTTCGCCGCCTTCCTCGTAATTGAGCACGAAGGACAGGGCGATACGGGCATCGCCCGGCCAGTGCGGATGGGGTGGGTTGGCGCCGTAGCCGATCAGATCGCGTGGGTAATCAGCGTTCACTGCAGTCTTCCTATCTGGAGCGTTGCGGTCATTGCGTGGCGGGTAATTGATGGCTACGCGACCGGGATGGCTAATTGTATACAAAGTTGTTTGCCGTTTGTAAATCGACTTTTCAGCATTTTCTTCGCGGCAGTCATCATTGAGGAAATTGACCAGATGGCCAGTAATTCCAGTCAAGTGCACCGCGTTTCCTGGCTTATGATGATGTGAGTGGTGACCCGGTTTGGTGCATTATTGGCAAGATGGTCAAATTTATTGTGTACAATATTTGTTTAAAGTGTTTTATATTTTCCCTGCATGCTATCCTGCCAGCGCGTCGGAGCATTGCGACGAACCGATTTCAACAGAATAGAGGAGGTGTGGTGTCCGTCTGGCGCTGTGCGCAACGGGCATCCGAGACCCATGGGACGTTTGACTACGCATGTACTGGACGCCGCACACGGTTGCCCGGGGAGTGATATCAAGGTCGAGCTGTACCGCGTCGACGGCGCGCAGCTGCAGCTGATCAACAGCGTGACCACCAACCACGATGGCCGTTGCGATGCGCCGGTACTGCAGGGTGATGATTACCGCACGGGCGTTTATCAGCTGCATTTCCATGCTGGTGACTACTACCGTGCGCGTGGCGTGGAGCTGCCTGACACGGCCTTCCTCGACGTGGTCGTGCTGCGCTTCGGCATCGACGCCGGCCAGGAGCACTACCACGTGCCGCTGCTTATTTCCCCCTACAGCTACTCCACCTACCGCGGTAGCTGAGTGACTGGCGGGCGACTGCCTGCCAGACGAATGCTTGTCACCCCCCAGACTCGTTTGAGTCCTTACGCCCGCTCACACTGCGGGCTTTTTTTGTGGCCTGCCATCCCTGGCGGCCACCCTGCGGGCCGTCGCTGCGCGACGTCAAAAACTTCTCCCGGAAGTTTTTTGCGTGCGTTTCAGGGGCGTGTTGCGGGTCCCTTCGTAGGTGGCGCCGTGCGCACCGGGTTCGACGCGTTGCACGGGCCGGATGCAGACTCGGTGCGCACGGCGCACCCTACCGGGCATGTGCCCGGATGCAATCCGGGAATGGGCTGGCAACACGCTTGCGTGTCTGCCTTTCGCTATCGGGCCAAACGCAAAGCCCCGGCACATGGCCGGGGCTTCGATCAATGCGCAGCGTCTGCCGTCAGAGAAAGGCGAACTTGGCGATGAAGATCACGCACAGCACGTACAGGCTCAGCGACACCTTCTCGCGCTGGCCGGTCAGCAGCTTCAGCGTGGCGTAGGTGAGAAAGCCCAGGGCGATGCCGTTGGCGATGGAGAAGGTCAGCGGCATCATCACCACGGTGACGATGGCGGGGATGGTGTCGGTATGGTCCTTCCAGTCGATGTGCGCCATGCCGCTCATCATCAGCATCGCCACGTAGATCAGCGCGCCGGCGGTGGCGTAGGCGGGGATCATGCCGGCCAGCGGGGCGAAGAACATCGCGGCGAGAAAGAGGATGCCGACGGTAATGGCGGTCAGGCCGGTGCGGCCACCCGCGGCGACGCCGGAGGCGCTCTCCACGTAGCTGGTCACGGGCGGGCAACCGACCATGGCGCCGATCACGCTGGAGGTGGAGTCGGCTTTCAGGGCCTTGGACAGGTTCTGGATCTTGCCGTCCTCGTCCACCAGGTGGGCACGATGCGCCACGCCCATCAGCGTGCCGGCGGTGTCGAACATGTTCACGAAGAGGAACGCGAGGATCACGCTGATCATCGCCACGTTGAACGCGCCAGCGATGTCCATGGCCAGGAAGGTCGGGGCCAGGCTCGGCGGCATCGATACCAGGCCGCCGTACTCGACCAGGCCCAGGGCCCAGCCCAGGGCGGTGACGCCGAGCATGCTGAAGAGGATGGCGCCGAACACGTTGCGGTGGCTGAGCACGGCGATCAGCAGGAAGCACACGGCGGCGAGCAGCGCCGACGGGTTGCCGAACGAGCCCATGGTCAGCAGCGTGGCCGGGCTGTCGACGACGATGCCGGCGGTCTTCAGGCCGATCAGGCCGAGGAACAGGCCAACCCCGGCACCCATGGCGAAGCGCAGGCTCATGGGAATGCTGTTGAGCAGCCACTCGCGGATCTTCGACAGGCTCATGATCATGAACAGCACGCCGGAGATGAAGACCGCGCCCAGAGCGATCTGCCAGCTGTAGCCCATTTCACCGACGACCGTGTAGGTGAAGAAGGCGTTCAGGCCCATGCCGGGTGCCAGGCCGACAGGCCAGTTGGCGTACAGCCCCATCAGGAAACAGCCCAGCGCCGCGCCGATGCAGGTGGCGACGAAGGCGGCGCCATGGTCGATGCCGGCGCTGGCCATGATGTTGGGGTTGACGAAGATGATGTAGGCCATGGTGACGAAGGTGGTCACGCCAGCGATCAGCTCGGTCTTGATGGTGGTGCGGTGCTCGGTCAGTTTGAAGAAGCGGTCGAGCAGGCCACCTCTTGCCAGTTGAGTCGCGTGTTGTTCTTGTTTGACGCTTTCCACAGCGGGTACTCCTCATCTCTCTTGTTGTGTACCGCCCAGAGCGTTGCGCAAGGACAATGCTCTCTGAGGCAGGCGGTGTTCTCGGCAGTGCTTCCTGGCTAAGTTGTTGACCGAGCGGTCAAGAAGTCACTCAGGCGCGATTATGCTGTTGTATACAAAAAATGCAATTAATGTTTTTAATGTTGCGTTAATCGCACCAGTCGGCCGGCCTAGCCCGAATACGAACGGATTGGGCGACAATTCTCTTGTCTAGGGAGTGAAAGATATTAAAAAACAATGAGATAGGTTTTATGCGGGTTTGCTGTCAGCAACCGTGCATGCGCCGATACTTCGATCGTGAAAAGCTGTTAGCTGCTTATGAACTGAAAAGGTAGCTATATATAAGGAAAGAATTTGTCGTCTGCGCTCGAAGTCAGGGTGGTGAACTGACAACTGCCACCTATGACATCAGACAACGCATGGTGTAGTGGCTGATTGATTTGTGTACAATTGCCCCAATTTTTTTCTGATGTTTTTTCGCTCGGCGCTTGTCAGCTACCGGGTAGAACACAGTAGAGTCGCAGTGTCGCCGACTCTCATTGACGCGAGCCAGAATGAACGATCAATTACAGCCACTGAAGAAGCAGCCGCGTGCGGGCAAGAGCAGCCGTAGCGGGACTCAGGACGATGTCGTATATGCCCATATCTTCGATGCCATCCTTGAGCAGCGCCTGGCGCCAGGCACCAAGCTGAGCGAAGAGGCTCTGGGCGAGATCTTCGGTGTCAGTCGCACCATCATTCGCCGCGCCCTGTCGCGTCTGGCCCATGAAGGGGTGGTGCTGCTGCGGCCGAATCGCGGTGCGGTGGTGGCCAGTCCCAGCGTCGAGGAAGCGCGGCAGATCTTCTACGCACGCCGACTGGTCGAGCGTGCGATCACCGAGCTGGCCGTCGAACACGCCACGGCAGAACAGCTGGCCGAGCTGCGGCAGATGGTCAAGGACGAGCAGGACAGCTTCTCCCGTGGTGATCGTGGCGCCGGCATCCGCCTGTCCGGCGAGTTCCACCTGAAGCTGGCCGAGGCCGCGCGTAACGCGCCGCTGGTGAGCTTCCAGCGCAGCCTGGTGTCGCAGACTTCGCTGATCATCGCCCAGTACGAAAGCGGCAGCCGCTCGCATTGCTCGTATGACGAGCACAACCAGTTGATCGACGCCATCGAGGCGCGCGATGCCGAGCGTGCGGTGCAGTTGATGATGCACCACATGGACCATATCGACAGCAAGCTGAACCTGGACGAGGAAAGCGCCTCGGATGACCTGCACGCAGTGTTCTCGCATCTGCTGCAGACCAAGAAGAAGCCTGGCCGCAGCGCAGCCAATCGCTGACTGGTTGCGCTGGATACGGAAAAGCCCCGATGTTCGCGCATCGGGGCTTTTTCGTATTCAGCGCGGTAGGGTGCGCCGTGCGCACCATGGCCACGTGAAATTGGCCATGGTGCTCGACCTGGGAAGGGTTGATGTTTCTTCCGGGTGGATCGCGCTTTATCGATCCATCGCTTTGGTTAATGCAAAAGCGACATCCACCCTGTCAGCCGCAACTCCCGGCGGCCCTTGGTGCGCGCGGCGCACCCTACGTCAGCCCGTGGATCGCGCGGCACACCCCGCGCTTAGCGCTGGTGCACCGATACACCGGCGGCGAATGTTTCCTTCACCGCGCGGTCATCACCGAGCATGGTCAGGGCGAACAGGCGCTCTTCCAGGCTCCGAGCCTGCTGAATGCGGTAGCTGATCAGCGGTGTGGCGTTGTAGTCCAGCACCAGGAAGTCGGCGTCCTTGCCGGGCAGGAAGTTGCCCAGCTTGTCGTCCAGATACAGCGCGTTGGCGCCGCCCAGGGTGGCCAGGTACAAAGACTTGAACGGGTCGAGCTTCTTGCCCTGCAGCTGCATGATCTTGTACGCCTCGTTCAGCGACTGCAGCTGGCTGAAGCTGGTGCCGGCGCCGACGTCCGTGCCCAGCCCGACGCGCACGCCATGGGCTTCCAGCTTGTTCAGGTCGAACAGGCCGCTGCCCAGGAACAGGTTGGAGGTCGGGCAGAAGGCCACTGCCGAGCCGGTTTCGGCCAGGCGCTGGCACTCCTCGTCGCACAGGTGCACGCCGTGGGCGAACACGGCGCGCGGGCCGATCAGCTTGTGGTGATCGTAGACGTCCAGGTAACCCTTGCGCTCGGGAAACAATTCCTTGACCCACTCGATCTCCTTGCGGTTCTCGGACAGGTGGGTGTGCATGTACAGGTCCGGGTACTCGCCCAGCAGCTTGCCGGCCAGCTCCAGTTGCTGCGGCGTGCTGGTCGGGGCGAAGCGCGGGGTGACGGCGTAGTGCAGGCGGCCCTTGCGGTGCCAGCGCTCGATCAGTGCTTTGCTCTCGGCGTAGCCGCTTTCTGCGGTGTCGGTCAGGTAGTCCGGGGCGTTGCGATCCATCAGCACCTTGCCGGCGATCATGCGCAGGTTGAGCTTGTCGGCTTGCTCGAAGAAGGCATCCACCGACTGCGGGTGCACGCTGCCGAACACCAGGGCGGTGGTGGTGCCGTTGCGCAGCAGCTCCTTGAGGAAGATCGCCGCCACATCGCTGGCGTGGGCCTTGTCGGCGAACTGCTGCTCGGTGGGGAAGGTGTAGGTCTCGAGCCAGTCCAGCAGCTGCTCGCCGTAGGAGGCGATCATGCCGGTCTGCGGGTAGTGGATGTGAGTGTCGATGAAGCCGGGGGTGATCAGTGCATCGCGGTAGTGCTGCACCTCGACACTGGCCAGTTTCGGCAGCAGCTCGGCGGCAGCGCCAACCTGGGCGACTTTGCCATTTTCGATCAGCAGGATGCCGTCCTCGAAGTACTGATAGGACTGCTGCACACCGACCACGGTCGGATCGGCAAGGCTGTGCAGGATGGCGGCGCGGTAGGCTTTGAGGTTGTTGGTCATCTATTACGTCTCGATTGGGGGCGGCACTGTGTAGCTGCGTAGGGTGTCGTGGGGCCGCCTAGGCTGTGCGCACCACAGGCAATGCGGTGTTATTGGTGCGCGCGGCGCACCCTACTGGGCGCGGCGCGAATTAGGCAGCAGCCTGGCAACGCTGGATTCGCCTTTCTTCACATCCTGGCCGAAGCTCGCGTTATAGGTGGCGATCACCTCGCCGGCGATGGAGACGGCGATCTCCACTGGCAGCTTGCCCTTTACCTCGGGCAGACCCATCGGGCAGCGCATGCGTGCCATGAGCGGCTCCTCGAAGCCACGCTCGCGCAGGCGGTGTTCGAACTTGACGCGCTTGGTCTTCGAACCGATCAGGCCGTAGTAGGCGAAGTCGCCGCGTTTGAGGATTGCCGCGGTCAGTTCCAGGTCGAGCTGGTGGTTGTGGGTCATGACGATGTAGTAGCTGCCGGGCGGCATGTTATCCACTTCGTCGACCACTTCGTCGTTGACGATCTTCTGCACGTTGGCCGGGATCTGCTCGGGAAATTCGTTTTCCCGCGAGTCGATCCAGCGCACCTTGCACGGCAGGCTGGCGAGCAGTGGCACTAGCGCGCGGCCGACATGGCCGGCGCCGAACACGGCGATCTGCGCCTGGGGCTGGCCCATCGGCTCGAACAGCAGCACGGTGGCGCCGCCGCAGCACTGGCCGAGGCTGGCGCCGAGGGAAAAGCGCTCCAGGCGGGTGTCCTGGGTGCGACTCTCGAGCATTTCACGGGCCATCTGCATGGCCTTGTACTCCAGGTGGCCGCCACCGATGGTTTCGAAGATGCGCTCGGCGGTGACCACCATCTTCGAGCCGGCGTTGCGCGGGGTCGAGCCGCGCTCCTCGATGATGGTCACCAGCACGCAGGCTTCACCTTTGTCTTGCAGGTCGGCGAGGGCACTGATCCAGCTCATTTGCTCAGCCTCCAGGAAGGCGTGGTCTGTCCCGGGCGCGGCAGGCGCCAGTTGCTCGGCGAAGGCTCGAGAACCGGCTTCGGTGCCGGGCGCGCGGGTGGAGTGTTCGGTTCGGTGTGTCTTGTCATTGTTGTACACCTCTTTGCTTTGGGTCGTAGCCCGGATGCAATCCGGGGCAGGGTTCCTCGGATTTCATCCGGGCTACGAATCAGGCAGGTTCGACCTCGGCAGTGCTGGCAGCCTTGGCCTGAGCCTTCAGCTTGCGCATCTGCTCCACCCCCCAGAGCACGCGCTCGGGCGTGGCCGGGGCGTCGATCTGCGGCTGCACCTTGTAGTCTGCCAGGCTGGCCACGGCGTCCTTGAGGGCGCACCAGGCGGCGATGCCGAGCATGAAGGGCGGCTCGCCGACGGCCTTGGAGTGGAACACGGTGTCTTCCGGGTTTTTGCGGTTCTCCACCAGTTTCACCCGCAGGTCGATGGGCATGTCGGCGATGGCCGGGATCTTGTAGCTGGCCGGGCCGTTGGTCATCAGTTTGCCCTTGGCGTTCCACACCAGCTCCTCGCAGGTCAGCCAGCCCATGCCCTGGACGAAGGCGCCCTCGACCTGGCCGATGTCGATGGCCGGGTTCAGCGAGTCGCCGACGTCATGCAGGATGTCGCCGCGCAACATGCGGTATTCGCCGGTCAGGGTGTCCACCAGCACTTCCACGCAGGCCACGCCGTAGGCGTAGTAATAGAAGGGGCGGCCGGCCGCCTTGTCGCGGTCGTAGTAGATCTTCGGCGTGCGGTAGAAGCCGGTGGAAGACAGCGAGACTTGGCCGAAGTAGGCCTTCTGGATCATCTCTTCGAACGACAGGAAGTGGTCGCGCACGCGCACCTGGCCATTGCTGAACTCGATGTCCTCCGGCGTGACCTTGTATTCGTGCACCAGGAAGTCCACCAGGCGCTGCTTGATGGTCTCGGCAGCATTCTTCGCCGCCATGCCGTTGAGGTCGGCGCCGCTGGAGGCGGCGGTGGGGGAGGTGTTGGGCACCTTGTCTGTGTTGGTGGCGGTGATCTGGATACGCCCGATATCGACCTGGAAGACCTCGGCCACGACCTGCGCGACCTTGGTGTTGAGGCCCTGGCCCATCTCTGTGCCGCCGTGGTTCAGGTGGATCGAACCGTCGGTGTAGATATGGATCAGCGCGCCGGCCTGGTTGAGGAAGGTGGCGGTGAAGCTGATGCCGAATTTAACCGGGGTCATGGCCAGGCCTTTCTTCAGCACCGGGCTCTTGGCGTTGAAGGCGCGTATTTCCTCGCGGCGCTTGGCGTACTCGCAGCTTGCCTCCAGCTCGGCAGTCATCTCGTGGATGACGTTGTGCTCGACGGTCTGGTGGTAGTGGGTGACGTTGCGCTCGGTCTTGCCGTAGTAGTTGCGCTTGCGCACTTCCAGCGGGTCCTTGCCCAGGCTGCGGGCGACGGCGTCCATCACTTCCTCGATGGCGACCATGCCCTGCGGGCCGCCGAAGCCGCGATAGGCGGTGTTCGAGGCGGTGTTGGTCTTGCAACGATGACCGTTGATGGTGGCGTTGCCGAGGAAGTAGGCGTTGTCCGAGTGGAACATGGCGCGGTCGACGATGGAGCCGGACAGGTCCGGCGAGTAGCCGCAGTTGCCGGCCAGGTCCATTTCGATGCCGTGCAGCAGGCCATCGTCATCGAAGCCAACGTCGTACTCGACATAGAAGGGGTGGCGCTTGCCGGTCATGCTCATGTCTTCCATGCGCGGCAGGCGCATCTTGGTCGGCCGGCCGGTGAGATGGGCGATCACTGCGCACAGGCACGCCGGGCCAGCGGCCTGGGTTTCCTTGCCGCCGAAACCGCCGCCCATGCGACGCATGTCGATGACGATTTTGTTCATCGGCACGCCGAGCACTTCGGCGACCAGCTTCTGCACCTCGGTGGGGTTCTGCGTCGAGGTGTAGACCAGCATGCCGCCGTCTTCGGTGGGCATGACCGAGGAAATCTGGGTTTCCAGATAGAAGTGCTCCTGGCCGCCGATATGCAGGGTGCCCTGCAGGCGACGCGGAGCGCTGGCCAGTTTGCTGGCCGAGTCGCCAATGCGGTGGGTGTGACTGGCGAGTACGAAGTGCTGCTTGCGGTAGGCCTCGACCACGTCGAGCACCGGCTCCAGGTCTTCGTATTCGACGATGGCGGCCATCGCCGCCTTGCGTGCGTTTTCCAGGCTGTCGGCGGCCACTGCCAGCACCACCTGGCCGACGTACTCGACCTTGTCGTCGGCCAGCAGCGGGTCGCCGGCGACCACCGGGCCGATATCCAGCTGGCCGGGGACGTCATCCTTGGTGATGGCGATGGCCACGCCCGGAAACGCGTAGCAGGGTCGGGTGTCGATGCGCACGATGCGCGCATGGGCACGGTCGGACTGGCGCGCGTAGATGTGCAACTGGTTGGGGAATTCCAGGCGGTCATCGACATAGACCGCTTCGCCGGATACGTGCTTGTCCGCACTCTCGTGCTTGACGCTGCGGCCCACGCCGCTGGTCATGCCGGCGCGAAACAGTGCGGCCAGCTCTTCCTGGGATTTGTGTTCGATATGACTGGACATCTTCGCCTCCAAAACTTCGCATGCCGCCGGGCGGGCCGGCGGCGGATCAATTCACTGCACGCTTACGCGTAAGCGGTAACCCGGGTTTCGATCTCGGGTGACTGCTGTTCCAGGAAGAACTTGCGCAGCAGGTTCTGGGCAGTGAGCAGGCGGTATTCCTTGCTGGCGCGGAAATCCGACAGCGGGGTGAAGTCTTCACTCAGCGCCTCGCAGGCACGTTCGATCACGTCTGGATACCAGGCCGAGCCGACCAGGGCCGCTTCGCAGGCGCTGGCGCGTTTGGGGATGGCGGCCATACCGCCGAAGGCGATGCGCGCATCCGTCACCACGCCGTTTTCGATGGTCAGGTTGAACGCCGCGCAGACGGCGGAGATGTCGTCGTCGAGGCGCTTGGACACCTTGTAGGCGCGGAACGCCTGGTTCGCCTGCTTGCGTGGCACGATGATCTTCTCGATGAATTCGGCTTCCTGGCGCGCGGTCACCTTGTAGTCGAGGAAGTACTCCTGCAGCGGCAGGATGCGTCGGGTGTTGCCCTGGCGCAGGGCGATCTGCGCACCGAGGGCGATCAGCAGCGGCGGGGCGTCGCCGATGGGCGAGGCGTTGCCGATATTGCCACCCAGGGTGCCCTGGTTGCGGATTTGCAGCGAGGCGAAGCGGTGCAGCAGCTCGCCGAAGTCCGGGTATTCGTGCGACAGCGCTGCGTAGCAGTCGGACAGCGCGGCGGCGGCGCCGATCTCGATGGCGCTATCGGTCACTTCGATGCGCTTCATGTCTTCGATATGGCCGACGTAGATCATCACCGGCAGTTCACGGTGAAACTGGGTGACTTCCAGGGCCAGGTCGGTGCCGCCCGCCAGCAGGCGCGCTTCGGGGTTGGCGGTGTAGAGGTCGGCCAGGTCGGCCACGGTCAGCGGCACCAGGCAGCGCTTGTCGCCACTGTTGAGTTCGGCGGTTTCACGCGGGGTGATGGCCTTGAGCTGGGCGACGGTATCGCTCTCGAAGGCATCGAACTGGTCCGGCTGCTTCTGGCAGCAGGCCTGCTCGGCGGCGTCGATGATCGGGCGGTAGCCGGTGCAGCGGCACAGGTTACCGGCCAGGGCTTCCATCGTGGCGCCCTTGTCATAGCCGGCCGAGTTCTTCTGCAGGGCAAACAGCGACATGATGAAGCCGGGGGTGCAGAAACCGCACTGCGAGCCGTGGCAGTCGACCATCGCCTGCTGCACGCTGTGCAGCTTGCCCTGGTGCTTGAGGTCTTCGACGGTGATCAGTTGCTTGCCATGCAGGCTGGAGACGAAGGTCAGGCACGAGTTGAGGGTGCGATAGCGGATGCGCTCGCCATCCAGTTCGCCGACCACCACGGTGCAGGCGCCACAGTCGCCGGAGGCGCAGCCTTCCTTGGTTCCGGTCTTGCCGACGTGTTCACGCAGGTAGTTGAGCACGGTGACGTTGGGGTCCAGGGCATGCTCGGTACGCAGCTCCCGGTTGAGTAAAAACTGGATCAAGGACGACCTCCAGGCACTTTATTGTTATGACTCGGTTGGCTGGCCAGGTGATGCACGCACTGCAGGGCCCTGGCGCGGGCTGCCATGGGGCTAATCTAGAGTTTTCTGACTTTTGGGTCAACAAATATTTGACCTGGCGGTCAGCTGCTTTTCATGCATTTCAGTTATCAGCGCGGGGGCCGGATTCATGCTCTGAGCGTAGCGGTTTTCGTGCCAGCTAGGGCTCTGCTGCGGGCTTTCCGTAGGGTGTCCGGGGCTGTCTAGGGCGTGCGCATAAATGTTCGGCGGCGAATGGTTGGTGCGCATGGCGCACCCTACGTGACTTTCATGCCGGCGAAGGCTGGCCAGGGGAGCGTATGGTGCGCCGCGCGCACCAATAACCACAGGCAAACATGGCACAGCACTGGTGCGCAGGGCCTGGGTGGGCCCGCACACCTACAAAAGCAAAACCCCGGGAGCTTGCACTGCCGGGGTTGGCTGTAAGGGGCGGGCAGGGCTCAGGTCAGCTGCGATTCGCTCAGCTGGTGTTCCTCGCCGGCGTAGTAGGCGCGCACCTTGGGGTCCATGATCGCGCGCCACAGTGGCGGAAAGAGGGCGAGCACGATCATTCCGGCATAGCCGTTGGGGAGTTGCGGGCTGTCGTCGAAATGGCGCAGCACCTGGTAGCGACGCTTGGCGTAGGCGTGATGGTCGGAGTGGCGCTGCAGGTGGAACAGGAACAGGTTGGTCAGCAGGAAGTTGCTGTTCCATGAGTGATGCGGCGTGGTGCGCTCGTAGCGGCCGTTGTCCAGTTTGCGCCGGTGCAGGCCGTAGTGTTCGACGTAGTTGACGATCTCCAGCAGGGTGAAGGCCATCAGCGCCTGGCCGAGGAAGAACAGTGCCCCCAGCCAGCCGAAGGCCAGGCTGAAGCCGAGCAACAGCAGTGCACTGGTGGCGTACCACCAGATCAGCTCGTTGCGCCAGTGCAGGGCAGGCAGACCACGGCGCTGTAGGCGCTCGGCCTCCAATCTCCAGGCATTGAGGAAGTTGTGCTTGTAGGCATGTGGCAGGAAGGCGTACAGGCTCTGGCCAAACCGCGAGGACGATGCGTCCTCGGGCGTTGAGACATGCACATGATGGCCACGCACGTGCTCCACCTTGAAGCCGGCGTAGCACACCGCTGCCAGCAGCAGGCCGCCGGCGTTCTGTTCCAGCGCCGCATCCTTGTGAATCAGCTCGTGCGAGACCGTGATGCCGATGGCGCCCATCACCGTGCCCACCGAGAGCACCCAGCCGAGCTGGCCGACCCAGCTCCAGCCCTCGTAACTGACGAATATCCAGGCGCTCCAGGCCAGCATCGCCAGCAGCAGTGGCACCGTCGCCAGACTCAGCAGGCGATAGTAGCCCTGAGTTTCCAGGGCCGGCACCTCGTCGCGCTCATCCGGGTTGGCCGGGTCGCGGCCCACGACGAAGTCGAGCAGCGGAATCACGCCGAACACCGCCGTGATCACCAGCCAGGCCCAGGCGTCGGCATGAGCGCTGCCCAGCGACCAGTGGTAGCTGAGGGGGATGCCGAGCACCGGGATCAACCAGATCCAATAGCCGACCTTCTTCAGGGCGAGCATCCAGTGCGAGGGAAGTCGTTCGAACATGCCGGTCTCCGCCTGATTGTTGTTACGAGTTGCATGTAGGATTGTAGGACGATCTGTTTTTGTGACCATGCTTTCATGCCCAACCTTTAGAACGGAAAGCGCATGCCTGGGACGCTTGGCCCGGTAACACCCTGTGTTACACTCGCCGCCAGATTTTCTTGCTTCCGCCCAGCCGTGGCGGGGCCCTCAGACTCGACCGCCTGCCCGCTGTATCGACGCACATAAGGAATGTCATGACGTTCAAGGCCCCGGACAGCCTCGCCGAGCAAATTGCCCACTACCTGGCCGAACGCATCATTCGTGGTGAGCTCAAGGAGCGTGAGCGCATCCAGGAGCAGAAGGTCACCCAGGCCCTGAATGTCAGCCGTGGTTCGGTGCGCGAGGCGCTGCTGATTCTCGAGCGTCGCCACCTGATCGTGATCCTGCCGCGCCGCGGGGCCCAGGTCAGCGAATTGACCGCACATCACGTCACCAGTCTCTACGCGCTGACCATCGAGCTCTACGCCATGTTGGCTCGCGCAGTGATCGATCATTGGAAGGTGGAAACCGACCTGGCGCCCTTCATCGACATCCAGCAGCGCCTGCTGGACAGCCTGCAACGCGGCGACATCGGCGCCTTCGTCGAGAACAGCTTCGATGTCATGCGCGCGGCCTTTCCCTTCGCCGACAACCCCTACCTGCAGGAAACCCTAGAGAACCTGTTGCCGGCCATCAGCCGCACCTACCACCTGGCGCTGGAGCGCCGCAAAGGCGAGATGGGCCAGTTCATGGGCACCTTCGCCAGCCTGCTGCAGGCGATCATCGGCCGTGACCACGGGCGTGCTCGCGAAGTCTTGCAGGCCTATGGTCAGCACAACTGCCAGCTGGTGCTGGCGACCCTGGCCGAGCGCTAAGCCCCGATGCGCCTGAAGAGCATCAAGCTGGCCGGCTTCAAGTCGTTCGTCGATCCGACGACGGTCAGCTTTCCCAGCAACATGGCGGCGGTGGTCGGGCCCAACGGTTGCGGCAAGTCCAACATCATCGACGCCGTGCGCTGGGTGATGGGCGAAAGTTCGGCGAAGAACCTGCGCGGCGAGTCGATGACCGACGTCATCTTCAACGGCTCCAACACGCGCAAGCCGGTGACCCAGGCGTCCATCGAGCTGATCTTCGACAACAGCGACAACTCGCTGGTGGGCGAATACGCCGCCTTCGCCGAGATTTCCATCCGCCGTCGGGTCACCCGCGACGCGCAGAACACCTACTTCCTCAACGGCACCAAGTGCCGTCGCCGCGACATCACCGACATCTTCCTCGGTACCGGTCTGGGGCCGCGCAGCTACTCGATCATCGAGCAGGGCATGATCAGCAAGCTGATCGAGGCCAAGCCCGAGGAACTGCGCAACTTCATCGAGGAAGCCGCCGGCATCTCCAAGTACAAGGAGCGCCGCCGCGAGACCGAAAACCGCATCCGCCGCACCCAGGAAAACCTGGCGCGCCTGACCGACCTGCGCGAGGAACTGGAGCGCCAGCTCGAACGCCTGCACCGTCAGGCTCAGGCCGCGGAGAAGTATCAGGAATACAAGGCCGAGGAGCGTCAGCTCAAGGCCCAATTGCTGGCGCTGCGCTGGCAGACCCTGAACCAGCAGGTCGGCAGCCGCGAGCAGGTGATTGGCGATCAGGAAGTGGCCTTCGAGGCGCTGGTGGCCGAGCAGCGCAGTGCCGATGCCAGTATCGAGCGCCTGCGCGACGGTCACCACGAATTGAGCGAGCGTTTCAACCTGGTGCAGGGGCGTTTCTATTCCGTGGGCGGAGATATCGCCCGCGTCGAGCAGAGCATCCAGCACGGCCAGCAGCGCCTGCGCCAGTTACAGGACGATTTGCGCGAGGCAGAAAAGGCGCGCCTGGAAACCGAATCGCACCTCGGCCACGACCGCACCCTGCTGGCCACCCTGGGCGAGGAGCTGGAGATGCTCCTGCCCGAGCAGGAGATGACCGCCGCTGCCGCCGAGGAATCCGCCGCCAGCCTGGAAGAAGCTGAAACCACCATGCACGGCTGGCAGGAACAGTGGGACAACTTCAACCAGCGCAGTGCCGAGCCACGCCGCCAAGCCGAGGTGCAGCAGTCGCGCATCGCCCAGCTGGAACAGAGCCTGGAGCGCCTGAGCGAGCGTCAGCGTCGTCTCGGTGAAGAATTGCAGCAACTGACGGCCGACCCCGAAGACGCCGCCATTCTCGAATTGAACGAACAGCTGGCCGCTGGCGAGCTGGAGCAGGAAGCGCTGCAGCAAGCTGAGGAGCAGCAGGCCGAGCGCCTGCAGCAACTGCGTGAAGAGCTGCAGCAGGCCGGTCAGGCGCAGCAGCAGGCGCAGGGCGAGTTGCAGCGTCTCAATGGTCGCCTGGCCTCGCTGGAGGCGCTGCAGCAAGCCGCGCTCGATCCGGGGCAGGGCGCCGGCGAGTGGCTGCGTGAGCAAGGCTTGCAGCAGCGTCCGCGCCTGGCCGAAGGGCTGCGTGTGGAGGCCGGCTGGGAGCTGGCGGTGGAAACCGTGCTCGGCGCCGATCTGCAGGCCGTGCTGCTGGATGATTTCGCCGGGCTGGATTTCTCGGCATTGGAGCAGGGCGAACTGCGCCTGCTCAGCCCCGCCAGGGGCGGCATGCGAAGTGCCGGTAGCCTGCTGGACAAGGTGGAGTCGAGCCACGACCTGTCGCCCTGGCTGGCCGGCGTACGTCCGGTCGAATCGCTGGAGCAGGCGTTGGCGGCGCGTGGCCAATTGGCCGATGGCGAAAGCCTGATCAGCCGTGACGGCTATTGGGTCGGTCGGCATTTTCTGCGTGTGCGCCGCGCCGCCGAGGCGGACAGCGGCGTGCTGGCGCGCGGGCAGGAATTGGAGCGCCTGCAACTGGAGCGTGAGGAACGCGAGGCGGCGCTGGTGCAACTGGATGAACGTCTGTTGGGCCTGCGCGATGCGCAGCGCCTTCAGGAAGAACTGCGTGAGCAGCAGCGTCGTCAGAGCCAGGAGCTGGGACGGCACCTGGCCGAGCTGAAGGCGCGATTGTCTGCCAGCCAGGCCAAGGCCGAGCAGTTGGGCCTGCGCCGCCGGCGCTTGCAGGACGAGCTGCAGGAAGCGGCCGAGCAACGTGAGATCGAGCAGGAGCAACTCGGTGAGGCGCGCCTGCAACTGCAGGATGCGCTGGATGCCATGGCCCAGGACAACGAGCAGCGCGAAAGCCTGCTGGCCAGTCGTGACAGCCTGCGCGAACGCCTCGATCGGGTGCGTCAGGAGGCCCGCCAACACAAGGATCATGCCCACCAGTTGGCCGTACGCCTCGGCTCGCTGAAGGCGCAGCACGACTCCACTCGCCAGGCGCTGGAGCGTCTGGAAATGCAGGCCGAACGCCTGCACGAGCGGCGTGAGCAGCTGTCACTGAATCTGGAGGAGGGCGAGGCGCCGCTGGAAGAGCTGCGTATCAAGCTCGAGGAATTGCTCGAGCGGCGCATGGCGGTGGACGAGGAACTGCGTCAGGCGCGCCTGACGCTGGAAGACGCCGACCGCGAGTTGCGCGATGCCGAGAAGCGTCGCAGCCAGGCCGAGCAGCAGGCGCAACTGCTGCGCGGCCAGCTGGAGCAGCAGCGCATGGACTGGCAGTCGCTCAACGTGCGACGCAAGGCCCTGGCCGATCAGCTTGCCGAAGACAACTACGACCTGCACGGGGTGATCGCCACGCTGCCGGCCGACGCCACGGAAAGCGCCTGGGAGGAAGAGCTGGAGCGCATGGCGGCGCGTATCACGCGGCTTGGGCCGATCAACCTGGCGGCCATCGACGAATATCAGCAGCAGTCCGAGCGCAAACGTTATCTGGATGCGCAGGATGCCGATCTGGTCGAAGCGCTGGAAACTCTGGAAAACGTCATTCGCAAGATCGACAAGGAAACGCGCAATCGTTTCAAGGAAACTTTCGATCAGATTAATGGCGGTTTGCAGGCACTGTTTCCAAAAGTTTTCGGTGGCGGCAGTGCTTATTTGGAACTCACCGGCGAAGATTTACTCGATACCGGTGTGACCATCATGGCGCGGCCCCCGGGCAAGAAGAACAGCACCATCCATTTGCTCTCCGGTGGAGAGAAAGCGTTGACCGCTTTGGCATTGGTGTTTTCCATCTTCCAGCTCAATCCGGCGCCGTTCTGCATGTTGGATGAAGTTGATGCGCCGCTGGATGACGCCAACGTGGGTCGTTATGCGCGCTTGGTCAAGGAGATGTCGGCAACGGTGCAGTTCATCTACATCACCCACAATAAGATCGCCATGGAAATGGCCGATCAATTGATGGGGGTTACCATGCACGAGCCGGGCTGCTCGCGTCTGGTGGCGGTAGATGTCGAAGAGGCACTGGCGATGGTGGAGAGCTGATGCGTCTGCCTGTGTAAAGTTGCCTTTCGTCGTGCTAGCTTATTGCCCACTTTTGTTACACGCGGAAAACGTCAGACAGAACATGGAGTTGGCGTCGCGTTTTATAGTCGAGTCAGGGTCCGATTGATTGGATCTTTTTTTCACCAGAATTTTTAAGGGTCAGGTATTTCATGGAATTCGGTCTGCGCGAGTGGCTGATCGTTATTGGCATCATCGTTATTGCTGGCATTCTTTTCGACGGTTGGCGTCGGATGCGCGGTGGCAAGGGCAAACTCAGATTCAAGCTGGATCGCAGTTTCGCCAACATGCCGGATGACGACAGTGACCCGGATCTGCTCAGTCCGCCGCGCGTGATTCAGCGTGACGTCGACCCGCAACTGGATGAAGACGACCTGCCGTCGATGAATGCCAAGGACCTGCCGCGTCGTCCGCGTAACGAGCCGCAGCAGGGCGATCTCAATCTCGCCGTCGACGAGCCGGTACCGACGCTGCTCAACCCGGTCGATGATGAACCCGACGAACCGAAGAAGCCTGCCAAGCCGGCTGCCGATGCTGCGCCTGTCGAAGAGGTGCTGGTCATCAACGTTGTCGCGCGCGACGATATCGGCTTCAAGGGCCCGGCTCTTCTGCAGAACATTCTCGAAAGCGGTCTGCGTTTCGGCGAGATGGACATCTTCCATCGCCACGAGAGCATGGCCGGTAACGGCGAAGTGCTGTTCTCCATGGCTAACGCGCTCAAGCCGGGCACCTTCGATCTCGATGATATCGAAGGCTTCAGCACCCGCGCCGTGAGCTTCTTCCTCAGCCTGCCTGGCCCGCGTCATCCCAAGCAGGCCTTCGACGTGATGGTCGCGGCGGCGCGCAAGCTGTCGCACGAACTGGGCGGTGAGCTGAAGGACGACCAGCGTAGCGTGATGACCGCGCAGACCATCGAACATTACCGCCAGCGCATCGTTGAATTCGAGCGCCGGCAATTGACCCAGAAACGCTGATCACACGTGCATTGAAAAAGAGCAGCTCAGGCTGCTCTTTTCGTTTGAGAGACCGAGCATGACCGACGTTGCCCAACGTATTTCCGCGCTGCGCCAGGAACTGGACGCACACAACTATCGCTACTACGTGCTGGATGAGCCGAGCGTGCCCGATGCTGAGTACGACCGTCTGTTTCGCGAGCTGCAGGCGCTGGAGGCTGAACATCCGGAGCTGGTGACCCCCGATTCGCCGACCCAGCGTGTTGGCGGCGAGGCGCTCAGTGCCTTTGGCGAGGTGCGTCACGAGGTGCCGATGCTCAGCCTCGGCAACGCTTTCGAAGAAGACGATCTGCACGCCTTCGACCGCAGCGTGCAGAGCGGCCTGGGCCTGGCGGGCGGCGATCTGTTCGGCGGTGGTGCCGAGGTCGAGTACAGCTGCGAGCCCAAGCTCGACGGCCTGGCGGTGAGCCTGCTTTACGAGAACGGCCAGCTGGTGCGCGGCGCCACACGTGGCGATGGCAGTACCGGCGAGGATATCAGCAGCAACGTGCGCACCATTCGCAACGTGCCGCTCAAGCTGCAGGGCAAGGGCTGGCCGCAGGTGCTGGAAGTGCGCGGCGAGGTTTTCATGCCCAAGGCTGGCTTCGAGGAACTCAATGCGCGCCAGGCCGAGAGCGGCGGCAAGACCTTCGCCAACCCGCGCAATGCAGCGGCCGGTAGCCTGCGTCAGCTTGATCCGAAGATCACCGCCAGCCGGCCGCTGGAATTCTGCTGCTATGGCGTCGGCCAGGTCAGCGGTGAACTGCCGGGTACCCAGGTGGCTATGCTGCAGCAGCTCAAGGCCTGGGGCATTCCCATCAGCCGTGAGTTGAAACTGGCCAAGGGTGTACAGGCCTGTCTCGACTATTACCGCGACATCGGCGAGCGGCGCATGAGCCTGGCCTATGACATCGATGGTGTGGTGTTCAAGGTCAACAACATTGAGGACCAGCAGCAGCTGGGCTTCCGTGCACGTACGCCGCACTGGGCCATCGCTCACAAGTTCCCGGCGCAGGAGGAGCTGACCGAGCTGCTCGACGTCGAGTTCCAGGTCGGCCGTACCGGCGCGGTGACGCCGGTAGCGCGGCTCAAGCCGGTCAAGGTGGCCGGCGTGATGGTGGCCAATGCCACCCTGCACAACATGGACGAGGTGGCGCGCCTGGGGGTGATGATCGGCGATACGGTGATCATCCGCCGCGCCGGTGACGTAATCCCGCAGGTGATGGCCGTGGTGCCCGAGCGCCGCCCCGATGATGCGCGCCCGGTGCATATCCCCGAGCAGTGCCCGGTATGCGGCTCGGCGGTGGAGCGCACTCAGCTGATCAAGCGCAGCAAGGGTAAGGAAAGCGTCAGCGAAGGCTCGGTGTACCGCTGCGTCGGTCGCCTGAGCTGTCAGGCGCAGCTCAAGCAGGCGATCATCCACTTCGTTTCGCGCCGCGCCATGGATATCGATGGCCTCGGCGACAAGACCATCGAACAACTGGTCGACGAGAAGCTGATCGCTTCGCCGGCCGATCTGTACAAGTTGACCTTCGAACAGATCATCGGCCTGGACGGTTTTGCCGAGGTGTCCAGCAACAAGCTGCTGGTCGCTATCGAGGCCAGCAAGCGGCCGACCCTGGCGCGCTTCATCTATGCCCTGGGCATTCCCGATGTCGGCGAAGAAACCGCCAAGGTGCTAGCGCGTTCCCTGGCTTCGCTGACGCGGGTACGCCAGGCGCTGCCGGAAGTGCTCACCTACCTGCCGGACATCGGTCTGGAAGTGGCGCATGAGATCCACAGCTTCTTCGAGGACGCGCATAACCAGCAGGTCATCGACGCGCTGCTCGGCGACTGCGGCCTGCAGTTGCAGGAGGAGGGCGAGCTGAGCGCCGAGTTCAGCGCCGTCGCCACCCTCGGCGGCATGCTCGACAAGCTCAATATTCCCAGCGTTGGTCCGGGGGCGGCGCAGAAGCTTGCCGAGCGCTTCGGCAGCCTGGAGGCGGTGCTCGTCGGCGACTGGCTGGACATGCGTCAGGCGCTGCCGGAGCGGCAGGCCAAGGCCGTGCGCGATTTCTTCGACGGCGAAGGCAACGCTCAGCGCGCCCGCGCCATCGAGCAGCAGTTGCGTGACTTCGGCATGCATTGGGAAAGTGAGAAGAAGGTCGCCGAAGGCCTGCCACTGGCCGGCCAGACCTGGGTGCTCACCGGCACCCTGGAAGTGATGAGCCGCGACGTGGCCAAGGAAAAGCTGGAGAGCCTGGGCGCCAAGGTGGCCGGCTCGGTATCGGCCAAGACCCATTGTGTCGTCGCCGGGCCTGGTGCCGGTTCGAAGCTGGCCAAGGCCAGCGAACTGGGCGTGAGGGTGCTGGACGAAGCGCAGTTCCTCGAGCAACTCAAGACCTACGGTATCGAATCCTAATGGGCTGTTCGCGAGCAGAGCTCGCTCCTGAAAAGGCAGGCGAAGATACGCCGATCTTGTAGGAGCGGCTTCAGCCGCGAAATGACCGACAGGGTAGCTCCAAGGCTCCCGGATTGCATCCGGGCTACTGGGCTGGACGAAGTGCAGGTGTCGAACGCTGACCTGTAGGAGCCGGCTTGCCGGCGAGCTGATCGGAGAAGCATCGCCGGCAAGCCGGCTCCTACGAAAAGCTTGGCTTCAGCCGGCGAAGCGCTGGTCCAGATAGGCGATGATTGCCTTGGACTCATAAAGCCAGGTGCTCTGGCCGTTTTCCTCGATGCGCAGGCACGGCACCTTGATGCGCCCGCCCTGTTGCTCCAGCGCCTGGCGATGCTGGGCGTCGTTCTTGGCGTCACGCAGCGCTACCGGCAGGTTCAGGCGGTGCATGTTGCGGCGTACCTTGACGCAGAACGGACAGGCATGGAACTGATACAGCGCCAGGTCGGCTGTGGCTTTCTCGACCTCGGCCTGAGCCTCGGGGCTGCGCTTAAGCTTGCGTGGGCGACTGATCCAGTCGCCAAACACGACCAATTGGCCCAGACCGACGCGAAGGGCTTTTAGCAACATTTTCTCTACTCCTGAAATGCACGCGGCCGTTCACTGATGTGAACGGCCGTCGCTGTTTGCCGCTTAGCGAACCAGATTGAGGAACTCGCCACGGGTGGCCGGGTTATTGCGGAACTCGCCGAGCATTACCGAGGTGACCATGGAAGAGTTCTGCTTCTCCACGCCGCGCATCATCATGCACATGTGCTGGGCTTCGATGACCACCGCCACGCCAAGGGCGCCGGTGACCTGCTCGACCGCTTCGGCGATCTGCCGGCTGAGGTTTTCCTGAATCTGCAGGCGGCGGGCGAACATGTCGACGATCCGCGCGACCTTGGACAGGCCCAGCACCTTGCCATTGGGGATGTAGGCCACGTGTGCCTTGCCGATGAACGGCAGCAGGTGATGCTCGCACAGCGAGTACAGCTCGATGTTCTTCACCAGCACCATCTCGCTGTTATCGGAGCTGAACAGCGCGCCGTTGGTGACTTCCTCCAGCGTCTGCTCATAGCCGCGGCAGAGGTACTGCATGGCCTTGGCAGCGCGCTTGGGGGTGTCCAGCAGGCCTTCGCGAGAGACGTCTTCGCCGAGTTGGCCGAGGATGGCGGTGTAGTGTTGTTCCAGGGACATGGAGATTCCTGTTGGGTATCGAATGGACGCAGGGTAGGGCGCGAAAAGAGGCCTGACAAGAGCGCCAGACCGCAGCGCGAGTCTCGTTACTCGTCGCGGCCATCCATCATGGTTCGTTTGAGGATGACGTACACCGCTCCGGTGCCGCCGTGCTTGGCCAGGCACGAGGTGAAACCCAGCACCTTGGGGTGCTGACGCAGCCAGGTGTTGACGTGACTCTTGATCATCGGTTTGCGCCCGTCCATGCGCACGGCCTTGCCGTGGGTGACGCGCACGCAGCGGATTTCCAGCTTGGTGGCTTCGGCGAGAAACTCCCACAAGGTGTCGCGGGCTTTCTCGACGCTCATGCCGTGCAGGTCGAGGCTGCCTTCGAAGGCAATCTGCCCCAGCTTGAGCTTGCGCATCTGGCCGTCCTGCACGCCGTTGCCGGCCCAGTACAGCGGGTCTTCGGCGCCAACGTCGATGACGAACTGGTCGGAAAGACCGTCCACCTTGATCTCACCCTGGCTGACGGTCGCTGCCTGGCGCAGGGTCTTGAACTGCTTGCGATCGGGTTTGGGTTTGCCGGTATCGGCACGGTCATGCTTGAGCGGCTTGACGCCGCGCAGCTCGGCCTGGAACAGGGAAAAGTCGTCGTCTTGCATCGGAGGCTCCGCGAAACAGGCGGCTATCTTACCGAAAAGCCGGCCGGGTAAGCGCAGAAAGACCTCTTCTCAGGCCCATGGTCGCTGGTGGACATTGGCCTCAGTCGCGCTTTTTCATCAGAGAGGGTGACAGGCTCAGATCACCGGAGCGGCGCAGGCGCCTGCGGCAGCGCCGCCAGAATGAGATGCCGGCCCATAACAGGAGCAGGCCGAGCAGCAGTAGAACGATGGCTTCGCCGACAGAGTCGTTGAGCGTGCCCAGCACGGGCGCGCGACCCGCCAGCGAGGCGACGCCAGCCATCGCCAGGAGAACTCCGAAGGCAGCCAGCAGCGCGCCCAGGCCGGCACCGAGACGCAGACGCCAGCTACCAGACTGGCGTGGGCGCAAGCGACGTGCATCGAAATCGTCAGAAAGCTTCATTCCGATTTCCTCTGGGTTATCGGCGCTGTGACCGGCTGCTGCCAGCGGAGTTCCGCTGGCGCGGTACGGCTGTGACAGGCATCAAATCAGCGATTTTGCGTGCGGCACGATAGTGGCGAAGTTGTCGCCCAGGGCGATCATCTCGATGCGATGCACCTCGGCGGCAGAGATCACGCTGCCGTCTGGCGCAGGCAGATCACGGGTCGCGCAGGCAGCATCGACCAGGGTGCAGCGGTAGCCGTAGTCCTTGGCGGCGCGCACCGTGGTGCTGACGCTGGAATGGGTCATGAAACCGCAGACGATCAGATCCAGATGGCCAAGCGCCTGCAAGCGGTCATGCAGCTCGGTGCCAGCAAAGGCGTTGGGTAGGCGTTTTTCGACCACGATCTCGCCGGTCAGCGGCGCGGCCTCCGGCAACTGACGGCCACGAGGGCCGCTGGGGTCGAGCAGGCCGCCCGGGATGCCCAGGTGTTTGACGTGGACGATATCGGCGCCAGCGCTACGTGCGGCGGCCAGCAGGTTGGCGATTTCTGCCAGTGCGGGGTCAAGGCCGGGCAGGGCGAGGACGCCGCTGCGGTACTCTTCCTGGGCATCGATGATCAGCAAGGTCGCATTGTTCAGGCTGGCCGGTGCGTGGCCACGACCGGTGAGCTGGAACATGGTTTGCGGATGGGACATCTCGGGCTCCTGGCTGATGGTTTTAATTTGCCATTGTCCGCTTGCCAGAGCGGTCTGTGAACCTCTATCTGCGTCAATGCTTGCTCAGTGCATGTTGCCGGAGCAGAATCGGAACTGCCCCGAAGGACTCAGGGTCGTACGCAAAAGGAGTTGCCATGTCACTTTTGTCGCAGTTATCCCCGCATTTCTGGCTGTTGTTCTCTATCGCCGTGTCCGTCGCGGTGCTGCGAGAGTTGCGGCGTCCCGACGAGCACGAAGCGCGCGACAAGCACAAAGGTTCATGAGCGTTCATTAACCCGTCGTTCATGCGCTGGCTACCCGCACTGGGCTAAACTTCCGCACTTTTCACCCGGAGGCCGCCCGTGACTGCTCTCACCACTCGTTTACGTACCCTGCGCGACTATATTCGCTGGGCTGTCAGTCGCTTTCAGGCCGAGCAGCTGTTCTTTGGTCATGGCACCGACAACGCCTGGGACGAGGCGCGCCAGCTGGTGCTCGGGGCGCTGCATCTGCCTTGGGAAATCTCCGACGCGTATCTCGATTGCCGTCTTGAAGACGATGAGCACACGCACCTGCAGACGCTGCTCAAACAGCGTATCGAGGAGCGGGTGCCGACTGCCTACCTGCTTGGCGAGGCGTGGTTTTGCGGCTTGCCGTTCGTGGTCGATGAACGTGTGCTGGTGCCACGCTCGCCGATTGCCGAGCTGATCGACCGACATTTCGCCCCCTGGCTACCGACCGAGCCAGCACGAGTACTCGACCTGTGCACAGGCTCGGGTTGCATCGGTATCGCCTGCGCGTACGAGTTCCCCGAGGCCGAGGTGGTGCTGGCCGATCTTTCCTTCGATGCGCTGGAAGTGGCCAATCAGAATATCGAGCGCCACGGCCTGGAGGAGCGTGTGTATTGCGTGCAGGGTGACGGTTTCGCGGGGCTGCCTGGTCAGCGTTTCGACCTGATCGTCTCCAACCCGCCTTATGTCGACGCCGAAGATTTCGCCGACATGCCGGCCGAATACCAACACGAGCCGGCCATGGGCCTGGCCTGCGGTGATGACGGCCTGGATCTGGTGCGACGCATGCTGGCCGAGGCCGCTGATCACCTGACCGAGCGTGGTGTGCTGATCGTCGAGGTGGGCAACAGCCAGGTGCATGTCGAAGCGCTGTACCCGGAGGTGGATTTCACCTGGCTGGACTTCCAGCACGGCGGTCACGGGGTGTTCCTGCTGGCTGCCAAGCAGTGCCGCGAGCACCAGGCATTGTTTCGTTCACGTATCGAAGGCTGACATGCCGGTGCGCACGGTGTTCACCCTACGTTAGGTCGTGCGAGCCGCCAGTAGAGGCTGTTTACGATCTTTCGAGCTAGAGCGATACAAGGCGAAAGCAAGCGAGAAACGGTCGGAGTCGCGTTCGACTGTACTTTTGTACATGAGCATTTCGAGCTTGTTTTCAACGCAGTAGCGCCGACGCGCAGATGATCGTAAATAGGCTCTCAGCGCGTGGCGATCCATATCAGCAAACCCGCTTGAAACAGGCAGAAGGCGATCAGGCAGGTGATGGTGAAACGCAGGCCTGTGTCTTCGCGCTTGAGACGATCGACGCGCTCTTCCAGCTTGCGCAGCTTGACGCTCTGTTCCTGCAGGTTCTGGTCGGCCTGTTGCAACATGGCGGCAGCGTCCAGCAATTCGATGATCTGCACCTTCTCGGCCTGCCAGTCGCCATGCAGCGAACTGACCCGTGGCGCGCTGTAGAACGGCTTTAGCTGCAACGGGTCGCTGTATTCGATGGTGAAACCCTGCGCTTTCAATGCGTGATCGCGCCGTTCGCGGGCGGCTTCGTTGAAGTTGTCCTTGGTGGGCAGGGCGCCGCCTTCGACCTGATAGTGGGCGTAGTGCTTGCGTGCCCAGGCGATGCCCTGGGCCATGAGAAAACGCCCGAGGCCGCAATTGGCGGGCTCCACGCTCAGGCCCTTGTCAGGGCCGAAACGCACTTCCTTGCCCTGGTGGTCGGCCCAGACTTCCAGCAGGTTCTGTTGGCGATGCAGGCGCTGCCCAGGTACCTGGACGGTCAGGCGCAGCAGGCTGAGCTCCTTGGTGTGGCGCTCGACCCGACCCAGCTGGACGAAGCGCAGCGGTCTGGGCCCGGTTTCCCGATCTACGGGCAGCGGCGCCAGGCGCAGCAGGCTGAACTGCTCCGCCGGCAGGTCAGACCAGGGGTGTGGCGCGGCAGGCGTTTCGCTGGCCGCGGCTGCGTCTTCGGGGGCTTGCGCCTCCGGGGCTGGGTTCTCGCTCATGGGCGTCCTGTGCGCTTGATCGGGTCATTTTGCAGGTTATCGACCGTTTTTCTCTGCGCTGGAGCGAATGAAGGCGACGATCCGCTCACCTAGCGCACGGGCCAAGGGTAGCTGTGGATCGTCGTAGGACGCTAGCTGTTCCTGCCAGGCCGCCGGAGTGATGCGCATGACGTGGTTCATGCCCGGGATCAGCGCCAGTTCGGCGTCTGGCTTGGCCTGCTGCATCAGTTCGGCGTTATCCGGGCTGACCTGTGCATCGTGCGTGCCCTGCACGATCAGCGCGGGCATGCGCAGGGCGGCGAAATTTTCCGCCGGATCCTGGCGCAGCAGGCTGATCAGATAGGGTTGCACGCTGGGGCGGTAGACCACCTGCAGCTCCTTGGGCACGTCCGGTTGCAGCTTGCCACGGATCAGGTTGGCGAGAATGTGCCGGCTCTCGGCCAGCCGCTCCGGTGGCAGACGCATGGCCAGTTGCATATCCAGCACCTGGCCGATGGGGTAGGCGGGGCCGGCGATGGACACCAGGGCATCGGCCTGACTGCCGTTGGCAGCCAGGCTGGCGATCATTGCGCCTTCGCTGTGGCCGATCAGGATCAGCCGGTTGAAGCGCGAGTCCTCTCTAAGCAGCCTGGCCCAGCCTTCGGCATCGGCCACGTAGCGTTCGACGCTCAGGTCGCGTTCGTTTGGCGTGGCGGCGCTGCTGGCGGCTACGCCGCGCTTGTCATAGCGCAGACTGGCGATGCCGTGGCGTGCCAGTACCTGGGCCAGTTTCTTCAGGGCGTCGTTGTGGCCACCTTCGGGGTTGTTACCGTCACGGTCGGTGGGGCCGGAGCCGGCAATCAGCAGCGCCACCGGCAGCGGTTGATCGCTTTGCGGAACCAGCAGGCTGCCGTACAACGTGCCCTGGTCGGTGTCGAGGCTGATGGGCTGTTGGCGGGTGGTATTGGCCTGGGCCAGGCCAGTGATCAGGGTGAGGGACAAAAGCAGGGCTCGCAGCATGATAGGTGTGGGGTGGTGGCAGACTGGCATTGGACGTCTGCGACCGAGCAAGGTTCGGGGTGAACTGCGAGATGGTGGCAGGTATACTCGCCCACCTTGTTAATCGGGCCTGCGCAGCGTCGGGCCTGGGCTGAATTTCGCGGAGCGTCTTCCCATGTCCGGCAATACCTACGGCAAGCTGTTCACCGTCACCACCGCTGGCGAAAGCCATGGCCCGGCGCTGGTCGCCATCGTCGACGGTTGCCCGCCCGGTGTCGAAATCAGCCTGGAAGACCTGCAGCGCGACCTCGACCGCCGCAAGCCGGGCACCAGCCGCCACACCACGCAGCGCCAGGAAGCTGACGAGGTGGAAATCCTTTCCGGCGTGTTCGAGGGCAAGACCACCGGTTGCTCCATCGGCCTGCTGATCCGCAACACCGACCAGAAGTCCAAGGACTACTCGGCGATCAAGGACCTGTTCCGCCCGGCGCACGCCGACTACACCTATCACCACAAATACGGCATCCGCGACTACCGTGGCGGTGGCCGCAGCTCGGCGCGCGAGACGGCCATGCGCGTGGCCGCCGGCGCCATCGCCAAGAAGTTCCTGGCCAGCCAGGGCATCGTCATCCGCGGCTACATGAGCCAGCTCGGCCCGATCGAGATTCCGTTCAAGACCTGGGACAGCGTCGAGCAGAACGCCTTCTTCAGTCCCGATCCGGACAAGGTGCCGGAGCTGGAGGCCTACATGGACCAGCTGCGCCGCGACCAGGACTCGGTCGGGGCGAAGATCACCGTGGTCGCCGAAGGGGTGATGCCGGGCTTGGGTGAGCCGATTTTCGACCGCCTGGACGCCGAGCTGGCCCATGCGCTGATGAGCATCAATGCGGTCAAGGGCGTGGAAATCGGCGCGGGCTTCGCCAGTGTTGCCCAGCGCGGCACCGAGCACCGCGATGAGCTGACGCCGGACGGTTTCCTGAGCAATAACGCTGGCGGCATTCTTGGCGGCATCTCCAGCGGTCAGCCGATCGTCGCCCACCTGGCGCTCAAGCCGACTTCCAGCATCACCACGCCGGGGCGCTCCATCGACGTCGACGGCAACCCGGTGGACGTGATCACCAAGGGCCGTCACGACCCTTGCGTGGGCATCCGCGCTACACCGATCGCCGAGGCGATGATGGCCATCGTGCTGATGGATCATCTGCTGCGTCATCGCGCGCAGAACGCCGATGTGCGCGTCACCACGCCGGTGCTGCCGCAACTGTGACCCAGGCGGCATGAGCGCGGCCCTGCCGTACTGGCGGCTATCGAGCTTCTATTTCTTCTACTTCGCTTTGCTCGGGGGGACCGCGCCATTTCTGGCGCTGTACTTCGATCACCTGGGCTTTTCTCCGGCGCGTATCGGCGAGCTGATCGCCATTCCCATGCTGATGCGCTGCGTGGCCCCCAATCTGTGGGGCTGGTTGGGCGACCATACCGGTCAGCGCTTGCTGATCGTGCGCTTTGGCGCACTCTGTACCCTGGTTTGCTTCGCCGGCATCTTCTTCAGCCAGAGCTACGCCTGGCTGGCGCTGATCATGGCCACTCATGCCTTCTTCTGGCATGCGGTGCTGCCGCAGTTCGAAGTCATCACCCTGGCCCATCTGCGTGAACAATCTGCGCGTTATAGCCAGATCCGCCTGTGGGGCAGCATCGGTTTCATCGTTGCTGTGGTCGGCCTTGGGCTGTTGTTCGAGTGGCTGAGCCTGGATGCGTATCCGGCGGCGTTGGTGGTGATCATGGCCGGTATCGTCGCCGGCAGTTTCTGGGTGCCCAATGCACAGCCGCTGGTGCGACCGGACAATCCGGAGCAAGGTGGTTTCCTTCGTCAGTTGCGCCGTCCCGGCATCATTGCGTTCTACATCTGCGTTGCGCTGATGCAGTTGAGCAATGGCCCGTACTACACCTTCCTCAGTCTGCATCTGGAAGGTGTCGGCTACAGCCGTGGTGCCATCGGCCTGTTCTGGGCCTTGGGTGTGGTGGCGGAAATTCTGCTGTTCCTGGTGATGGCGCGGCTGCTGCAGCGTTACTCGCTACGCAGCGTGCTGCTGGTCAGTTTTCTGATCACTGCAGTGCGCTGGTTGTTGCTGGGTAACCTGGCGCAGTACCTGCCCGTTTTATTGCTGGCGCAGTGCATGCACGCCGCCACCTTCGGTGCTTTTCACGCTGCCTGCATTCACTTCGTGCAGCGCAGTTTCGCTGATCGTCAGCAGGGCCAGGGGCAGGCGCTCTATGCCAGTCTGGCCGGTATTGGCGGTGCCCTCGGCGCACTCTATGCCGGTTACAGCTGGAAAGGTCTGGGCCCAGCCTGGACCTTCGCCATTGCCAGTCTGGTAGCCTTGCTCGCAGTTTTCATCATTGTCACCCGCCTGCCGTCCGAGCAGCCCCGAATCGAGTGAGTCCTCCATGAGCAGCCTCAGCGTCCATCTGGATACGTCCCCGGAATTGCCGAACAAGGTCCTGAACCATGCCGATGACATCGCCAGTACCCTGGCGGCTGTAGGTATCGACTATCGCCAGGTGGAGCTGCCGCAGGCGTTGCGCCCAGGCTGCGAGCAGGCCGAGTTCGAGGCGGCCTATGGCTTGTGGCTGCAGGCGTTCATGACAGAGCAGGGCTATGTGCAGCAGGAACTGTTCAATCTGCAGCGCAATGACGCACGGAAGCTGGAGCTGCGCGCCCGCCACTTGGACGAACAGGTGCAGGGCAGTGCCAGCGCCTGGTTGTTTGTCGGTGGCTTCGCGCAGCTGAGCGTGCATGTGGATGGCTACGTCTATGTGCTGCAAGGCGAGCGTGGCGACCTGTTGACCCTGCCGGCCGGCACCCGCCACTGGTTCGACCTCGGCGAGGAGCCGCACCTGCTGGCATTACGCTTGAGTGCCAGCGACGAAGCTGCCGAGGTCACGGGCGACGATATTGCCTCGCGTTTTCCGCGCCTGGACGCCTGAAGGGAACCCCGGCAGGCCACTGGCTATCCTATGAAGGCAACCTTTCAGACAGGAGTGTCGTCATGGGTTCTACCTTCAATGGCCTGATCGGCCTGGTCATTCTGGCCCTGGATATCTGGGCCATCATCAATGTGGTCAAGAGCAGCGCTGAAACAGGCATCAAGATTCTGTGGATCCTGCTGATCGTGCTGTTGCCGGTAATCGGCCTGATCATCTGGGCCCTGATGGGGCCACGCGGTAACGTCCGCTTGTGATCCGCGCATGGCTGATGGCACTGTTGCTGCTTCCTGCATGGGGTGTGGCAGCAGCGTCTACGGAGGCCTGGCAGGCCGTGCGCGAGGGCCGTGCATTGCTGCTTTTGCGACATACCACGGCGCCGGGTACCGGTGATCCCGCCAACTTTCGCCTGGGCCAGTGTGATACCCAGCGCAACCTCGACGCCCAGGGGCGCGCCGAGGCCCGGCGCTGGGGCGAGTTGCTGGCGCGCCAGGGCATCGAGACGCCTCGCTTGCTCAGCAGTCGCTGGTGCCGCGCACTGGACACTGCCACGGGCATGCTGCGTGGCCCGGTGCAACCATTCACCGCCCTGGATTCCTTCTTTGGCGAACCTGCCGACGGCGCTGCACAGACTGACGAGCTGATCCGCATGATCAATCAGTTACCCGGCGGAGCGCCCCTCGTGCTGATTTCCCACCAGGTCAATATCACGGCCTTGACCGGCATCTTTCCCGCGTCCGGCGAAGGGCTCATCCTCGCTCTGCCGTTACGCCGCAATGCGCAGCCTTTAGCCCGCATCCCGGCGCGTTGACGCACTACAGCGCCAGTTTCGGCTGAGTAGGTTGCAGCACGCCTTCCAGTTCCAGTAGCTGCTGCTTGCGCGGCAGACCGCCGGCATAACCGGTGAGGCTGCCGTCGCGCCCGATTACCCGGTGACAGGGCACGATGATCGAGATCGGGTTGGCGCCATTGGCCGTGCCCACCGCGCGTACGGCCTGTGGCCGACCGATGACTGTGGCCAGCTCCGAATAGCTGCAGGTGCGACCGTAGGGAATGGCCTGTAGCGCCTGCCACACCGCCTGTTGGAACGCCGTACCGCGGGGCGCCAGGCGCAGCTCGAACTGGCGCCGCTGACCGGCGAAATATTCGTCCAGTTGTTTGCATACAGCGTCCAGTTCACGGCCCGCTGGCTGCCAATCTTCTTCGATGCGCCAGGGTCGACTGTCCAGCTCCATCAGCAGCAATTGCAGGCCGCTTTCGTCGGCCGCGATGAAAAGCGGGCCGACTGGGCTGTCGTGGTAGCGGTAGTGCATGACTCAGCCTCCTGAATAATTGTGCCAGAGATGCGCAGCCGCATAGGCGCGCCAGGGTCGCCAGGCTTCCGCGCGTGCTTTCAGGCGGCGTGCATCGATACCTTCCGTTCCCCATATCGGCGCCTTGAGCAGGCCCAGGTCGCTGGCGGGAAAGGCGTCGGCCTCGCCGAACGCGCGCAAGGCGATGTACTCCGCCGTCCACGGGCCAATGCCGGGCAGGGCGCAGAGGCGTTCGATCAGCGCTGCGCTGCCGTCCTCGACATTGAGGTGCAGGCTGCCATCGGCAATGCGCGCCGCGAAATACTGCAGGCACTGCACGCGTTTGCCGGGCATGCCGATGCCGTTCAGATCGGCTTCGGCCAGTGCCTGCGGCGTGGGGAACAAACGACTGATGCCCAGCTCTTGCGGCGTCTCTATTGGCATACCCGCACGCATTACCAGGCGCCCGACGATGGTGACTGCCGCCTTCACCGTGACTTGCTGGCCGACTATGGCGCGCACGGCCTGCTCGAAGGGATCGAAGGCGACCGGCAGTCGCAGGCCGGGATTACCCAGCAGCAGCGGCGCGAGCAATGCGTCGCCGCTGAGGTGGCGAGCGATGATCTCGGGTTCGCTATCGAGGTCGAACATGCGCCGCACGCGTTGTTCGAGTTGATCGAGATGGCCAGGCGAGCTGACGCGGCAGCGCAGTTCCAGCGCGTTTTGCCCAGGCAGCGGGGCAACTCGAAACCAGCCGGGTGTGCCGTCGATGCTGAAGCCACGGCTGTAGCTGTTCGTGCTCAGCGACTCCAGGCCGGGAATCGCACGCAGGACGAAATGGCTGTGGAACTGTTGCCAGTCCAATGGCGGTTGGTAGGGCAGAAGCAGCGTGATGATGTTCATGGCTGGCACCCTAGCGCGGCGCTCGCGCCCTGTCAGCGTGAAGATGACTTTCAAACTGCAATGACCGGCCTGTGTGCGGGGCGCTGTGCGCACGGCGCACCCTACATGAAGTGCTTACCGGAGGGCCAAGGTCCAGGCGTGCGGGCTTTTGGTAGGGTGCGCCGCGCGCACCAGGTGGCTCCACGACACCCTAGGCGCCACGTTGATAGCGCCCCGGCGTCGTGCCTTTCCAGCGCTTGAAGGCGTGGATGAAATTCGACAGCTCGCCATACCCCAGGCGTTCGGCGATTTCCTCAAGGCTCAGGCCGCCGGCTGCCAACAACTCCTCGGCCAGCGCCTGGCGCACTTCGTCCTGCAGGGCGCGGAAACGGGTGCCTTCTTCGACCAGGCGTCGGCGCAGGGTGCGGCTGCTCAGATGTAAACCTTCGGCGACCTGCTCCATATCGGCGATCTGCCCTGGCGACTGCAACAACAACTGGCGTACGCGCCCGGCCAGGCCCTGATGCCATTGATGGTGCGCCAGCAATGTCTGACATTGCTGCTCGCAGGCGCTGACCAGTTGTGGGTTGGCCCGTGGCAAAGGGTTGTCCAGCAGGCTTGCGCTAAACCCCAGGCGATTGTGCTCCGCGTCGAAGCGTGGCACCTGGCCGAAGGCAGCGATAAAGGGTGAGATGTCGCGCGGCGCTGCCTGGCGCAGCTCCAGTTCAAGCAATGGCAGCGCACAACCGAGCAGTTCTCGCACGACCACGAGGGCGCCGAGCATGTCGCGCTGGACGATGAAGTCATGCAGGGCCGGGGGCAGGGCGCTGTCGTCGAAATTCAGGCTGGCGACGTCATCATCCACGTTCAGGCTGATGCGGGTGAAGGCGTAGGTCAGGCCGTGATAGCGCAGGCCAAGCTCGGCGGCCTGGCGCACTGTGGCGCTGCTGAGAATGGCATAGCCCCAGGCACCGTAGCTGGTCAGGTGGTAGCGTTGCCCGGCACGCAAGCCAAGATCGCCCAGTTCTGGCAGCGCCTCGATCAGATTGGCGATCAACTGCAACTCGCGCTGCGCTTCGATCTCTCCGCTCAGGCTGGTGAGTTGGACTGGGGTGAGCCCAGTGTCACGCAGGCATCTGTCCAGGCTCAGACCGAGGTCGAGCCCGAGTTGGGTGAGCAACTGGATGCTGATGATGCTGCGCCGCTCGGGCCAGTGGGCCGACATAGGTTGTCCGAAAGTCACAATATCCTGGCCGACTATGCCATAACCTGGGCGCGGCGAGGCGGGTAGCATCCGTTCATCGCCACACACGGGTCACTACAATGAACAACAACCCCCGTACGAACGCGCCCTGGCGCGTACTGATCATCGGCAGCGGTTTTGCCGGGCTGGGCCTGGCCATGCAGTTGCGCAAGGCCGGTGAGGACGATTTCCTGCTACTGGAGAAGGGCGGCGAGGTAGGCGGCACCTGGCGCGACAACAGCTACCCCGGGGCCGCCTGCGATGTACCCTCGCACTTGTATTCGTTCTCCTTCGAGCCCAAGCACGACTGGTCGCGCAAGTTCGCGCCGCAGGCGGAGATTCACGCCTATATCCTGCAATGCGTGGAGAAACACCGGCTGCGCCCGCACATCCGTCTGAATAGCGAAGCGCTTGGCGCCGAGTTCGATGCCGCGCGCGGTATCTGGCGGGTCGAGCTGGCAGGGGGCAAAGTGATCGAGGCGCAGGCGCTGGTCAGTGCTTGCGGCCAGCTCAATCGGCCGGCTTACCCTGAGCTGACCGGTCTGGAGAATTTCCGTGGCGAGGCTTTTCATTCGGCGCGCTGGCGACATGATCTGGATCTGACGGGCAAGCGCGTAGCGGTAATCGGCACCGGGGCTTCGGCCATCCAGTTCGTGCCGCAGATCCAGCCCAAGGTCGCCAGCCTGAGCCTGTTCCAGCGCTCTGCCGCCTATGTGTTGGCCAAGCCGGACCGCGCCTATCGCCCCTGGGAGATCGCCCTCAAGCGCCGTGTGCCGCTGTGGCAGCGAGCCGATCGCCTGTTGCAATACCTGCATCATGAGGGCCGGGCGCTGGCCTTTATCCGCTTCCCCTGGCTGATGCGCCTGTTCCGCCACAGCTTCACCCGTCATCTGCGACGGCAGATGCCCGATCTCGGCAAGCGCGCTCAGCTGCAGCCGGACTACCCCATGGGCTGCAAGCGCATTCTGATCAGCAACGACTACTTTCCGGCGCTAGCGCAGCGCAATGTCGAGATCGTCGACTCGGCGATTCGCCAGGTGCGTGAACATTCGCTGATGACGGCCGATGGTCGCGAGCACCCCTGCGACGTGCTGATCTATGGCACCGGTTTCACCGCCACCGATTTCCTCGCGCCGATGCGCATTCGCGGCCTCGATGGGCTGGAGCTGAATCAGGCGTGGAAGGAGGGTGCCGAGGCGTACAAGGGCATCAGCGTCAGCGGCTTCCCCAACCTGTTCCTGCTCTACGGGCCGAATACCAACCTCGGGCACAACTCGATTCTTTACATGCTGGAGAGCCAGTACGCCTATGTGCTGGGTTGCCTGCGGGCGCTGCGCGAGCAGGGGCTGCGCTATCTTGATCTGCGCCCGACGGTGCAGCGTCATTACAACAGCGAGTTGCAACAGGCGACTCATCGAACGATATGGGTACAGGGCTGCGACAGCTGGTACAAGACCGCTACCGGCAAGAACACCAACAACTGGCCGGGTTTCACCTTCACTTATCGCCTTATGACCCGCACACCGGAGCTTGCCGACTATGACTGCGTCCGCTGATTTCGAAGCCCCAGCCGCCGAGCAGATGCTGCTGCGCGGCCTGTTACGCGGCTTTCTGCGCTTGTTCTTCCGCGGCCTGGTGCGTCCGCCGATGCCGGTGGCCGGGCAGCGCCTGGTGCTGCGTGCGCTTACCCGCATTACCCTGACGCCGCGCGGAGTCAGCCGCAGCGCCGCGACCCTGGCCGGGCGCCCCTGCGAATGGCACCGACCACCTGCCAGTAGCGGCAGCGTGCTGCTCTATCTGCACGGCGGCGCCTTCATGATCGGCGGGCCGGATACCCATCGCGGCATCTGCGCCAGCCTGGCCAAGCGCGGCGCTCTGGAGGTCTGTGCGCTGGATTACCGGCTGGCCCCGGAGCATCCCTATCCGGCGGCTCGCGATGATGTGGTAGCGGCTTACCAGGCGCTGCTGGACGCTGGCTATCGGCCGCAGCAGATCGCCATCGGCGGTGACTCGGCTGGTGGCAACCTCAGCCTGGTCGGCTGCCTGCGTATCATCGAACTCGGCCTGCCGGCGCCAGCGGCGCTGGTGTGCTTTTCGCCCGCTACCGATTTCACTGGCGAGCAGATACATGAGCCGCCGGCCGGCGATCCGCTGATCCACCCCAGTTGGATCGAGCAGGCCGCGCAGCTGTATTGCCCGGCTGACCTGCCGCGCAATGATCCGGGCATGTCGCCGCTGTTTGCGGATCTCAGTCGCCTGCCGCCGACCTTGATTCAGGTGGGGGAGGACGAGTTGCTGCTGGGCGACAGTCTGCGCCTCGCCGAGCGTGCCAAGGCGGCCGGGGTGAGTGTGCGTCTGGAGCGCTATCCAGGGCTGTGGCACGTGTTCCAGGCGCATGTCGGTATGTTGCGTGCGGCGGATTACGCGATCGGCCGTGTGGCGTCTTTTCTCCGCGAGCGAGGGATGTGAAGGAGGAGTGAGGCTAATGCTGCGCAGATTAGGCTCGCTAAACCGCTTTGCGTAGAGCCCCGCCCCCGGGGCGAAGTGCTTCGCGTCCGCGTCGTGTCGATTCGCGGCGGGGCGCCGCTCCTACAGGCCCGGTGCATTGAGGCTTAACTGACTGGCATTGGGAGTGGCGCCCCGGTATGGCCAATTGCCGCTGGTCGCCGGCTTTGTCACAAAGACTTTCCGCGTAGCGCGAAGCAGGCGCTGAGCGGCTACCCTTGAGAAGACGGTTTTCAGTCTGGAGTTCTGCCAGGCAACCGTCGATGAGCTTGAAGTAGACACGTCGAGCACCTGCTCGATTCTCGGGGCGGCGCCAGCATGGGCCGCGACACCGTCCAGTCGGACGGTCGCAATGGGAAAGCGGTCAATCCATCCATAGCCTGAGAGGAGGTCGTTTATGAGCACAGCCTTCCACGAAGACTCCAGCACCTCTGTGCTGCGTCGGATGAAAGAAGGGGGGTTCGACTTCGCCCAGTTTCACCCGATCGAGTTCTACGCCATCTTCCCCGATGAGGAGCGGGCCAGAATGGCGGCGAGAAACTTTCGCGGCGAGTCGCTCAACGCCCAGGTATCCGCCCGTGAGGACGGCGCCTGGCACCTGCAAATCAGCAAAGTGATGTACGCCACCCATGCCGGTATTGGCGCGTTCGAGCATGACCTGGAGTCCATTGTCGTCCCGCTGGGCGGCACACTGGACGGCTGGGGCGTAACTCAGGAGGTTAAAGCGTCGGCTGTTCGTTAGCACGCCCGCTCCTGAAGTCTGGCGTGTTCTGCCTCTCTTTCCTGCCGGGGAGAGGGGCAGAGAACCCGGGCACCACCCGCGAGAGGCCCTGCTTATGAAAGCAGCCAGCCTCGACTTGGCCAACGCCATCACGCAGACTGCGTGACGGAGGTATTCATGGCCGATGTTCTGATCCTGACCCATATCGATTATTGCCCGCCAGCCCATCTGGCGCAGGTGCTGCAGGCGCGTGGCTGCGGGTTCGACGTGTTGCGCGTTGACTTGGGCGAACTGCAGGGCTATGACCTGGAGCGGCCCAAGGCGGTCGCCGTCATGGGCGGGCCCATGAGTGTCAACGACCCGCTGCCGTGGATTGCCGGCGAGGTGGCGGCACTGCAGCGTTTCATCGCCCGTGAGGTGCCCATTATCGGGCATTGTCTTGGTGGCCAGCTGCTGGCCAAAGCGCTAGGTGCCAGCGTGCACCGTATGCCTTACACCGAAGCCGGCTGGCAGACCATGCAGCGCCATGCGCAGGTGGCCAATAGCCCCTGGCTGGCGCACTTGCCCGAGCCGTTCAGCATCTTCCAGTGGCACGGCGACACCTTCGCCCTGCCGGAAGGCGCCCAGCCTCTGCTGAGCAGCCGTTGGTGCGACAACCAGGCCTTTACCTGGGGCGACAAAGTGCTGGCGTTGCAAGGGCACCCGGAGATGACCGAGCCGCTGATCGAGTGCTGGCTTGACGACTGGGCGCACTTGCTCGATGACAGTCAGCCCAGTCAGCAGAGCATCGCCGAGATGCGTGACGACCTGCCTGAGAAGGTCAGGGCGCTGAATCAGGTCGCCGAGGGCTTCTATGCGCATTGGCTGAAACTGGCTGGCTTGTGAGTCAGCACCGATAGTGCTGGCGCCCCTGTTGCTAAGGGCCCCAATAGTCGAAGTAGTAGATGGTGCCGGGCCTGATCTCGATTTCTATCTCGCCGCCACACTTGATCCGGTGCACCCCTGGAGTTGTCTGTCCCGCTTCGTGAAGGGGCGCTGACCAGCGCTTACCGTCCACCGAGAGCTCGCCGCAGCTACCACCATTGTCATGCTCTATCACCAGATAGGTCTTGCCATCAGTGCTGGGTTTGTAGCGGCCTCGGAGTTCGTAGGTGGCGTCTGCATCCCTGCTTGCGACGGTTACCAGCATCGCGATGGCGACGGCCAAAACGACACAGGCCAGCAGAGCGCCCAGGGCAGTCAGCGAGTATTTGAGCGCGCGCATCATGGGCTGGGGGCGTCGGCGATGATGGCCAGCAGATCGGTTACCCCGACATCCACGCCTGCCTGCGAGAGCAGGGTCGTGGCCTGGCCGCGATGGTGGGTCTGGTGGTTGAACAGGTGTATCAGCAGGGCGAAGAAGTTCTTTCTTGCCTCGATTCCCTTGGTGTTGCGATAAACTAGGGTCTGCTCCAAATGTTCTTCACTGATTTCCGACGCCAGTGCCTCGATACAGTTATCCAACTGCATGCGCAGGACTGTCAGCTGCTGAAGGTTCGCCGCCATTGGCTGGTCTAGGACTGCCGGACTCTGGAAGGTAGCGACTGCCTGCAATGCCCGATAGTTCGCCGGGTGCGCGGTATAGCGTCCGAGCCAGATGCGGTCGGCCACCACCAGGTGATTCAGGGTACCCAGGATCGAGCCGAAGAACGCGCCACGCTCGGCAGTCAGCGCTTCGTCGGGCAGGCTGGCGGCTGCGGCATAAAGCCTTTCGTTCATCCAGGCGTTATAACGCGCCATCTGGCGGATATGTTCGCTGCGTTGCATTGTTTGCTGCTCGTCGTCATCAGGTAGCTGCCAAGCATGCTGTCGGTTGAGTCTTTCCGGCAGATACAGTCGGGCGATTATTCTGCGCTGGGCTCCGACCATACGGCGAACTCGTTGCCACCCGGCTCGATGAAGTGAAAGCGCCTGCCACCGGGAAAGGAAAAGATCGGTTTGACGATCTCCCCACCGGCAGCCTCGACCTTGGCCAGCGTGCTTTCCAGTCGTGCGCTGTAGAACACGATCAGCGCGCTGCCGGTGTCGCTGCGCGCAGACATCTCGGCGCTGAAGAAGCCGCCATCCAGGCCTTCGTCGGCGAAGGCGGCGTAATCGGGACCGTAATCCGTGAAGCGCCAGCCGAAAGCGGCCTGGAAGAAGGCCTTGGTGGCCGGCAGATTGCGGCTGGGATATTCGACGTAATTGATCTTCTCGTGGGCAGGCATGCCGGGTTCCTTGGCAGTGAGAAAACGGGGGATCACTGACGTGATTTGGCCAGATCGATGGCCGCCTGAATAGCCGCGCGTGCTTGCGGGCTGTTCTTCCAGCAGGTGGAGCCCAACTGACCCGCTACTGCGATGACGATGTCGCCGACGCTGGCTGCGGCCAATTCCTGCAAGGAGTTGATGCCAATTTGCTCAAGTCGCCGGACCACAGTCGGGCCTACGCCTTTAACGTTTAGCAGGGCTTGGTGTTCATGTGGTGGGAAGGGCATTGTGGTTGTTACCGCGCTTTGGTTAAGAGGCCGGGTTTTAGTCAGCAGGGAAATGTCTATGTACGCACGTTATTAATCCACGGCTCACACGCGGCCTTGCTGGATTTCTTGTGGTTGTGGTGAAGAGCGAACTGTCGGAACAGGCGAGTCCTGCAGCGGAACAAGGCCGATAACAATGCTGACCTTCGTGATCGATTGAACGCTTGGCCCCCACTGCGCGAACTACAGAATGGCCAGGGCCACAACGCCCACAACAGACCAGATATACGAATGCAACCGCGCTGACGACAGGTTCGAAAAGCTATTGCTCACTACTTGTGGGGTGAGTCCATATACCACTAGTCAGGGGCTTTACTACGCCGACTAATAAAAAGGCAGCTTTGAATAAGCTCTTTCACCTGTAGGGAGATATCATCGAGGCCAGGCCATGTGATTTCTCCGGTTTTCGATGCAGTTGCTTGTGCTTGCTCATATTGTTGTTTCAGATTCCTGGTGTTGCTCAAGAAAGAGCTCCACTCAAGAACAAAGTCACTTGATATTTCCACTGCTACAGGCATTAAGCTTAGGAGGGTGTCGTAGTTCTGGTCGACTGTTTCCAGTAGCATTTTTATTTGCAGCTTATTTATCTTGCAATTTTTCTGATCAATCGATGCATATGTATCCCTTGCGAACGGCTCTAAATCATCCATGGGGGCGCTAAATTTCGCGTGTTTATCCCAAGCAAATGGATTGCCGGACTTGAATACATCTAGTAGCAAGCATGAGTGCATTTCTAGTGCTTTTCTTAATTCTTCTTTTCTTTGTGCGGCCGCTTCTTTTTCACTCTTTATAATTTCAGAACTACGTGCGTGAGACAACGCATTAAGAAATAAGCCAAGAAGTATCACGCCGAAAAATGGCTCTGATGAGACCACAAGCTTTCCAAGCTCTGTGGATGGGGTGATGTCACCAAAGCCAAGAGTTGTGATGGTCACAATGCTTAAGTAGATACTGTTCTGCCAGCCGTCCGGCAGACCTAATGCAGTGTTTGCAATGTAAAACAATGCTGCATACGCAGCGGTAAGGAAAATATATGCATATGCATAACATTTCGGCTTAAGCTCTAGTAGTGTTTTTATTTTTGGCAATTGCAATGGTTCCTAACTATAAATAGACACCAAATGGTGCATAACCTGCGGGCGATTTTGGTGGATAACCTTCCTGGTCATTTTCAAGATCCTTCTCTAGCTCGCGGGAGGTAGCGAGGCGATGGGGTGTTTGGGAGTTTATACACCATGTCGGATAACTGCTGGCAAGTGGCAATTACGCGGAAGCGGGGGATGGTTGGGAAGGACGTAGGGAGATCACGAGCAAGCTCGTTCCTACAAAAAGCGGACGGGAGGAGAGAGGCGCAGCGGCTGAGCCACTGCGCCGGGGCGAGGTCAGCGGTTGAAGCGTTCGACCAGGGCGTATTGGCCCTGTGCGGTGCTGGTCAGGGCTTCACTGAGCTTGGCGGTGCTTTGCGCTTCGCCAGCGGTCTGGTCGGCCAGTTGGGCGATGGTGGTGATGTTCTGGTTGATCTCGTCGGCGACGGCACTCTGTTCTTCTGCCGCTGCGGCGATCTGGTTGGCCATGTCAGCGATATTGGCGACCGAGTCACTGATGCCGGACAGCGCCTGATCGGCCTGCAGCACGCGCTCGACACCTTCGTCGGCCTGCTTGCGGCCAACTTCCATGGTCATGACCGCTTCGTCGGCGGTGCGTTGCAGCTTGGCGATCAGGCCGTGGATCTGTTCGGTGGATTCAGCTGTGCGTTGTGCCAGTGACCGCACTTCGTCGGCGACCACGGCGAAGCCACGGCCCATCTCGCCGGCACGGGCGGCTTCGATGGCGGCGTTGAGGGCGAGCAGGTTGGTTTGGTCGGCGATGCCTTTGATCACGTCGACCACGCCGCCAATCTCGTTGCTGTCCTGGGCCAGGCGGGTAACGGTTTCGCCGGTGTCACCCACCGACTGCGACAGGCGCTGGATGGCTTCGCGGGTTTCTGCGGCGATGGCGCGGCCTTCGCTGGTCAGGCGGTTGGCTTCCTGAGTGGCGATAGCTGTTCGAGCGACGTTGCTGGCAACCTCCAGTGTGGTGGCGGCCATTTCGTTGACGGCGGTGGCGACCTGTTCGGTCTCCTGGCGCTGGCGCTCGAGACCATCGGAGCTGTTGTGCGCCAGCTTGTCGGCTTCACGCGCCTGCTGGGTCAACTGCTCGGCGGTGTCCTGCAGGCGGGTGAGGCAGGTTTTCAGTCGAGCGCCCTGGCTGAGCATGGCCATTTCCAGACGCGCTTCGGCGCCGCGGCTGTCGGTGTACATCTGCGCGATCAATGGATCGGAGGTGGTTTGCTCGGCCAGTTTCAGCAGGCGCTTGATGCCGCGGGTCTGCCAGGCAATGCCGGCCAGGCCCAGTGGCACGGAGAGCAGGGCGGCGAGAAGGAAGCCCCAGCTGCTGCCGATCCAATGACCGATCAGGAAGCCGATCTGGCTGACTAGGATGAAGGGCATCCACGCCTGAAGAGTAGGCAGCCAGTGGTTGCTGGACGGGACGGCCGATTTGCCGGCATTGATACGGGCATACAGCGCTTCGGCGCGGCGGACCTGTTCGGCGGTCGGTTTGACGCGGACGGATTCGTAGCCGACCACCTGACTGTTCTCGGTCATCGGGGTGACGTAGGCGTTGACCCAGTAGTGATCACCGTTCTTGCAGCGGTTCTTGACGATACCCATCCACGGTCGACCGCTTTTCAGGGTGGTCCACATGTGTTCGAACACGGCGGGAGGGACGTCAGGGTGACGTACGAGGTTATGCGGCGCGCGCAGCAGCTCTTCGCGGGTGAAGCCACTGATCTCGACGAAGGCGTCGTTGCAGTAGGTGATCTGCCCTTTGAGGTCGGTGGTGGATATCAGGCGTTGCTGTGCAGGAAAGGTACGCTCACGCTGAGTGACCGGCTGATTGTTACGCATGGCAAGTATCCGTCGTTGTAATGCCCCTTCATCGGCCGCCGGGCGGCGAAGTTGAGGGCTGAATCCGTTTTTGGCGAGTGTAAACGCTTTTTGAATGACGTCACATTTTTGTCACGTCATCGGCCATCCGTGGCACGACGAACAAGGGAGTGCCTGCCGCGAGAAGCGGCAGGCGGATGGATCAGTTGGCGATCATCTGGCGCAGCACGTAGTGCAGGATACCGCCGGCCTTGAAGTATTCGACTTCATTGAGTGTGTCGATGCGGCATAGCACTTCGACGCGCTCTGACGTGCCGTCCTCACGGCTGATGATGAGGGTCAGCGGCATGTGCGGGCGCAGTTCCACGCCTTCCAGGCCTTCGATGGCCAGCACTTCCTTGCCCGTCAGTTTCAGGCTGTTGCGGTCAGTGCCGGGTTTGAATTGCAGCGGCAGTACGCCCATGCCCACTAGGTTGGAGCGGTGGATACGCTCGAAGCTCTCGGCGATCACCGCCTTGACCCCCAGCAGGTTGGTGCCCTTGGCCGCCCAGTCGCGGCTGGAACCGGTGCCGTATTCCTTGCCGGCGATGATCAGCAGCGGCGTGCCTTCGGCCTGATAGCGCATGGCGGCGTCGTAGATTGCCAGCTTCTCGCCGCTGGGAATGTGCAGGGTGTTGCCGCCTTCCTCGCCGCCGAGCATCTCGTTGCGGATGCGGATATTGGCGAAGGTGCCGCGCATCATCACTTCGTGGTTGCCACGGCGCGAGCCGTAGGAGTTGAAGTCGGCCTTGTCCACGCCGTTGTCGCGCAGGTAGCGGCCTGCCGGGCTGTCGGCCTTGATGTTGCCTGCTGGGGAGATATGGTCGGTGGTCACCGAGTCGCCGAGCAGGGCGAGAATACGCGCCTGGCGGATGTCGGTGATGCGTGGCGGGTCGCCAGCGATGTTCTCGAAGAAGGGCGGGTGCTGGATGTAGGTGGAATCGTTCTGCCAGGCATAGGTGTCGGCCTTGGGTACATCGATGGCCTGCCACTTTTCGTCACCGGCGAAGACTTCGGCGTACTCCTTGCGGAACATGGCGGTATCGACCTGGGCAATGGCCTGGGCGATCTCACTCTGCGTCGGCCAGATGTCCTTGAGGTACACCGCTTGGCCATCCTTGCCGGTACCGAGCGGATCACGGGCCAGGTCCAGGCGCACGCTGCCGGCCAGGGCGTAGGCGACCACCAGGGGTGGCGAGGCCAGCCAGTTGGTTTTCACCAGCGGATGCACGCGGCCCTCGAAGTTGCGGTTGCCGGAGAGCACCGAGGCCACGGTCAGGTCGGCCTGGGTGATGGCTTTCTCGATAGGCTCACGCAGCGGGCCGGAGTTGCCGATGCAAGTGGTGCAGCCATAACCCACCAGGTCGAAGCCGAGTTTCTCCAGATAGGGCGTCAGGCCGGCGGCGTCGAAGTATTCGGTGACCACCTTGGAGCCAGGCGCCAGGGAGCTCTTCACCCAGGGCTGGCGCTGCAGGCCTTTTTCCACGGCCTTCTTGGCCAGCAGGCCGGCGGCCATCATCACGCTGGGGTTAGAGGTGTTGGTGCAGGAGGTGATGGCGGCGATCACCACGGCGCCATCTTTCAGGCGATGGGTATGGCCTTCATCTTCGTAGTCGATTTCACCGCTTTGTTTGTCGCCACCGACAGCGGTACCGCCACCGCCTTCACTGAGCATGCGGCCTTCTTCCTTGGCGCTCGGCTTGAGTTGCAGGCCGACGAAGTCGTCGAAGGCCTGGCTGACCTGGCCTAGCGAAACGCGGTCCTGCGGGCGTTTGGGCCCAGCCAGGCTGGCTTCGACGCTGCCCATGTCCAGGCTCAGACTGTCGGTGAACAGCGGCTCTGCGCCCGCCTCGCGCCACAGACCCTGAGCCTTGCTGTAGGCCTCGACCAACTGCACGGTGGCGTCGGGGCGCCCGGAAAGGCGCAGGTAACCGAGGGTGATCTCGTCCACCGGGAAGAAGCCGCAGGTGGCGCCATATTCCGGCGCCATGTTGGCAATGGTGGCGCGATCAGCCAACGGCAGGTCGGCCAGGCCGTCGCCATAGAACTCGACGAATTTGCCCACCACACCCTTCTTGCGCAGCATCTGGGTGACGGTGAGCACCAGGTCGGTGGCGGTGATGCCTTCTTTCAGCTTGCCGCTGAGTTTGAAGCCGATGACTTCAGGGATCAGCATCGACACCGGCTGGCCGAGCATGGCCGCTTCCGCCTCGATGCCGCCGACGCCCCAGCCAAGCACGCCGAGGCCGTTGATCATGGTGGTGTGCGAGTCGGTGCCGACCAGGGTATCGGGGTAGGCGAGGGTGGCGCCGTCTTCTTCCTTGCTCCACACGGTACGGGCCAGGTATTCGAGGTTGACCTGGTGGCAGATGCCGGTGCCCGGCGGCACCACGCTGAAGTTGGCGAAGGCGTGCTGGCCCCAGCGCAGGAAGGCGTAGCGCTCGCCGTTGCGCTGCATTTCCAGCTCGACGTTGTCGGCGAAGGCACTGGAGGAAGCGTAGCGATCGACCATCACCGAGTGGTCGATGACCAGATCCACTGGCGACAGCGGGTTGATCCGCTGCGGGTCGCCGCCGGCCTGGGCCATGGCGTCGCGCATGGCGGCCAGGTCGACCACCGCCGGCACGCCGGTGAAATCCTGCATCAGCACGCGCGCCGGGCGGTACTGGATCTCGCGGTCGGAGGCGTGCTTGTCGAGCCAGTCGGCCATGGCCTGCAGGTCTTCAGGCAGCACTGTCTGGCCGTCTTCGTTGCGCAGCAGGTTTTCCAGCAGCACCTTGAGCGATTTGGGCAGACGGTCGATGTTGCCGAGGCGCTGGGCGGCCTCGGGCAGGCTGAAATAGTGGTAGGTGGTGTCGCCGACTTTCAGTTCGCGGCGGCAATTCAGGCTATCGAGGGAGGGCATTGCACTGCTCCTTAGGCCCGCACGGTTCGGGCTATGTCTGATGGCGGCAGACTTTCAAGCTAGTCCTGCTTGTCGAGTCTTGCGAGCCTTATCCTTGAATGTGCGTGGTGTTTCTCTGTGCCTCGCGGTCAGCGTGACGGCAGGTTGTCGCCAGCTCACACAGCAGGGCTACACAGTAGCTGGACAGGTTTGCAGGCCTGAGGTTCCCACCTCAGGTATCATGCGCGGCCCAAGGAGACGCTTTGATGAATACCCTGTTTCTGCATTGCCGCCCCGGTTTCGAGGGAGAGGTTTGCGCCGAAATCACCGACCTGGCGGCACGTCTGGATGTGCCCGGCTATTCCAAGGCCAAGCCTGGCAGCGCTTGCGCCGAGTTCGTCTGCAATGACGCGGCGGACTGCGAACGCCTGATGCGCAGCGTACGTTTCAATCAGCTGATCTTTCCGCGGCAGTGGGCGCGTGGGGCGTTCGTCGATCTGCCGGAAAGCGAGCGCATCAGCGTGCTGCTGGACGCGTTGGCCGACTATCCGGTGTGCGGCAGCCTGTGGCTGGAAGTATTGGATACCAACGAAGGCAAGGAAGTCTCGACGTTCTGCAAGAAGTTCGAGGCGCCACTGCGCAAGGCACTGCTCAAGGCCGGCAAACTGGTGGACGACGCCAGAAAGCCGCGTCTGCTGCTGACCTTCAAGAGTGGCCGCGAGGTGTTCGCCGGCATCGCCGAGGCGGACAACCTGGCGATGTGGCCGATGGGCATTCCACGGCTGAAATTCCCTCGCGAAGCGCCGAGCCGCTCCACGCTCAAGCTGGAAGAGGCCTGGCACCACTTCATTCCGCGCGAGCAGTGGGATCAGCGTCTGGCACCGGGCATGACCGCGGTGGATCTGGGCGCTGCGCCCGGCGGCTGGACCTGGCAACTGGTCAACCGGGAAATTCGTGTCACCGCGGTGGACAACGGGCCGATGGCCGAAAGCCTGATGTATTCCGGTTTCGTGGTTCATCAGCGTGCCGACGGTTTCACCTTCCGCCCGCGCCACCCGGTGCACTGGATGGTCTGCGATATCGTCGAGAAGCCGGCACGTACGGCAGCGATGATCGAGACCTGGTTGGGTGAGGGGCTGTGCCGCGAGGCGGTGGTCAACCTCAAGCTGCCGATGAAGCAACGCTACGCCGAGGTGCGCCGTTTGCTCGATCGTATCCAGGCGGGGCTGGCGGAGCGTGGTTTGAAGGTCAGTATCGGTTGCAAGCAGCTCTATCACGACCGCGAGGAAGTGACCTGTCATCTGCGTCGCCACGGCAAGTGAGGGTGTAAACCGGGCTCAGGCTCTTAGGCCCGGCCCGGGCTCCCGCATCGCTTCAGGTTCCTCCCGAAGCCGGCGTGCGTGCCATCCATGACACGCCAGAGCGCAGGCACTTTGCCGCAGTTGGCGGCTACGCGCCGCCCATCCAAGGTTGTGCGCGCAGGGTGACCTGGCGGGGGCTTTGCGCGACAATGCGCGCCTGCCTGTGGAGCCCCCTATGTCCGAAGCCCTGACCCTCAATCACGATGAGCTGCTCGACGCCAGCGGCCTGAATTGCCCCGAGCCGGTGATGATGCTGCACAACAAGGTGCGCGATCTGGCTCCGGGCGGCCTGCTCAAGGTGATCGCCACCGATCCCTCGACCCGCCGTGATATCCCCAAGTTCTGCGTATTTCTCGGCCATGAGCTGCTTGGCCAGGCTGAGGAAGACGGTACTTATCTTTACTGGATTCGCAAGAAGGCAGATTAGGCAGCGCTTGCCGCATGTAGGGTGCGCCTTGCGCACCAGTGCTGTGCCTTGATCTGTGTTTGCCCATGGTTATAGGTGCGCGCGGCGTACCCTACGGGTCTTCATCGTTCTCCGCGCTATTCCATCCCGCTTGCCCCGGCGCTAGACCGCAACTGTTGAGCAAACTCTGCCAGGCCTTGATGTGGCGCTCGGTGGCGACGCGGAAACCTTGCCATAAAGAGTCCCGCTCGCCTGCCAGTTGCTGCAGGTGGGTGCGGGTGGCTGGCGGAATGCTTTCGATGCTCTGCAGATGTAGCAGCGCCGCCTGCCACTGCTGACCACGCTGGTCGACCAGCGCCAGGTAGGGTTGCAGGCCACCGGCGTAGAACTTGATGAAGATATTCTGCAGGATGCGCCCGCGCGGCGTGGCTTGACCCATCGGGCACAGCGGTCGCACCCGCTGGCGCTGTTCCAGCAGTTCACTGCCGGTGTCGAGGGTGTGGCGCAAGCTGGCCAGGCTGGTGATCAACTGGCCGCCTTGCTCGCTGGCGTAGAGGGCAAAGAACAGTGGGTCCAGGGATTCGCTGCCTGGTGGCAGGCTTTCGGGCAGAGCCGCGCCGATGCTTGCCAGCCGCTGCAGAGCGTCGAGCGCAGCGTTGTCTTCCGAACTATCGAGCGGCAGTGCCTGGTCGGCAAAGCGCAGATAGTGCTCGAACTCGGCGCTGCCGTTGAGGGCATTCCAGAACACGGCGGGCAGTTGCTGGCGTTTTTCTTCGGCCAGGCGTTGCAGCGTGCTTTTCAGGCTGGCGCCATCGGCCAGGTGCGGCAGGCAGTCATCGATGGCGCGCAGCAGGTCACCTTCATAACTCAGGCGCTGGCTGGGCATCAGTTGCTTGCCCAGGCTGCTGTTGCGCTGGCTGATCAGTTGTTGCAAACGCGGGCAGCGCCGCGCGTCGATCACCAGATCGAGCAGGCCGATGCGCAGGTCGGGAATCTCCAGCAGTCGCTGGCGCCGCGCAGGCAGGCGATACCGGCTGAGCGTGCGGCTGTCGAAGGGCTCGAAGTTCTCGCCATCCAGCGAGCGCTGCAGGCGTTGGAGGTAGTCGTTCTGCAGGGCCAGACCGTCATTGGCCGGTTTACAACCGGCAAGCATGGCGATGCACAGGAGCAAGACGAGTCGAATCATGCGCTCAGTCTAGAGCCGATAGTCCAGCCATCCAATCAACCGTGCTCAGTGTGCGCGACGTATGCGCCGGCGCGCGCTACGCGCCAGGCGGATGGCGAGCATCACCGCTGCGCAGGTCAGGCCCACCACCAGGCCCTGCCACAGACCGCTGGGGCCGCTGGGTTCGCCGAGCCAGTCGGACAGGCCCAGCGCGTAGCCCACCGGCAGGCCGATGCCCCAGTAGGCGAACAGCGTCAGCAGCATGGTAATGCGTGTGTCCTGATAGCCGCGCAGGGCGCCGGCGGCGGTGACCTGGATGGCATCGGAGAACTGGAACAGCGCGGAGTAGACGATCAGAGTAGAGGCCACCGCGATTACTGCTGTGTCCGGGGTATAGATCTGCGCGATCTGCTCGCGCAGCAACAGCATCAGGCTGGCCGACAGGCAGGCGTAGCCCAGTGCGGCGCCCATACTAACCCCGGCAGCGAAACGTGCCTCGCGTGGTTGCCCGCGCCCGAGCGCCTGGCCAACGCGCACGGTGGAAGCCATGGCCAGCGAGTAGGGAATCATGAACACCATGGCGCTGAAGTTCAGGGCGATCTGGTGTCCGGCGACCACGGTAGCGCCCAGGCCGCCGATCAACAGGGCGATCACGGCGAAGATGCTCGATTCGGCGAACACCGCCACGCCGATCGGCACACCGATGCTCAGCAGCCGGCGGATCACCGTCCATTGCGGCCACTCGAAATGAGCGAACAGTGCGCTGGAGCGGTAGTAGGGCGCCCACTTCACCCAGATCAGCATGCCGATCAGCATGAAGCCCATTACCAGTGCGGTCGCCCAGCCACAGCCGACGCCGCCCATGGCCGGCAGGCCGAACTTGCCGTAGATGAATACGTAGTTGGCGGGGATGTTCAGCAGCAGGCCGAGAATGCCCAGCACCATGCTTGGCCGGGTATGGCCCAGACCATCACTGAAGCAGCGCAGCACGTGATACAGCGCCACTGCCGGGAAACCGCAGGCCACTGCACGCAGGTAGCCCATGGCCGGAGCAATCAAGGCTGGCTCGACATTCATCCGCTGCAGGATGAACTCGGCATTCCACAGCAGCGCCGCCGCCCCGCCGCCTACGGCCAGCGCCAGCCACAGCGCCTGACGTACCAGCGGGCCGATGGCCGCGTGCTCGCCCGCGCCGAAGCGTTGCGCCACCTTGGGCGTGGTGGCCAGCAGGATACCGGTCATCAGCAGGAATACCGGCACCCAGATCGAGTTGCCCAGCGCCACGGCAGCCAGGTCCTGCGGGCTGACACGTCCGGCCATCAGTGTATCGACGAAGCCCATGGCGGTATGCGCCAGCTGGGCGATGATGATGGGGGTGGCGAGAACGAGCAGGTTGCGCAATTCCTTGCGCACGCGACCAAGGCGGGTGTCGGCGGACATGTCGGTTTTTCGGGCAGGCAGGAAACCGCGTAGTTTACGCCCTGACGTGTTGGTCAGGAAGTGCGATCTGGAGCTCTCGTTGGACGGCCTGCAGGGCGACGCTGGCGGGCGTGCTGGCATAGAATGAGTGCCTGCCCATTGGAGCTTGCCATGCTGATTGTCGCTGACGAAAACATCCCCCTGATCGATGAGTTCTTTGCCGGCTTCGGCAGCATCCGCCGTCTGCCAGGGCGCGGCATCAGCGCCTCCGATGTGCGCGATGCCGACCTGCTGCTGGTGCGCTCGGTGACCCAGGTCAACCGTGGGCTGCTTGAAGGCAGCAAGGTCCGTTTCGTTGGCACCTGCACCATCGGCACCGATCACCTGGACCTCGACTACTTCGCTGAAGCCGGCATCGCCTGGAGTAGCGCGCCGGGCTGCAATGCCCGTGGCGTGGTCGATTATGTGCTGGGGAGCATCTTGACCCTGGCCGAGCGCGAGGGTGTCGACCCCGCAACACGGGTTTACGGTGTGGTTGGCGCGGGACAGGTCGGCGGACGTCTGGTCGAGGTGCTGCGTGGTTTGGGCTGGCAGGTGCGGGTTTGCGATCCGCCGCGCCAGGCGGCCGAGGGTGGCGACTTCGTCAGCCTGGAGCAGATTGTCGATGAATGCGATGTGATCAGTCTGCACACGCCGCTGGACGCTTCGACCCGGCATCTGTTCGGCGCTCAGCGTCTGGCGGCATTGGGGCGCGGGGCCTGGCTGATCAACGCCAGCCGCGGTGCGGTGGTGGACAACCAGGCCTTGCGCATGTTGCTGCCACAGCGACCCGACCTGAAGGTGGTGCTGGATGTCTGGGAGGGGGAGCCGCAGGCGGATGTCGAGCTGGCTGCGCTATGCCAACTGGCTACGCCGCATATCGCCGGTTACAGCCTGGACGGCAAGCTGCGCGGTACGGCACAGATCTACCAGGCTTGTTGCCACGTTCTCGGCGTGCCCGAGCAGGTGCGCCTGGACGATCTGTTACCAGCGCCCTGGTTGGGTGAGATGTGCATCGATGCCAGCGCCGATCCGAGCTGGGTGCTGGCGAGCCTGTGCCGGGCGGTATACGACCCGCGGCGTGACGATGCCGATTTCCGCCGCAGCCTCATGGGCGACGACACCGCGCGCCGCACGGCATTCGACCGCCTGCGCAAGCACTATCCGGTGCGCCGTGAGATCGATGGCCTGCGTGTGCGCATGCAGGGTGAGGCACCGCAACTGGTCGAGTTGGTGCGAGCCTTGGGCGCCACCACCACGTAGGGTGCGCCGTGCGCACCGGCCGGTATGCGGTGCGCAAAGCCTAGTCGGCCCCGCGATGCGATAAGGCATTATCCATGCGCCTTATCTTTCGCCAATTAAATTGCATGCAATTTAATTGCTCGCTATTTTGTTCGGCATCTTCACCCACTCAGGATGACTCCCATGAGCAACGCGCTTTTCGATATTCCGGTCACCACCATCAAGGGCGAGCAGAAGACCCTGGCCGACTTCGGGGGCAAGGCCGTGCTGGTGGTCAATACCGCCAGCAAATGTGGCTTCACCCCGCAGTACAAGGGGCTGGAAAACATCTGGCAGCAATACAGGGACAAAGGCCTGGTGGTGCTTGGTTTTCCCTGCAACCAGTTCGGCAAGCAGGAGCCGGGTGACGAAGGCGCGATCTCCGAGTTCTGCGAGCTCAATTTCGGTGTCAGCTTCCCGCTGTTCAAGAAGATCGACGTCAATGGTGCAGATGCGCACCCGCTTTTCGTGCAGTTGAAGAAGCGTGCGCCGGGCTTGCTCGGTAGCCAGGGCATCAAGTGGAATTTCACCAAGTTCCTGATCGGCCAGAACGGCCAGGTGGTCAAACGTTTCGCCCCGACCACCAAGCCGGAAGAGCTGGGTAGCGAGATCGAAGCGCTGCTGAAATGAGTCCATTCGACACCGCTGGGCTGCAGCTGGACAACCAGCTGTGCTTCAAGTTGTACGCGGCGTCGCGTGCGGTTATCCGCGCCTACAAGCCGATGCTCGACGCGTTGGGGCTGACCTACCCGCAGTATCTGGTGATGCTGGTGCTGTGGGAGTGGCAGGCCCGCGCGCCAGAACAGCCGACGCTCAAGGCGCTCGGGCAGCGTCTGCAGTTGGATTCCGGCACCCTGACGCCGCTACTCAAGCGGCTGGAACAGATGGGCCTGGTGCAGCGGCGGCGCGGCGCGGCGGATGAGCGCGAGGTGCATCTGGCGCTGAGCGAGGCAGGGCAAACCTTGCAGGCCAGGGTGCTGCCATTGAAGGCGCAACTGCTGTGTCAGTTCGCTGACGAAGACTTGCTCGAGATGGAAGGCCTACGCCGTAGCCTGGACCGTCTGCTGACCAGGCTCAACGGCTGAGCAGCCAGGTGTTGAGCATGGAGGCCAGCTCTTCTCGCTGAAAAGGCTTGGCCAGATAGTCGTTCATACCGGCAGCGCGGCAGCGCTCGCGCTCGTCGGACAGCGCGTTGGCGGTCAGGGCGACGATCGGCAGATCCGGCCAGCGACCGTTACTGCGAATGCGCCGGCTGGCTTCGTAGCCATCCATCACGGGCATGTTGCAGTCCATCAGGACCAGGTCGATGTCTTCCTGCTCCAGCACTTCCAGTGCTTCGGCGCCGTGGCTGGCGATCAGGACCTGGTAGCCGAGCTTGCTCAACATGCCTTTGGCCACCATCTGGTTGACCGGGTTGTCTTCGACCAGCAGCACGCGCGCCGAGCTGGTTCTGGATGGAGAACTCTGCGCGCCGATCTGTGCGTCGTCGTTATCGCTCTGCAGGATGTGTCGCAGCATCTGCAGCAAGCCGTTGCGCGACAGGGGGCGGGCGATCTGTTGCAACGGCACGAGACGCTGAGCCTGATCCTGAGGCAGGAAGTTGCCGTAGGCCGTTACCAGGAGTACCGGCGTCTTGATCGCTGGGCGAATGCCAAGTAGGCACTCCGGGCAATCGCTGATCAACAGGTCAGCCTCGACACCCAGCAGGCTGGCATCGGTATCCAGGCGCCGGAAGCTCAAGCCCCAAGCTGGCAGCCACTGGCTGAGCATTTGCTGCAGGCCGCTATTGGCGGAGGTCAGCGCCACGATGTCGCCCTGCAGCGCCGGGTGGGCGGCTGCTGGGGTATGGGTTGCCAGTGGCAGATCGGCGCGGAACTCGCTGCCGAATCCCTCTTGTGACTCCAGGCTCAGCTTGCCATGCATGGCCTCGCAGAGGCGTCGGGTCAGCGCCAGGCCGAGACCAGTGCCACCGTACTCACGGGTAATGCCCACTTCGGCCTGAGCGAATGGCTGGAAGATACGCGCCTGAGCATCCTCCGCAATGCCGATGCCGGTATCGCGTAGACGAATGCAGATGCCTTCGACGCTGCGCGTCACGGCCAGGTCGACGCGGCCGAAGCGGGTGAACTTGAGTGCGTTGGACAGCAGGTTGCTGACGATCTGCCGTACTCGAGTCGGGTCGCCCAGCACCTGTGCCGGCAGCTGCGGATCGATCAGGCAGGTCAGTTCCACGGCGTTTGCCGCGTTCTGCGACAGCAGGCTGGCGGTTTCTTCGGCCAGCGCGCCAATGTCGAATGGAATGCTCTCCAGCTCCAGTTGGCCGGCTTCGAATTTGGACAGGTCGAGGATGTCGTTGAGCAGGTCCACCAGCACCTTGCCGGAGTCATGGGCGATGCCCAGCTGCTGGCGTTGTTCGGTACTGAGCGGGCCGTCCAACGCCAGGGCGAGCATGCCGAGCAGGCCATTGAGCGGTGTGCGAATCTCATGACTCATATTGGCGAGGAAGGCCGAGCGCGCTTGCGCCATATTCAGCGCCGTGGTGCGCGCGACCTCCAGCTCACTGTTGGACTGGCTGAGGCGGGCATTGGTGGCCTTGAGCTCTGCAGTGCGCGCCGAAACGATGTTTTCCAGTTCGCCCAAGTACTGGGTCAGGCGATCCTCGGCGTTGCGTCGTTGTTCGATTTCTTGCGCGATGCTCGACAGCTGGCGATTGGTGACTTCGACCAGCGTGCCGATCTCATCGCGCTCGTGGCCCTCAGGGCAGGGAACTGGGCGATGCTGCGGGTCCTGGGGGTTGCGTTCGCTGAGGGCGCGGATCACGCCGGTCAGCGGTTTGGTCAACATGAAATAGAACAGCACCAGCAGGATCAGCGACAGCAGCAGGCTGCGGGCGAAGCCGGTGAGCAGGGTCAGCAGCGAACGGCGCAGAAAGTGGCTGCCAAAGGCGTAGGTGTCGACCTCCAGGCTCAGGTAGCCCAGCGCTTCATGCGGCGCATGGGAAACGAACAGCGGGTCCTGGAATTCCCGTTTGGCGCCAAACAGGCTGTCGCTGAAAACCCGATAGCGGCTTTCGCTGCGCGGTCGGCTGACGCTCGCCAGCACCAGGCCGCTGTTGTCGATCAACTCGGCGCGGGTCACGGCCGGTGAGCGCAGCAGGCCGAGCACCAGCTCCTGGGCCAGCTCGGCGTCGATGTTGTAGGCGATGCGCGCCGCCGGATTGTGGCTGATTTCCAGCAGCGCACGAATCTCCCGGTTGATGGAGGCGTCTTCGCTGGCATAATCGACCGCCACCTGGGTGACGCTGAGCAGCGTGCCGAGGATAAACGCCACCAGGACGGTCAGGCCGGCCTGTTTGAACGACAGGCGATTGGTGAGCGAAATATCCATGAATGTGTGCGTAGTCTCTGATCCTTGGCGCCTGCCAAGCATAGCCGATACAGACGCCGTACCGGCAGGGCCTGCAACGTGCGGTCCTGCGCAAAAGGAGTAGTCGAATCGTGGATTCCCGATTGCTGGATTTTCTTGCCCGCGCCGAGCAGGTGCTGGAGCGCCTTGAACCGATGTTGCCTGCCCTGCGTCCGGACCTGGACTGGAGCCGCTGCGTGGCCGCGCGCTGGGTGCGCGATGGCCGCAGTGGTTACCTGCAGCCGCTGGATGTCAGTCTCGACTTGTCGCTGAGCGATCTGCTGGGTGTGGACGCACAGCGCGAGCAACTGGCACGCAACACGCGTCAGTTCGTCAATGGGCTGCCGGCCAACCATGCATTGCTGTGGGGCGCACGCGGCACGGGTAAATCGTCGCTGGTGCGCGCCTTGCTGGCCGAGCACGCTGCGGCCGGTCTGCGCCTGATCGAGATCGAGCGCGATCACCTGGCCGATCTACCGCGCGTGGTGGAGTTGCTGGCGGGGCAGACAGAGCGCTTCGTGCTGTTCTGCGACGACCTGTCGTTCGAGGCGGGTGAGGGCGATTACCGGGTGCTCAAGAGCGTGCTCGACGGCTCGCTGGAACAGGCGCCGGACAATGTTCTGCTGTACGCCACTTCCAACCGCCGCCACCTGGTGCCCGAGCGCCAGAGCGACAATGAGAACTGGAAGATGGTCGATGGCGAGCTGCACCCCAACGAAGCCGTCGAGGACAAGATCGCCCTGTCGGACCGTTTTGGTCTGTGGCTGTCGTTCTACCCCTTCAGTCAGGAGCACTTCCTGATCGTCGTGCGGCATTGGGTTGATGTGCAGGCACGTCAGGTGGGGCTGAACTGGAGCTGGGACGAAGCGCTGGAGAAGGCGGCCATCCGCTGGGCGCTGGGGCGCGGCAACCGCAACGGCCGTTGCGCCTATCAGTTCGCCCGCCACTGGGTTGGGCTGCAACTGCTGGAGCAACAGGCATGATCGAACTGTCGCAAGCCGGCTCCGGCCTCGACGGTTACCCGTTGCTGACGGCACAGCTGCAGGCTCTGCTCAGCGGTGAGCGGGACTTCATCGCCAATGCCGCGCAATTTTCCGCCTTCCTCTTTCACGAGCTGGCGGACCTCAACTGGGCCGGATTCTATCTGGTCAAGGATGGCGAGTTGGTGCTGGGGCCGTTCCAGGGCAAGGTGGCGTGTGTGCGTATCGCGTTCGGCCGGGGTGTTTGTGGCGCGGCGGCTGCGAGCCTGCAGACTCAGCGCGTCGAAGACGTGCATGCCTTTGCCGGGCACATCGCCTGCGACAGTGCATCGAACAGCGAGCTGGTGGTGCCGCTGGTCAAGGACGGACGTCTGATTGGCGTGCTGGATCTCGATAGTCCGAGCGTAGGGCGCTTCAGCGAAGCGGATCAGTCCGGCATCGAGGCACTGGCAGCGATCCTCCTGGCCGCCAGCGACTGCTGAGTACGCTTTTGGCGTGACGCTGCCTGTGGCGATGCGGCGCTTTGGATACGATCCGGTAGGGTGCGCCGCGCGCACCGTTGGTATGAGGCATTGCCTAAGCTGATTTCAGAGCGGTGCGCATGGCGCACCCTACGAAAAAATCGAGCCTGCGGGCTCAGCGCTTGGCGCCGATCTTCTCCAGCGTGCGCAGTTCGCGCGGCAGTAGCTGCTGTACGGAAGCGCTGGCCTTGATCCGTTGGTAGTGCGCCACCAGCTTCGGCCAGCGGCCGATATCCAGTGTCTCTCCACCGTGCTCCATATTGAGCAGCTGGCTGGCCAGTGCCAAGTCGGCCATGGAAAGTTGCTCGCCGAGGAAGTAGGGCGCGTCGTCCAGTGTTGCCTCGAAGTAATCGAAATGCTTGGGCAGCTTGTCCTGTACTGCCTGCTTTACCTTATCTTCATCGCAAGGCTGGCCCATGGTGGCCTTCAGCACGCGGTTGCGGAAGACGGTGAAGGTGCACAGCTGCGCCAGCTCGTAATCGGCGTATTTCTCCAGCCAGCGCACCTTGGCGCGCTGCTCGGCATCGCTACCGTAGAGGGGTGTGCGCTCGGGGTAGCGCTCTTCCAGGTACTGGCAGATGACGCTGGAGTCGGCCAGCTTGAGGTCGCCGTCACGAAAGGCGGGAATGCGCCCTAGCGGATTGAGCTCGTGGTACCAGTCGGGCTGGCCGAAGGGCATCACCACTTCCAGGTCGTATTCCAGGCCCTTCTCGATCAGGCACAGGCAAAGCTTGCGGACGAAGGGGGACAGCGGGGCCCCGTAGACGGTCAGGCTCATTGCAACTCCTATCGGCAGTCAATGGACTCGACTGGGCGGAGGCGAGAAGGCTCAGTCGTAGATATTCTTCTTCTTCCAGTCGTCGTCTTCCAGGTTCTTCAGACCCTCGGTCAACTCGCTGGGTTCTTCTGCGCTGGGTGCATTGTTGTTGAGCACCATGGCATTGGCGCGCGCCAGTTGTTCTTCGAAGCGTTTGAGCTGCGCCTGGTACTGCGCCGGTTCCGGTTGCTTGCGCAGGTACTGCGCGCCGCGCTCGAAGGCCAGGCGTGCCTGGCCGGGCTGCTTCTGCTGCAGGGCCGCCTGCCCCAGGGTGCTGAAGAACTCGATATGCACCTGCACCAGCATCTGGCGGATCTGCTTGAGCCATTGTTTGCCTTCGGCGGCGCTGAGCATGCCGGCCTGTACCGAGCTAGTGATCAGCGCGTGGAGGTTCTCCAACAGGAAGCGCGTATCCTTGGCCTTGGCCTCGTTGGCGATAGCCTGCGGCGGATTCTTCACTGCAATGGCTTCGCCCTGGGCGATCTGGGATTTCAGGGTTTCGATGTCGCTCTGAAGCGTGGCGTTCTGTTTATCCAATGGCAGAAGGCGTTCGCTGGCCTGCAGCTGCAACTGGCTGAGCAGCAGCTTCAACTGGGGCGTCATCAATTGGCCGGGCAGGCGCTCGGACAGATCCTGGCAGCGGCGGATGCGGTCGAGCAGGTCGGCGCGCTGGCGTGCTTTCTCCAGCTTGCTGTTCTCGACGGCGTGGTTGATATAGGCGATCACCATCAGCAGGGCGATGCCGCCGACGATCAGCAGGGTAATCACGAGTGCGGACACTGCTTGGGACCTCTCGAGAATCGACTTTTCGACCGAGTGTAGTGGCTTAGCCGCATGGCTCCTAGTGTCATGTCAATTTATGGCCTGAAGTCTTTGATTTTAAAAATTTTTTAGAGAGAGGTTGACGACTCTCGAAAGGCTCCATAGAATGCGCGCCACTTCCAGCGCAATGCCAGAAACAGAGCGAAGGAAGCCGGAAAGTTGCTTGATGTTCCGGGGTATGTCCCCTTCGTCTAGTGGCCTAGGACACCGCCCTTTCACGGCGGTAACAGGGGTTCGAGTCCCCTAGGGGACGCCACTTTAAGTTGTATATGCGGGAATAGCTCAGTTGGTAGAGCACGACCTTGCCAAGGTCGGGGTCGCGAGTTCGAGTCTCGTTTCCCGCTCCAGTTTTAGAAGGCCTGCTTCTGCAGGGTTTCACAAAAAGTTCCAAGGTCCCCTTCGTCTAGTGGCCTAGGACACCGCCCTTTCACGGCGGTAACAGGGGTTCGAGTCCCCTAGGGGACGCCATTTTAGTTGTACTGCGGGAATAGCTCAGTTGGTAGAGCACGACCTTGCCAAGGTCGGGGTCGCGAGTTCGAGTCTCGTTTCCCGCTCCAAATAAACAAAAACGCCGCTCAATCGAGCGGCGTTTTTGTTTGTGCGCGTTTTGTCATTCATTCCTTTAGTCAGCCGGATCTGCTATCGAGTTGTCCGGGGCCGTTGGGTGGGCTAAGCAGCCTTGGTTCAGCCGCTGGACAGAACAGCCCTGCAGCTATCTGGTCAGATAGGCCATCTGCATCTCTCATATATCTGAATAAGGATGAACTGCACATGACCAAGCGCATCAAGGAAGTTGCTCTCGCCGCTGCCCTCAGCGGCCTTGCGGCGATGACTCCGGCACAGGCGAGCGAGGAGGCCGGCAAGGGCTGGTCGCAGGCTGAGCTTGATCGCATCATCAAGGCCGATGATCTGCACGTTTTGCCACTGCGTGAAGACAGCACCACCTACGGCACGCCGACCTGGATCTGGTGCGTGCAGGTTGATGGCAACCTTTATGTGCGGGCCTATAGCGGTACGCGCTCAAGCTGGTACCAGGCCGCCATCCGCGAGAAGGCCGGGCGTATCAAGGCGGCGGGGCAGACCTATGAAGTCAACTTTGCTGCGGCCGACCCGGCCCTGAATGACCAGATCGATCAGGCCTACCGCAACAAATACCCCGACAGCCGCTACCTGGCGCCGATGATCAGTGACAGAACACGGGCTGCAACCGTACGCATCACCCCGCAATGATCCCGCCGCTCCGTAATCGCACTGCTGGCCTGCTGCAGGTCAGCAGTGCGTTAGGCACGCATCCCTGACCTGCAGTTTCACCCTTCAGTCCAGTCGATATTCGGTACCGATCACCTCGGGATCGAACGGTGTGCGGGCGAACACGCGGCGCAGCATCGGCTCGAAGTGGCTCAGCGGCGGGGTGGGATAGTCCGGGTCGAAGGAGGCCTGATCCCAGCGCTCGCAGAAGTCCACGCAGCTCTGATAGAACGGGTGATCCTTGTAGCGCTCGCGCTCGTAGCGGTCACCGCCGTAGTGGTGGATGTAGTAGTAGTTCTGGAACAGGCCGTGGTGGTGCACCACCCAGGTCACTTCGCTGCGCACGTAGGGGCGGATGATGCTCGCCGCGTACTGCGAGTGGTTGTAGGGCGCCAGGCTGTCGCCGAGGTCGTGCAGCAGGGCGCCGACGATCATGTCCTCGTCGGCACCGTCGGCCTCGGCGCGGGCGGCCGATTGCAGCGAGTGTTCGAGGCGGTTGAGCTTGTAGCCGCTGAGGGTGTTGGCCGAGTCTTCCAGGGCCTTGAGCAGGCGGTCGACCAGGCCGGTGTTGTAGTCCTGTTCGAGGCGCTCGAGGAAGTGGTACTCCTCGGCGGTGCCGGCTTTCATTTCGGTGAAGTTCACGGTTTGCATGCTTATGCCTCGGAGTTGGCCAATGCTTTGAGGGTGCTGGCGAAGCGTTCACGCGGGCCATCGAGATCGATGTAGCAGCCCTGCAGGTGACGATGCCCTTCGCTGGGGTCGTAGGCGGTGCGGCCGTGCAGCACACGGCTGTTGTCGAACAGCATCAGCTCGCCGGCTTCGAGGCGAAAACGCAGTTCGTACTCGGGGTCGCTGAACAGCTGGCCGAGGCGCTGGCGGGCCTTGTGGTAGTGGCGCAGGGCCTCGGCGGGCAGCAGCGGCAGGCCGTCCAGGCGCGGGCTGTAGTGCACGCCGAGGGTGCGGCCGCTGGCGTCGGTGTTGATCACCGGGCGCTGGGTGATCAGCTCGGTGCCCTTGTCGACGAAGCGGTACTGCACGGCGATGTCGCACAGCTGGCGGTAGCCCTGCGGGTCTTCCGCGGCGAGCTGGTTGACCACGCTGACGCTGTCGACCAGGGTCGACAGGCCGCCCGAGGTTTCGTTGATCAGGCAGTGCAGCAGCTGGATGCCCGGCACCGGGTCGCGGTAGGGGTTGTCGGTATGCGGGCCGAGGAACACCGAGCGGTAGGCCAGATCGTTGCCGTCCGGGCGCGAGTAGACCTCGAAGTAACGACCGAAGTTGGTCTCCTTGATGTAGCCGAACTTGCGCCCGACTTCGAGCACGCTTTCTGCCTCGCAAGGCACGTTGTAGAGCACGATGAAACCGTAGGTCAGGTAGGCCTCGAGCGCGGCGCGGAAGGCCTGCGGCTGCTCCATCTGCAGCCAGTCGACGCGCACCCGGTTCATGTCCAGGCTGCTGTCCCAGGCCTGCGCCTCGGGGAAGGGCGAGCGGCCGAAGATATCCTGGCTGAGGATATCGAAGTCATACAGAGCGCGGTGCGCGTCGCTGAAGGTCAGCCAGGCCTGGCTTTCGCCCACCGGCTCCAGGGCGCTGACGCTGATCAGCGGGTCGATGCCGTGGGAGTCGAACAGGCGCTGCTGGGTCATGGCCTCCAGCTGCGTCGGGTCCGGGCTGCGCTCGCGCAGCCAGAGGGCCGGCAGCTCGATCTGAGCGTCGGGGGAGAGGAAGGTCAGGCCACCGGTTGCCGGGTCTTGCGCGATGGAGTAGTTGCTCATGGTGGTATCTCGATGCGGTGGAATGACGAGGCCGGTTACAGGTTGTCGCTGTTGCGCTGCAGCACGAGGATGCGCGACAGCAGCTCGTCGCGGTCCATGTAGCAGCCGCGCAGGTGACGCAGGCCGCTGGTCTGGTCGAAGGCCTGGCGCGCGTGCATGGTGCGGCGGTTGTCGAAGCACCACATTTCGCCGGCGTTGAGGCGCTGGCTGACGATGAAGGCCGGGTCGCGGGTCAGGCTGCTGAAGCGGCGGTAGGCGCGGTAGAAGGCGGCCATGTCGCTGCTTTGCACATCGAAGGGCGCGCGCAGCCAGTTGGCCAGGCGGATTTCGCTGATTTCGCCGCGGGCATCCAGGCCGATGATCGGTGCCAGGCTGCGGTAGTCGCTCTGCGGCGCCTTGTTGCGGAAGCTGACCGGGGTCTGAGTGAGCAGGCGGAAGTCTTCCGGGTACTGATCGCGCAGGCGCTGGGCGATGGCGAAGCCGTCGACGAAGGTGCTCTCGCCGCCGGTGGCGTCGTTGACCAGGCAGTGCAGGAACTGCAGCCCCGGTTGCAGTTCGCGGGTCGGCAGGTCGGTGTGGTGCGGCAGCTCCAGCGAGGTGTAGGCGTTGGTGTTGACCGCCTCGACCTTGGTGCGCACCTCGAACACCACGCCGAAGTTGCTCTCGCGGATAAAGGAGATGCGATGGGCCACCTGCTCCATGATCTCTTCGCCGGTGGGCATGTTGACCAGGCGCGACAGGCCGACATCGCGGGCGGCCAGCAGCCATTGCAGCAGGGCCTTGTCCTCGCTCATCACCGCCTTGAAGTCGAAGGTGGGGATCGGCAGGTCGGCCATCCAGGTCTGCACGGTGCGCTGTTCGGCCTGGCGCTCGGCCCGCGAGGCGGCGTCATAGCTGTGGCTGCGCAGCCAGCCGGCGCCGTACAGGCTCTGGTGGCCGTCTTCCCAGGTGACGGCCAGATCGTTGTTCTGGGTCAGCTGCACCTGCTGCGGCTTGAGGTCTTCCGGCACGTCGACGATCTCGAACACCTGCTCGCGGGTGACCGGGTGCACGCATTGCGCGCACTGGCAGTTATCGCGCAGCCACTGGTAGTGGTAGAGGCTGTCGAGGTCATCGCTCCAGCGCACGGCGACGGCGTCTTGCTGCGCCTGGGCGCTGAGCAACAGGTGGTCGGTGCTGAAGCTTCTCCAGTCGGAGGCAAACTGTTCTTCACTGCTGGCTTTGGGGATTGCGCTCATGAGGGTCTCCGCCGGGGTGGGCCGATTCGGTGGTGATTAACGGGAAGAGGGCAGGCCGATGGTGCGGCCGATGAACTCGGGGCGTGGGCGCAGGCGGTGGGCCTGGGCGATGGTGTCGATGTGCGGGGCGACCGAGGCGGCGAAGGGCGCCGATTTCGGTCCGGCCATGGCCACGTTCAGCCACATCTGCTCGGCGGCTGCGCAGACAGTTTCATCACCCTGCACGTTGAGGGTGAAGGCCAGGTGCAGACGCTTGGCGTCGGCCTCGATCAGCTGGAAGCGCACCTCGACGATCTGCCCCAGCTTCACTTCCTGCAGGTACAGCAGGTGGCATTCGAGGGTGAACATCGAGTGGCCGCTGCTGGCGCGGCCGGCTTCGTCGAGGCCGATGCGCGCCATCAGGTTGTCGCCGGCGAGGCTGAACAGGTAGAGGTAGAAGGCGTCGCGCAGGTGGCCGTTGTAATCGGTCCACTCGGCGATGATCGGCCCGCTCCAGAGGATGTCGTCAGCTTGTTGCATGGCGGTTTCCTTAATCGTTGATGCCGTGGCGGGCCTTGACCGTGGCGATGGTGCTCTGCAGGGCCTGCAGGCAGTCGTCGCGGTAGCGTTCCATGGCGGCGATGCTGTGGCCGCCGAGCAGCGGTTCGGAGCCTTCGACGATGCGGTCGAGCAGGGTGTCGGTCAGCTCCGGCGCTTCCAGGTAGGTCCAGGGCAGCTTCAGCGCCGGGCCGAACTGCTGCATGAAGTGGCGCATGCCCTGATTGCCGCCGGCCAGCGAGAAGGTCAGGAAGGAGCCCATGAAGGCCCAGCGCAGGCCGCAGCCGAAGCGCACCGCGTCATCGATTTCGCTCGGCGTGGCGACGCCGTCGTTGATCATGTGCAGGGCCTCGCGCCACATCGACTCCATCAGCCGGTCGGCGATAAATCCCGGCACCTCCTGGCGCACCCGCAGCGGCTTCATGCCCAGGCTGCGGAACAGCTCGGTCGCGGCGTCGAGGGTTTCGCTGCTGGTGTCCTTGCCGCCGACGATTTCCACCAGCGGCAGCAGGTACACCGGGTTGAACGGGTGCACCACCAGGCAGCGTTCGGGGTGCCGGGCGTTGACGTAGAAGTCGCTGGGCAGCAGGCCCGAGGTGGACGAGGCGATCAGCGCGTCGGCTGGCGCGGCCGCGCTGATCTGCGCATGCAGTTCGATCTTCAGGGCGAGGTTTTCCGGCGCGCTTTCCTGCACCAGGTCGACGTCGGTCACGCAGGCTTCAACGGTGCTGCAGAAGCTCAGGTTGGCCAGTGCCTGCTGCAGGCTCACGCCGCAGCCGTCGAGTACTTCCCAGGCGGTCTGCAGGCGGGCATGCATGGCGCTTTCGGCGTCGGCGGACGGGTCCCAGACGCGCACCTGCAGGCCGTTGGCGAGGAAGCGTGCGGCCCAGCCGCAGCCGATGACACCCGCGCCGATCAGGGCAACCGTTTTCACTTGAGTACGCATGGCTATCTCTCCGGGCAGCCCGCTGCGGGCTGCCACAACACGGCGATGGGGGTCAGATCAGGTTGAGGGTCTTGCGTGCTTCGGCCGGGGTCTGCACCGTGGCGCCCATGTTGTGCACCAGGCTGACGACCCGCTCGACCAGGCTGCCGTTGCTGGCGTAAACGCCCTTGTCGAGCCAGATGTTGTCTTCCAGGCCAACCCGCACATGGCCACCGAGCAGCATCGATTGCGCCGCCATCGGCATCTGCATGCGGCCGATGCCGAAGGCCGACCACTGGCAGCCAGCGGGCAGGTTGTCGACCATCGCCTTCATGGTCGAGGTGTCGGCCGGCGCGCCCCACGGGATGCCCAGGCACAGCTGGAACATCGGGTCGACCAGCAGGCCCTCGGCGAGCATCTGCTTGGCGAACCACAGGTGACCGGTGTCGAAGATTTCCAGCTCGGCCTTCACTCCCAGCTCGGTGATGCGCTTGGCGCCGGCGCGCAGTTGCGGCGGGGTGGCCACATAGATGGTGTCGCCGTCGCCGAAGTTGAGGGTGCCGCAGTCGAGGGTGCAGATATCCGGGCGCAGTTCGTCGACGTGCACCAGGCGCTCCAGCGGGCCGACCAGGTCGGTTGAGCTGCCGAAGTTCATCGGCGTTTCGCCCTGGCCGATCTCCAGGTCACCGCCCATGCCGCCGGTGAGGTTGACCACGATGTCCACGCCGCTGTCGCGGATGCGCTGCATCAGTTCGCGGTACAGCGCCGGGTCGCGGCTCGGCTTGCCGGTTTCGGGATCACGCACATGGCAGTGAACGATGCTGGCACCGGCGTTGGCGGCCTCGATGGCGGCCTCGGCAATCTGCTGCGGGGTTACCGGAATCGCCGGGTGTTTGCCTACGGTATCGCCGGCACCGGTCAATGCGCAGGTCACGATCACATGTCTATTCACGGTATTAACTCCAGGTGTTCTATTCGCAAGGTTTACTGTTTTTAAGGCGCAATGTCGTGCGCAGAAAAAGTTTTATCTTTATCTGTTTTTAGTTGTTCGGTCTTTGGTCTTTTTAGGATTTATTTATTGCGTGGTTTGCTTGATTTTTATTGCGTTGCTTTCACTCAGGTTCTGGCCTTTCTGAATTTTCTGACGCATTGGCTCAGATCATCAGCTGAATATCGCTAATGTTTTTTGAATATTCAGAAGCTGCTCTTGTACGTCTACGCAGTGCCGCGTCCTGTTATCCATTGAGTGCTAGGTTAGTCGTGCCGAAGGGGATGAATACCGTAAAAAAGCGTCGCGAAATCGAAGTTTTACGACTTTCGTGCTGGAGCTGGCCGGCGCCTTGCATCAAGATGAGCTCACTGCTCTGGAGGTATTGTGTGGCCCAGCTTTTCGCGTTTCTTCTGATCCCCGGTTTTTCCATGATGGATTTCGCCTCGGCAGCCGAGCCTCTGCGTTCGGCCAACCGCATGGGCGGAGACCTCTATCGCTGGCGTACGCTGAGTCAGGATGGCCTGCCGGTGCCCGCGAGCAATGGCATGTCGATCGCCGTCGACGGCGGCCTGGAAGACCTGGCCGAGGGCGACATGCTGTTTGTCGTTGCCACCTACGAGCCGCTGGCGGAGCTGACTGCCGCTTTGCTGCCCTGGTTACGACGCCAGGATCGCCTGGGCGTTACGCTGGGTGGTGTGGACACGGGCGCCTTCGTGCTGGCGCACGCCGGTCTGATGAACGGGGTGCGCATGACGGTGCACTGGGAGGCCATCGATGCCCTGATCGAGAGCTATCCGGATCTGCAGGTCAGTCATGAGCTGTTCGAGATCGATGGCCGTCGTGTCACCTCGGCAGGTGGTACGTCATCGATGGACCTGATGCTCGAGCTGATCGCCAAGGATCACGGCGCCGAGCTGGCGATGAAGGTCTGTGAGCAGTTCGTTCACGGCAAGATCCGCGCCCGGCGTGATCAGCAGCGCCTGGCCGTGCCGCACCGCTACAACCTGCAGAATAGGAAGCTGCAGGCGGTGATCGAGCGCATCGAGCAGAACATCGACAAGGACCTGAGCATCGAGGAACTGGCCAGTGGTGTGTGCATCACCCGCCGCCAGCTGGAGCGTCTGTTCCGCACCGAACTGGACGAGTCACCCGCAGAATTCCGACAACGCTTGCGCCTGGACAAGGCGCGCCAGCTGCTGCAACAGAGTGACCTGTGCATCATGCAGGTGAGCATGGCTTGCGGATATGACTCGCCTTCTTATTTCGCGCGTTGTTATCGCGAGCGTTTCTCCAGAACGCCACGGCAAGATCGAGCCGTATTAACAGGCCGTGTAGTGGATAATTGATTCTGTCTCTCTGTGTGATGTTTTTATATTGACATTGACGCTCTTCTGCGATTCTCTAAATACAGTTTTTGTTTTATCAGTGCGCGAGAAGTGCTGAGTCTTTAGTTATCGAGAGGACGTCATGAGCGGTAATAAGCGTTATTCGGATGAAGAGTGGCAGGCGCGTTGTGAGTTGGCAGCGCTGTATAGAATGATCGCGCACTTTCGCATGACCGATCTGATCGATACGCATATCAGCTTGCGCGTGCCTGGGCCGGAACATCGCTTTCTGATCAACCGTTACGGTGTGCTGTTCGACCACATGCGCGCCAGCGACCTGGTGCTGATCGACCAGCACGGTCGTGCCGTCGATGGGCAGGACGCGGCCCTGGAAGTCAACGCCGCCGGCTTCACCATCCATTCGGCCGTGCACATGGCGCGCGCCGACATGAACTGCGTGATCCACACCCACACCGCAGCCGGCATGGCCGTGTCGGCTCAGGAGCAGGGCCTGCTGCCGATCACTCAGCACGCGCTGAAGTTCTACGGCAAGCTCAGCTATCACACCTATGAGGGCGTGGCGCTGTGTCTGGATGAGCGCGAACGGCTGGTGGCCGACCTCGGCAGCAACCGCGCGATGATCCTGCGCAACCATGGCCTGCTGGCGGGCGGGCGCAACGTCGCCGAGGCCTTCCATGAGATCCACTTTCTCGAGCGCGCCTGCCAGGCGCAGATTCAGGCGCTGGCCGGTGGCAGCAAGCTGCTGTTCCCGTCCGAAGAAGTCTGCCGGCTGACGGCCAGCCAGTTCACCGATGATGACGAAGGCATGCGCATCATCCAGATGGCCTGGGATGCAGCACTGAAACTGATTGCCGCGCAGCGTGACGAGTACTGCTCGTGACACGCCTGGTGCTGCTCAGCCAGGACGATGATCTGGGTGAGCTGCAGCTGGCACTGGAGGCACGCGCCAGCGGTCTCTGCAGCATTCATCGGGCAGATGACCCACTGGCTGCGCACGCCGAGGTGGCGGTGTGCTGGAACCCGCCGCCCGGATCGCTCGGCGCGTTGCCGCAGTTGCGCCTGATCCATTCTATTGCTGCAGGTGTCGATCACCTAGCCAGCGATCCCAGTCGGCCGCCGGTAGCGACCTGCCGTGTGGTCGATCCGGATCTGCGCCAGGGCATGGCCGAGTACGTGATCTGGGGCGTGCTGCATCATTTTCGCCGTTTCGATGAGGTGCTGCAGCGCCAGCCACACCGCAAGTGGCAGGTGCCGGCTCAACAGCGAGCCAGCGACTGGCGCATCGGCGTGCTCGGCCTCGGCGAGCTGGGCGGCCATGTTGCCCGGCAACTGGCCGGACTGGGTTTTGCCGTGCGCGGCTGGTCGCGCTCGGCCAAGGTCATCGAGGGCGTCAGCTGCTGGGCCGGTAACGAGCAACTGGCAGCCTTTGCCGATGGCCTCGATTGCCTGATCTGCCTGCTACCGCTGACCGAAGAAAGCCAAGGCATTCTCGACACCGAGCTGTTCGCACGCCTGCGCCCCGGCGCCGTGCTGATCAACCCAGGGCGCGGCGGTCATCTACAGCGTGCTGACCTGATACGCGCCCTGGACAGCGGCCAATTGCGCGCGGCGCTGCTCGATGCCTTCGAGGAGGAGCCGCTGCCGGCCGCTGACCCGCTCTGGCGCACGGCGGGCGTTACCATCACCCCGCATATGGCGTCGAGCGCCTCGAGCGAGGTAATCGCCAAGCAGGTGCTGGCCAATGTGCGGCGTATGCAGGCAGGGCAGCAACTGTTCAACCAGGTTGATCCTGATCTCGGCTACTGATCGGGCAGGTACGCGCCGCAAGGCATTGGGAGGCGGTGTGGGAGCGATAGGGGAGGTGCGTTCGAATCCCGTGCTGCGAGGCGCTGCGTTGTGTGCCTTGTCGTGCATGCTGTTCGCCATTCAGGACGCCACCATCAAGTGGCTGGTGGCCGATCATTCGGTGTTCGAGGTGCTGTTCTGGCGCAGTGCTTTCGTGCTCTGCGCCTGCTTCGCCTGGGGGCGCAGCGGGCTGTTCCTGAGTGCGCTGCGAGCGTCGGCACGCTGGCTGATGCTGTGGCGTGCGCTGATCGCCTGTGGCGCCTGGCTGCTGTATTACACGGGCGCCAAGGAAGTCAGCCTGGCGCAGATGTCGACCCTGTATTTTTCCGCGCCGATCATCGTTACCGTACTGGCGATCTTTCTGCTGGGTGAGCGCGCCGGCCTGTTGCAGTGGTTGATCATTCTGTTCGGTTTCGCGGGCGTGGTAGTCGCCAGCCAGCCAGGCGCGTTCAGCGGTTCGCTGGCCACCGGGATGATTCTCGTGGCAGCCGTGCTCTGGGCCTACGGCTTCATCCTGATTCGCAAGCAGGCCAGCCTGATGCCTCTGCTAGAACAGGTGCTGCTGACCAATCTGGTGTTCCTGCTGCTGATGGCCACAGCGCTGCCCTGGCATTGGAGTGAGAGCTCCTGGCAGAGCATGCTGCTGATGCTCTGTGTCGGTGTGTGCGGTGGTGCGGCGCAGTTGCTGCTGTTCAGCAGTTTCGCCCAGGCGCCCGCCAGTATCCTTGCGCCTTTCGAGTACACCGGCCTGGTCTGGGCATTCCTGCTGTCCTGGCTGATCTGGGGCGATGTGCCCAGCCTGCAGCTGATTATTGGCGCCTGCCTGATTGCGTTGAGCGGTATTGCCGGTGTCTATGTCGCAGCCAGGCAGGGCCGATAAGCGTCTCAGCCCTCAGTCCATTGCCAGCACATGGCGGCCGATCAGGCTGCCCTTGTGCATGGCATCGAGGAGCTGATTGATATCCTCCAGTTTCGCGCGGGTCACGCTGGCCTGCACCTTGCCGCGTACGGCGAAGGCGATGGCTTCGTCCAGATCCTGGCGTGTACCGACGCTGGAGCCGCGAATGCTCAGCTCCCAGCCGGCGATAGCCGAAATCGAGGCGCGGATGATATCTGCGTCGCCGCCCGGCAGGCCGACGAACACCGTGGTTCCACCTGGGCGCAGCATGCCGATGGATTGTTCGAAGGCCTGGGTAGCGACGGCGGTGACCAGGGCTGCATGCACCCCGCCAGGCACCTGTTCACGCAACGATTCGACCGCCCCCTGGCGGGCATCGACGGTGACTTCGGCGCCATGCTCACGGGCCAGCGCCAGCTTGCCTGGATCGACGTCGACGGCGGCGACGCGCAGGCCCATTGCGACCGCGTACTGCACCGCCACATGACCGAGGCCGCCGGCGCCAATGATCGCGATCCATTGTCCGGGCTGAGCGCCACTGCGCTTGATTCCCCGGTAGGTGGTGACGCCTGCGCAGAGGATCGGCGCCAGTGCGTGGAGGTCGGCGTCTGCCGGAACGCGGGCGACGAATGCGGCTGGTGCGATCATGTATTCGGCATAGCCGCCGGGTTTGCTGTAACCGGTGGATTCGGCCGCCGGACAGATGGTTTCCATCCCGGCCAGGCAGAACTCGCAGGTGCCGCAGGCGCTGTACATCCAGGGCACGCCGACCGCGTCGCCGACTTCGAAGTGGCTGACGCCAGGGCCGCAACTGGCGATGTGCCCGGTGACTTCGTGGCCGGGGATCAAGGGCAGGTTGGGTTGGTCGGCCCAGTCACCGTGTACGGCGTGCAGGTCGCTGTGGCATACCCCGCAGGCGCTGACTCTGATCAGTACTTCGCCGTGCCCGGGTGTGGGGATCTCCAGGTTTTCTATGTGCAGAGGTGCGCCGATCTCGCGCAGAACGGCGGCCTTCATGGTTTTTCGCATGGTATGAGGACTCTGTGTTCGATGAGCTCGAATAAAAAAGCCATCGGCAGACTGTGCTCGCCGATGGCTCTTGAGGTACGTGGCAGGTTGGCCCGCCTGGCGTCATTGGCGGGCGACGATGTGCGAGGTGTCACCGCCGGAGAAGGTGCTCACCCCAGCCAGCCATTGCTTGGTCTGTTCGGGGTTGTTGGCAATAAAGTCCTTGGCAACGGCCATGGGGCTTTCCTTGTTCATGATGCGCTGCATCATGGCCGACTCCTGGGCACTGGTGAATTGCAGGTTCTGCAGGAGTCGCTCGACATTCGGGCACTGCTCGGCGTAATCCGGGCGCGTCACGGTCCAGACCGTCGCTTTACCGTCCTTGGGACCGAGCACATCGTCGCTGTCACCCAGGTAGGTGATGTCGAAGTTCATGTTCATCGGGTGCGGCTTCCAGCCGAGGAACACGATCGGCGCCTTGCGTCTGTCGGCTCGCGTTACGGCGCTGAGCATGCCGGCCTCGCCCGACTCGATCAGCTTGAACCCGGCCAGGTTGAACTGGTTCTTGTCGATCATTTCCTTGAGGCGGCTGTTGACGTCGGTCCCCGGGTCGATGCCATAGATGCGGCCATCGAGCTCATCCTTGAATCGATGAATGTCGGAGAAGGTCTTCAGTCCCTTCTCGGCCAGCCAGGTCGGGACTGCCAGGGTCATCTGCCCGTCGGCCAGGTTGGGCTGGTCAGAGACTTTCAGCTCCTTTCTCTCCAGGAAGGGGGCGATGGTCTGGTCGGTGGACGGGCTCCAGTAACCGAGAAAGGCGTCCAGGCGCTTGTCTTTGATGGCGCTGAAGATGATGGGCTGGGAGGCTGAGGTTTCCTTGGTTTCATAGCCAAGCTGTTGCAGCAGCGTCTTGGCGACGGCGGTTGTCGCTTCAAGGTCCGTCCAGTTCATCATGCCGAAGCGAACGGTTTTGCAGGATTCTGCGTCGGCGGCCTGCACTGCCTGGCACGCCAGGGCCAGCGTGCTGATCGCGGTTATTGTTTTCAGGGTTTTCGAAAGGCTGATCATGCGGGTCATGCGTGGGGTTCTCCGGCAAGGCAAAACGGAGACAGATTTTTAAAATACGTATCCGATTTCATTCTTTTTCTGAGCCGATCGATGATCTGACTCAGGGCTCCACTCTGCGGTGACGTCTTTAAGTTATTAAACCGCTCGGGTTGAAAACCAGAAAAATACGGCATTGACGCATACAACTGCGACATTGGCGCACCGTAAATTGCCCCCGATTAGCTGCCTGAGGCCATTGTCGACGGGGCTGGGCCGTAGCGCAGCAGTCAAGCGAGAGAGCGCTGCGGATAGGTCAGCGTGATTGTGCGGTAAGCAGCAGGGCGTAGCCCAGGGCGCAAAGTCCCCAGCCGAGCCAGGGCGAAAACAGCGCTCGCCACAGCCAGTGGCGGGGGCTGAAACCTACGGCATGGATGAAGGCGCAGGACACGCCCCACATCACCAGCATCAGCAGTGAGTGGCTGTAGCGGCCCTGGCTGTCGAGCATGGCTGCGGGGTGGATCAGCAGGATCAGCGCCATGGGTGTCGCCAGCAGCCAGGAGAGCGCGCGCAGAGGCGCGCGCTCGCTCAGAACGCTGTCACTCATGTGCGTTCTCGGTGTCGAGATCCTGGGTGGTTTCCAGCCACAGCGCGTTGATGATGCCGAAGCTGCAGGCCAGCAGGACGCCGAGAATCCAGGTGAAGTACCACATCGCGTTTCTCCTCAGTACAGGCCGTGGGGGTTGGATTCGATGCTTTCGTCATTGAGCTTGCCCCACATCTTCACGTAGCCCCACAGGGTGTAGATGAGGATGATCGGCACGAAGATGCAGGCCACGACGAACATGATGCCCAGCGTCTTGCGGCTGGATACTGCGTCCCACACCGTCAGGCTGGAAGCCGGGTCGAGGCTCGACGGGAAGACGAAGGGGAATAGGGCGAAGCCGGCAGTGCAGATGGCGCCGACAATCATCAGGCTGCTGCCGAAGAAACTCAGCCCACCACGGCGGCCGAGGCTGGCGAGAATGACCAGCATTGCGCCGAGAATGGTCAGCAGTGGCGCGCAGATGGTGATCGGGTAGCGACTGTAGTTGGCCAGCCAGCCGGCATTATCGGCTGCTACCTGTTTGTGCAGCGGGTTGAGCGCGGCGCCGCTGTCGACGGCGCTGGCCAGACTCATGCCGGTGATGCCGTGCATCAGCCAGGAACCGGCCAGCAGGAAGGCGGCCAGGAACACCACCGCACAGAGCAGGGTGGCCGCGCGCGAACGGTCAGCCAGATCGCCTTCGGTACGCATCATCAGCCAAGCGCCGCCGTGGGCGCTGAGCATGCTCAGGCTGGCGACGCCGCAGATCAGGGCGAAGGGGTTGAGCAGGGCGAAGAAGGAGCCGTGGTAGGTCGAGCGCATCATGTCATCGAGCTCGAACGGCAGGCCGAGGAACAGGTTGCCGAAGGCCACACCGAACACCAGCGCCGGCACCGCGCCGCCGACGAACAGCGCCCAGTCCCAGGCGCTGCGCCAGCGCGGGTCGCTGATCTTGCTGCGGTAGTCGAAGCCCACCGGGCGGCAGAACAGGGCGAACAGTACCAGCAGCATGGCCCAGTACAGGCCGGAGAAGGCCACCGCGTAGACCATCGGCCATGCCGCGAACAGCGCGCCGCCGGCGGTGATGAACCACACCTGGTTGCCGTCCCAGTGCGGGGCGATGGTGTTGATGGCGACGCGGCGCTCGTTGTCGGTACGGCCGACGAAGGGCATCAGCGCCATGGCGCCCATGTCGAAGCCATCGGTCAGCGCGAAGCCGATCAGCAACACGCCGATCAACACCCACCAGATCAGTTTCAGGGTTTCGTAATCGAACATGACGGATTCCTCAGGCGTGGGCCGGCTGTTGCCGTTCGAAATGATAGCGGCCGGTGTGCAGGCTCGACGGGCCGAGGCGGGCGAACTTGATCATCAGGTACATCTCCACCACCAGCAGCAGGCTGTAGAAGGCGATCAGCGCCAGCAGCGAACCCCAGATGTCGCCGCTGCTCAGGCTGGAGGCAGACAGGTGGGTCGGCAGGACCTCCGCGATCGACCAGGGCTGACGGCCGTTCTCGGCCACGAACCAGCCGGTCTGTGCGGCGACCCAGGGCAGTGGCAGGCTCAGCAATGCCCATTTCAGCAGCCAGGGTTTGCTTTCCTCGTTCTTCTTCGCCGAGGCCCAGAAAGCGCAGACGAACAGGGCCAGCATGAGGAAGCCGCTGGCGACCATGATGCGGAAGGTCCAGAACAGGGCGAACACGTTGGGGATGGTGTCCAGCGCGGCCAGCTGGATCTGCTCCTCGCTGGCATCGACCACGTTCGGCGTGTACTTCTTCAGCAGCAGGCCATAGCCCAGATCGTTCTTCACCGCATCGAAGGCCGCGAGGGTTTCAGCTGACGTGTCACCGCCGCGCAGGCGCTCCAGCAGCTCGTAGGCCGTGACGCCGGTACGGATGCGCGCTTCGTGCTCGATCAGCAGGTCCTTGATGCCTTTCACTTCCTCATCCAGCGAGCGGGTGGCGATCAGGCCCAGGGCGAAGGGAATCTTCACTGCGTAATCCGTGCGCTGCTGGTCCTGATTGGGCAGGCCGAACAGGGTGAAGCCTGCTGGTGCCGGGTGGGTGTCCCATTCGGCTTCGATGGCCGCCAGCTTGGTCTTCTGTACGTCACCGATCTCGTAGCCGGATTCATCGCCGAGGATGATCACCGAGAGGATCGAGGCCAGGCCGAAGGCCGAGGCGATGGCGAAGGAGCGGCGGGCAAAGCCCTGGTCGCGCTTCTTCAGCAGGTAGTAGCTGGAAATGGCCAGAACGAAGATCGAGCCGGTGACGTAGCCAGCGGCCACGGTGTGCACGAACTTGACCTGGGCCACCGGGTTGAACAGCAGGGCGCCGAAGTCGGTCAGCTCCATGCGCATGGTTTCGAAGTTGAACTCGGCGCCCACCGGATTCTGCATCCAGCCGTTGGCAATCAGGATCCACAGCGCCGAGAGGTTCGAGCCTAGCGCCACCAGCCAGGTTACGGTCAGGTGCTGCAGTTTGCTAAGACGCTCCCAGCCAAAGAAGAACAGGCCGATGAAGGTGGATTCGAGGAAGAACGCCATCAGCCCTTCGATGGCCAGTGGCGCACCGAAGATGTCGCCGACGTAGTGGCTGTAGTAGGCCCAGTTGGTACCGAACTGGAATTCCATGGTCAGGCCGGTAGTGACGCCGAGGGCAAAGTTGATGCCGAACAACTTGCCCCAGAACTTGACCATGTCCTTGTACACCTGCTTGCCGGTCATCACGTAGACCGACTCCATGATCGCCAGCAGGAAGGCCATGCCCAGGGTCAGGGGGACGAAGATGAAGTGATACATCGCGGTCATGGCGAACTGCAGGCGCGACAGGTCGACGACTGATTCCGAGATCATCTCGGTTGCTCCTCGGTGGGGATTGAAGGCGGGGTGGCAGGTTCGCCGAGCAGGTGGCCGGCGACGCTCTGCTGGGCATCAACAGGCACGGTGGGCGCGTTGAACCAGATAGCCTTGATGGCGAGCAGCAGGGCCAGCTTGATCAGTAGGATCACGGCAATCTCGCGCACCAGCGCAATACGCCAGGGAGAAGGGGGCTCGTGTTCGGTCATCCTGATACTCCTTGCTTGCCAGGGGCTGGCCTTGCGCGCAGGCGCTGCTCGGTAACAGTGTGTCTTAATATTACTGATTACCGGGGGGAGTATAGAAGGGCGGAGGATTGATGCAGATCAGTGGAACGGCGATTAGCCAGCAGAAGGTTGCAGGGCCTTATGCTGGCGGAGATGTTCAGTCGAAGCTCGGCAATACCGGTTCCACCACTTCGCGTCCTGCGGCCTGCCAGGCTTCGATGCCGCCTGCCAGCGAAAGGACATGGCGATAGCCCATTTCCCGCAGGGCATCGGCAGCCAGGGCCGAGCGTCCGCTGTTCTTGCAGTAGAGCACCAGATTGAGGTCGCGTCGGGCCAGTTGCGGGTCGTTGCTCAGCTTGAACTCCAGCAACCCACGTGGAATGTGGATGGCCCCTGGAATGTGTGCCGCGTCGAATTCATCGGCCTCCCGTACGTCGATCAGCAGTTCGGCGCCACGGATTGCCGCGTCGGCCTGCTCGAGGTTCACCTCGGTGATTCTGCTTCTGGCGGCCATCACCAGGTCATGTGCGTTTTTCATGGGTTGCTCCTTTCGCTGCTGATAGGGGCGGGGGTATGTCCGGACGCCAGCGTCTGTTGGGTCAGTTGTGGCGCCAGATGCCGGAGGGCATCGAACTGGCTGATGAAGACCTGGCCGGCAAAGCGCTCGAGAAAGTCGGAGCGGCGCAACTGGTCCATCACCGGCCCCTTGACCTCGGAGAGGTGCAGTTGCACGCCGGCGGCATGCAGCCGTTCGACGATGGCGTGCAGCGAGTCCAGGGCGCTGGCGTCGATCAGGTTGACGCCCGAGCACATCAGCACCAGGTGGCGCACCTGCGGGCGCTGAGCGATCAGCTCGCCCATGCGCTCCTCCAGGTATCGCGCATTGGGGAAATACAGGCTCTCATCGACACGCAGCGAGAGCACGTTGGGTGCTTCGACCACCGCGAAGCGCTCGATATTGCGAAAGTGTTCGCTCCCCGGCACCTGGCCGACTACGGCCATGTGCGGCTGGCTGGTGCGCCAGAGAAACAGCAGCAGCGACAGGCCGACACCGATGAGGATGCCGGCCTCCACTCCGATCAACAGTACGCCGAGCAGGGTAGCCGCCTGCGCTGCGCCATCTTGCCGCGAATAACGCCAGGTATGCCGCAACGACTTGAGGTCCACCAGGCTGAGTACGGCGACGATGATGGTGGCGGCCAGTACCGCTTGTGGCAGATCGTGCAGAAGCGGTGTCAGCAGCATCACGCCAGCGCCGATGCCGATGGCGGTGAACACGCCGGCCATCGGCGTTTGTGCGCCAGCATCGAAGTTGACCACCGAGCGGGCGAAGCCGCCAGTGACCGGGAAGCCGCCGCTGAAGGCTGCGCTGATATTGGCTGCGCCGAGGCCGAGTAGCTCGTTATCCGGCGTGATGCGCTGGCGGCGCTTGGCGGCCAGGGTCTGGCCAACCGAGACCGACTCGACGAAGCCCACCAGGCTGATCAACAGCGCCGCCGGCAATAGTTGCCTGGCCAGTTCCAGGTCGAGCGTCGGTAACGTCAGGCCAGGCAAACCCTGCGGCACGCTGCCGACCACCTTGACGCCTGTTGCCTGCAACTGCAGCAGGGCGACCGCGCCGATTGCGACGATGATGGCCAGTACGGGCCCGGCCTTGGCCAGGTTGCCAGCAGCGCGCGGCGACAGTCCCAGACGCTGCAGCACCTGCTGCAGATAGACCCGGGCCCACCACAGCCAGGCGAGGCTGAGCAGACCGATGAGCAGGGTGGGCCAATGGCTCTGCGGCAAGGCCTGCAGCAGTTGCGACAACAGTTGCGGCAGATTCTCGGCGGCGACGGAAACGCCCAGCAGGTGTTTGAGTTGACCAACGGCGATGAGAATGCCGGAGGCGCTGATGAAGCCGGAAGTCACCGGATGACTGAGAAAGTTGGCGATGAAACCCAGACGCAGCATGGCCATGGCCGTCAGCAGCACGCCGGACAACAACGCCAGCAGCATGGCTGCGCCGAGGTATTGCGGGCTGCCGGTAGGAAACAGTGGCGTCAGGGTAGCGGCCGTCATCAGCGAGACCACGGCCACGGGACCAACGGCCAGGGTGCGACTGGAGCCGAACAGGGCGTACGCCAGCAGCGGCAGGATGCTGGCGTACAGACCGCTGACCGGCGGCAGTCCGGCGAGCATGGCGTAAGCCAGGCTCTGCGGGATCAGCATCAGTGTGACGATCAGCGCGGCAAGGCCATCCTGGGCGGCGCTGCCACGGTCGTAGTGCTTGCCCCATTCCAGGCAGGGTAACCAGCGGCTCAGCTTCATGCTGCGCTCCTGACGAGGCGATGCTGACTACAACACATCGAGGGGGATCTTCAGGTAGCGCACGCCGTTGTCTTCGGCTGGCGGTAATTGCCCGGCACGCATGTTGACCTGCACCGACGGCAGGATCAGTGCCGGCATGCCCAGGGTGGCGTCACGCTGCTGGCGCATGGAGACGAACTCGTCCTCGGCGATCCCTTGGTGGATATGCACGTTGTGCTGGCGCTGTTCGCCGACGCTGGTCAGGTTGCGAAATTCGCTACGTCCGGGCGCCCGGTAGTCATGGCACATGAACAGGCGGGTACTGTCAGGCAGGGCGAACAGCTTCTGCACCGACTGGTACAGGGCGTGCGCGTCGCCGCCAGGGAAGTCGCAGCGTGCGGTGCCGTAGTCGGGCATGAACAGGGTGTCGCCAACGAAGCCGGCATCGCCAATCAGATAGGTCATGCAGGCCGGAGTATGTCCGGGGGTATGCAACGCGCGGATCTGCAGTTCGCCCAGTTGCAACTCGTCACCATCACGCAGGAGTCGGTCGAACTGACTGCCATCGGTAGCGAAATCGTGGCCGGCATTGAACAGCTTGCCGAAGGTGTTCTGCACCACTGTGATGTGTTCGCCGATGGCCAGCTTGCCGCCCAGTTCAGCCTTGAGGTAGGGCGCAGCAGAGAGGTGGTCGGCATGTACGTGAGTTTCCAGCAGCCATTCGACCTGCAGGTCGCGTGCCCTGATGAAGGCGATGATGCGTTCAGCGCTGGCATGTGAGGTACGCCCGGAGGCCGGGTCGTAGTCGAGCACGGAGTCGATGATCGCGCAGCGTCCGGAGGCGGGGTCGATGACGATATAGCTGTAGGTGTAGGTGGCTGAGTCGAAGAATTCGACGACATCGGGATGCATGATCAGGTGTCTCCTATATACCCGTAGGAGTATTCAATTAAGATTAATCTTAATTGTTTTTCGGTTCTATGCTTAGAGTTTTATGGAATAAAAGATGGCGAGCTTGTTCAGACCGTGCTGCTGGTTCTGCAAGCATTCAGGCGGGATGAGCGTGCTTGGTGGGGGATGGAGTAACCGATACCAAGGCTCAGGTGTACTTGGTGAAGATCTCGCGTACTCGCTGCAGCGACTCTTGTGGATTCTGCTCGGGGTCGAGCATGGCTTCTTCGATCAGGCAGGTGAGCATCAGGCGGTAGGATTTGTCCAGCGCACTGCGTGCGGCCGAGAACTGCTGGGCAATGGCGGCGCAGTCTTCACCGCGTTTGATCATCGCCTGGATACCGCGTATCTGGCCTTCGACGCGGGCCAGGCGTTTGAGCATCGCTTGTTGCTGTTCGAGCATATGTACGCGCAGGTCGGTGTTTTCGCTCATGGCGTGTCCTGTGTGATGGGGCGACTCAGGGTGAAGGCGCCGCGCAATTCGCCGGTCTGGTAGCCGCGGGCCTGATCCTGCGGATAGTACCGGTCAATGACCTTTCCTACCTCTGTGCTGATCGTCGCACCATGACACGCCAGGCAGGGTTCGCCTACAGCAATGGCCTGCATGTAGCGGTACTGGCCGTCGACCTCTTCGCCGTAGTGCAATTCCCTGATCGGCGTTCCGTTAGCCGCCGCCGTGGCAAAGCGCTCGAGCACGCTGCGTTCCCAGGCATCGGGTGCGTTGTTTGGGTTGCGCACTTTCAAGGATGTACGGCCAATCTGCCAGGCATGCTGGCTGTGCTCGTCGGTGATCTGTGGAGCTAACACCTGGCAGGCCTGTACGGCCGCCGTTGGCCCGCCGGCGGCCAACGCCTGGCGTACACTGCCGAGCAACTGCTCGGCGAAGGGCGAGATCTGCGCGGCGGCATCGTTCTGCCAGGGAGCGGCAGCCAGTGTGGTCGTGCAGACGAGCAGGGCAGTAAACAGCAACGGGCGCATGGCCGATCCTCATAAATACTGGTGGGGGTATTTATGCATGGAAAGCGCATGCTGTCATCGCAGCTGGGTGCGACATGATGACCACGCGGTATCAGCTGTGAGTCAGTGCTTGGCGCCGTCGGTTGGCAGTGCAAGCAGCTGTTTTTCCTGATTCCAGTCGAACGGCTCGTCGTTCTCTTCGGCCTCGAAGCGGCGCTCGTCGAGACGCTGGTAGACGTCGATCTCTTCGTCGGGCATGTAGTGCAGGCAGTCGCCACCGAAGAACCACAACAGGTCGCGTGGTACCAGGTGGGCGATCTGCGGGTAACGCTGGAAGATCTGGCTGATCAGGTCCTGGCCCAGGTACTGGCTGGATACCGGGTCGCGCGGCAGTTCGGCGAGCAGTTCGTCGTAGCGCTCGATGAACATGGCATGGCTGTCGTCCAGGATCTGCTCGGCTTCGCCCAGGGCGACGAGAATGCCGCGCAGGTGGTTGAGCAGGGCGAGATGGTGTTCGAGATGGCTGGCCATGGTGGAGTTCCTGAAGGGTAAAACGGGCGCAGGAGTATAGAGATCCTGGCGCCCGCTGTCCTGCATAGTTGGCCTTCGTGGCAGGGGCTCAAAGCCCCTGCCGCTAGCGGTTCGACTCAGCGCACCTTGCCGCGACTGAGCTTGAGCTCTTCCTTGGCAAAGTCATCGACATCGATCACCCGGCGCCGCGCAGCTTCGGCGTCCTGCAGGCGTTGGCCCTGTTCGCTGTCGAGAATGCCGGCGGCAATCGCGGCCTCGATGGCGTCCTGGCCCGGCGCCGGTTGCAGACTGCCGTCCTTGAGCGCCTGGTGCAGGCGTTTGCGCGCGTCCTGGCTGGCGTTCACCAGGTTCAGTGCATGCTGCAGGGCGCCGACCGAATCCTGGTCGGCCTGCGGCCGGTAGCAGCCTTCCAGCACCGACTCCAGCGCCGGATCGCCGGCCTGCCGACCGATGATGGCGGCGACTTCGGCGTCCAGTGCATCGCTTGGGCCGTGATGGCGGCGGCCCAGGGGGAATACCAGCACTTTGAGCAGGCAGCCGAACAGGCGGTTGGGGAAGTTGCTCAACAGCTCATCGAGAGCATGCTCGGCGTGATACAGGTTTTCCTCCATGGCCCAGCGCACCAGCGGCTGCAGGTCTTGCGGGTAATCGAGGTCGTGGTAGCGCTTGAGGGCTGCCGAGCCGAGGTAGAGATGGCTGAGCACGTCACCGAGGCGTGCGGAGAGTCGCTCGCGGCGTTTCAGGTCACCGCCGAGCAGCATCATGCTGCTGTCGGCGCACAGCGCGAACGCGGCAGCCAGACGATTGAGCGCGCGATAGTAAGGCTGGCTGACGTCGTCGCCGGGTACCTGGCCGAGGCGGTTGAGCGTCAGCCCCAGGAGGAAGCTGCTGGCGGCGTTGCCAACGGCGAAGCCGATATGGCTCATCAGCAGCGAATCGAATTCGGCCAGTGCCTCGTCCTTGTCTTCGCGGTCGGCCAGGGCCATTTCCTTGAGCACGTAGGGATGGCAGCGGATGGCACCCTGACCGAAGATCATCAGGTTACGCGAGAGGATGTTGGCGCCCTCGACGGTGATGAAGATCGGTGCACCTTGCCAGGAGCGGGCGAGGTAGTTGTTCGGGCCCATGATGATGCCCTTGCCGCCGTGCACGTCCATGGCGTGGCCAATGCATTCGCGGCCGCGCTCGGTGAGGTGGTACTTGAGAATCGCCGACAGCACCGACGGTTTTTCACCCAAGTCGACGGCATTGGCGGTCAGAATGCGTGCGCTGTCCATCAGCCAGGCGTTGCCGCCGATGCGGGCCATCGCCTCCTGAATGCCCTCGAAGGCGGCCAGTGGCACATTGAATTGCTCGCGCAGCTGCGCGTACTGGCCGGTGGCGAGGCTGGTGAACTTGGCGGCGCCGGTGCCGACAGCCGGCAGCGAGATGGAGCGACCGACCGACAGGCAGTTCATCAGCATCATCCAGCCTTTACCCAGGTACTCCTGGCCGCCGATCAGGTACTCCAGCGGAATGAACACGTCCTTGCCGCTGTTGGGGCCATTCATGAAGGCGGCGCCCAGTGGCAGGTGACGGCGGCCGATTTCCACGCCGGGAGTGTCGGTTGGCACCAGCGCCAGGCTGATACCCAGATCTTCCTTGTCGCCCAGCAGGTGCTCCGGGTCATAGGCCTTGAAGGCCAGGCCGAGCAGGGTGGCGACCGGGCCCAGGGTGATATAGCGCTTTTCCCAGTTCAGGCGCAGGCCAATGACTTCCTCACCGTTCCACTGGCCTTTGCAGATGATCCCGGTGTCCGGCATGGCGCCGGCGTCGGAGCCGGCCAGCGGGCCAGTGAGCGCGAAGCAGGGGATGTCCTCACCGCTGGCCAGGCGCGGCAGGTAATGCTGGCGCTGCTCATCGGTGCCGTAGTGCAGCAGTAGCTCGGCCGGGCCGAGCGAGTTGGGCACCATCACGGTGGAGGCCAGGTCGCCGCTGCGGGTCGCCAGTTTCATCGCCACTTGCGAGTGAGCGTAAGCGGAGAAGCCCTTGCCGCCGTATTCCTTGGGAATGATCAGGGCGAAGAAGCCGTGCTGCTTGATGTGCTGCCAGGCTTTCTCCGGCAGATCCATCTGCTGGCCGACCTGCCAGTCGCTGATCATTGCGCAGAGTTCTTCGGTGGGGCCGTCGATGAAGGCCTGTTCTTCCTCGGTCATCGTGGCCTTGGGGTAGGACAGCAGCTTGTCCCAGTTCGGCTTGCCACTGAACAGTTCGCCATCCCACCAGACGGTGCCGGCCTCGATGGCATCGCGCTCGGTGCTGGACATGGGCGGCAGAACCCGTTGGAACCAGGAGAACAAGGGGCCAGTGAACAGTTGCCGGCGCAGGTCGCCAAGCAGGATGAACGCAGCTACGGCGCCGGTGACGATCCAGAGCAGCAGTTGCAGCCAGCCGGGCACCGGGCTGAACAGGGCCATGGCTACCAGGTAGGCAGCGGTGATGCCCAGTGCGGGCAGGGCGGCGGTACGGCTATGGGCCAGGTAGAGCACCCCGAGTAGCAGAACCAGCAACCAGATGACGAGCATGTGCATTCCTCCATGATTCGAGCGGGCGACGCCCCGAGCATAGCCATAAATGGCGGTAGGGGGCGGTGAGCTTGGCCGGATCATCGCTAAGTTGGCGCAATCGGCAGGTTTGCCCTGAAAATATTTCAGGGCCCTGTCATGCACCGCGATCTGCGTCCCGGCCGCTTCATTGACAGTGACCACCCGCAGGTAATCGAGTTCGCCGGGCGTCAGCAGAACCGCCCAGTCACGCTCCTGGGGTGATCAGGAGCGTCAGTAGACCGGTGAAAGATGAATGCTATCGACTGGGTCGATAATCAACATCGCCAGGACGGCCTTTTCTCTGTGCCTCCAGGTCGGTAGGGTGCATGCCAGCAAAGAGCGGGTGAAACACGCGGTTGCAATCGCCTGTGTCCGCCCTCATCTATAACGACCTCACTCTCGCGCGGGAAACCCCATCTTCATGAGCTCCGCCCTGACCATTCGCCAGTTGACCAAGACCTATGGAAACGGCTTCCAGGCCCTGCACGGCATCGATCTGGACGTCGCCGAAGGAGACTTCTTCGCCTTGCTCGGCCCCAATGGCGCCGGCAAATCCACCACCATCGGCATCCTCTCGACGCTGGTGAACAAGAGCGGCGGCACGGTCAACGTGTTTGGCCACGACCTCGACCGCGAGCCTTATGCGCTCAAACGCTGCCTCGGCGTGGTGCCGCAGGAATTCAACTTCAACCAGTTCGAGAAAGTGTTCGACATCGTCGTCACCCAGGCTGGCTACTACGGCATTCCCCGATCGATCGCCAAGGAACGTGCCGAGCAGTACCTGACTCAGCTTGGCCTGTGGGAGAAACGCGATGTCGCCTCGCGTGAACTGTCCGGTGGTATGAAACGCCGCCTGATGATCGCCCGCGCGCTGGTGCACCAGCCGCGCCTGCTGATTCTCGACGAGCCCACCGCCGGGGTGGATATCGAACTGCGCCGCTCTATGTGGAGCTTTCTCACCGAGCTGAACAAGCAGGGCACCACCATCATCCTCACCACCCACTACCTGGAAGAGGCCGAGCAACTGTGCCGCAACATCGGCATCATCGACCATGGCCGCATCGTCGAGCTGAGCAGCATGAAAGACCTGCTGAAGAAGCTGCACGTCGAGACGTTCCTGCTCGACCTCAAGGATTCCTACAGCGAAGCGCCGAACCTGACGGGCTACCCGGTGCGCCTGCTCGATCACCACACTCTGGAAGTGCAGGTGGAGAAGAGCCAGGGCCTCAATGCGCTGTTCCAGCAACTGGCGCAGCAGCAGGTGCAGGTGCTCAGCCTGCGTAACAAGACCAATCGCCTGGAAGAGCTGTTCGTCTCTCTGGTGGAAAAGAATCTGGCCAAGGTGGCGCAATGACGACTCAGTACCACAACAGCGAATTCGCCGCCAACCTGGTGGCCCTGCGCACCATCGTTTACCGCGAGGTGCGCCGCTTTACCCGCATCTGGCCGCAGACCCTGCTGCCGCCGGCGATCACCATGGTTCTGTACTTCGTCATCTTCGGCAATCTGATCGGCCGGCAGATTGGCGACATGGGTGGTTTCACCTATATGGAATACATCGTGCCGGGCCTGATCATGATGTCGGTGATCACCAACAGCTACGGCAACGTGGTGTCGAGCTTCTTCGGCAGCAAGTTCCAGCGCAACGTCGAGGAGCTGCTGGTTTCCCCGGTATCGCCGCATACCATCCTCATCGGCTTCGTTGTCGGTGGCGTGCTGCGCGGGCTGGCGGTGGGCGTGATCGTGACCGTGCTGTCGTTGTTCTTTACCCATCTGCAGGTGCATCACCTGGGGGTGACCGTGCTGGTAGTGCTGCTGACGGCGACCATCTTCTCGCTGGGCGGCTTCGTCAACGCGGTGTATGCGCGCAACTTCGATGACATCTCGATCATCCCTACCTTCGTGCTGACGCCGCTGACCTACCTGGGCGGGGTGTTCTACTCCATCACCTTGTTGCCACCATTCTGGCAGACGGTGTCGCTGGGCAACCCGATCCTGCACATGGTCAACGCCTTCCGTTACGGCATCCTCGGCGTATCGGACATCCGCATCGGCGTCGCCATCGGCTTCATGCTGCTGGCCACGGCAGCGCTGTATACGCTGTGCATCCGCCTGCTGGTCAGCGGCCGCGGTATGCGTCAGTGACGTTGCCGCTCATGTAGGCGCGGATTTATCCGCGATTCTCGCGGCGCAAGCCGCGCCTACAGGTTTGCGTTATCCGGGCGACGGTTGACGCTCGCGGCTGAAGCCTCTCCTACGGCGCTAAGCTGCGGCAGAAAAAACATAGCGAAATAACTTGCCCAGCTGGCAGCGCCACAACAGCCGGTTAGACTCAGCTCCTACCTAGAGGAAGGGGTTGTTCATGACCGCGCTGCTGCGCTCTTTGCCATGGCTGTTGCCAGGGTTGTTCGCATTATCTGCAGTCGCGGCCGAAGGACCGATGGTCGAGGTCGTGGCGGTCAGGCAGATGGAAGTTCGCGATGAGCTGATCACCTTCGGCTCGCTGCGCTCCGATGAGTCGGTGATGATCCGTCCGGAAGTGGAAGGGCGGCTGGCAACGCTGCATTTTCGCGAAGGCCAGGCGGTGACGGCAGGCGATCTGCTGATCAGCCTCGACGACGCCATCGCCCGTGCCGAGTTCGCCCAGGCTCGCGCCAACCTCGACCTTGCCGAGAAAAATCACCAGCGCGCGCAGATGCTGTTTCAGCGTGGCGCCAGCAACGCACAAGCGCTGGATGAGGCGCAGAGCCAGTTGCAGGCCGCCCGTGCCGCTCAGGCGCTGGCCCAGGCGCGACTCGACAAGACCCAGATCAAGGCTCCACACGACGGCACCCTGGGCCTGCGTCAGGCCAGTGTGGGCGACTACCTCAGCGCCGGACAGAACATCGTCAACCTGGAGGTGCTCGACCCGCTCAAGGTCGACTTCCGCATTCCGCAGAAGGCCGTGGCCCAGGTGCGCTTGGGCCAGACGGTGGAAATCACCCTCGATACCTACCCAGGCGAGCGCTTTCGCGGGGAAATCTACGCCATCAATCCACGCCTGGACGAAGCCGGGCGCAGCCAGGCGATCCGCGCCCATATCGGCAACGATGACCGGCGCCTGCGTCCTGGTCAGTTCGTTCGCGTCTCGGTGATTCTCGAAGAACGACCCGCGGCGCTGGTGATTCCCGAAGAGGCCGTGATGCCGCAGGGCGACAAGCTGCTGGTCAATCTGCTGGTCGATGACAAGGTCGAGCGCCGTGAGGTGATTCTCGGCAAACGCTTCGATGGCCAGGTGGAGGTGCGCGCAGGGCTGCAGGGTGACGAAACGGTCATCAGTGCCGGCTGGCAGCGTGTGCGCGAAGGGCTCACTGTGCGCAGCAAAAGTGGGGAGCGCCAGCCGTGACGCTTTCCGACGTCTGTATCCGTCGGCCGGTATTCGCCACTGTTCTGTCGTTGATTGTCGTGTTGCTGGGACTGATGGCCTACGACCGCCTCAACGTACGCGAGTACCCCAACATCGATGTGCCCATCGTCACCGTACAGGTCACCTATCCCGGTGCCAGCCCGGAGATCATGGAATCGCAGGTGGCGCAGCCGGTGGAGGACGTGCTTTCCGGCATCGAGGGCCTGGATTTCGTCACCTCCATCAGTCGTACGGAGAACACCCAGATCACCGCGCAGTTTAGGCTGGGGCGCAGTGCCGACGAAGCCGCCAACGACGTGCGTGATCGCCTGGGGCGGGTGCGCAGCCTGCTGCCGGATGAGGTCGACGAGCCTGTCGTGCAGAAGGTCGAGGCCGACGCTCAGCCAGTGGTCTGGATCGCCTTTCACAGCCAGCAGCACAGCGCCATGGAGATCACCGACGTGCTGGAGCGGGTGATCAAGGATCGTCTGCAAACCATTCCCGGTGTGTCGGAAGTGCAGGTGCGCGGTGCGCGGACCTTCTCCATGCGCATCTGGCTGGATCCGGAGAAACTCGCCGCACACAACCTCACCGTGCAGGACGTGGAAGACGCCCTGCGCCGACAGAACGTGGAAATCCCCGCCGGGCGTATCGAATCGCGTGAACGTGAGTTCAGCGTTCTGTCGGAAACCGATCTGCGCACGCCCGAGCAGTTCAACGAGCTGATCCTCGATGATTCCCAGGGCTATCTGCTGCGCCTGTCTGACGTCGGTCGCGCCGAGGTCGGGCCGCGTGACGAGCGTACCGTGGTGCGTTTCAACGGCCTGCCGGCGGTCACCCTGGGCCTGGTCAAGCAGGCCACTGCCAACCCGCTGGATATTTCCGATGGTCTGGCTGCCTCCTGGGACGACGTGCAGACGTTGTTACCTGACGGCATGCAGATGACCGTGGCCAACGATAACTCGCAGTTCATCCGCGAATCCATCGATAACGTCTTCACCACCATCTGGGAGGCGGTGGCGCTGGTCATCCTGATCATCTTCATCTTCCTGCGCTCGCTGCGCGCGACGCTGATCCCGCTGGTGACCATTCCGGTGTCGCTGATCGGCGCCTTCGCCCTGATGTCGTTGATGGGCTTCTCCATCAATACCCTGACGCTGCTGGCCATGGTGCTGGCTATCGGTCTGGTGGTGGACGATGCCATCGTCATGCTGGAGAACATCCACCGGCATATCGAGCAGGGCATGACGCCCATGCAGGCTGCATTCACCGGCAGCCGCGAGATCGCCTTCGCGGTGATCGCCATGACCCTGACCCTGGCCGCGGTGTTCGCGCCTATCGGCTTCATGCAGGGCACCACCGGCAAGCTGTTCACCGAGTTCGCCTGGACGCTGGCAGGCTCGGTGCTAGTCTCCGGCTTCGTCGCCCTGACCCTGACGCCGATGATATGCGCGCTGCTGCTCAAGTCGCATCAGCACAAGCAGCGCCATGGCCGGCTGTACAACCTGATCGAAGGTTTTCTGAATGGCCTGACCTACAGCTACAAGCACAGCCTGGATGGCGCGTTGCGCGCCTGGCCTCTGGTGCTGGCTGTGCTACTGGGCGCTTTGCTGAGCTGCGCCTGGCTGTTCGCCGGATTGCGCTCGGAGCTGGCGCCGACTGAGGATACCGGCACCATTGTCGGTGTCTTTAATGGCCCGGATGGTGCCACCATCGACTACACGGCGCGCTACGCCCGTGAGGTGGAAGCCGCTTACGCCAGCATCCCGGAAACCAACCGCTATCTGGTCGTTGCCGGCTTTCCCACGGTGGCGCAGGGTATCTCCTTCATGAAGCTGGAGGACTGGGCCGATCGTACGCGTAACCAGTTCCAGATTCGCAACGAGTTGCTGCCGCAACTGCAGGACGTCGCCGGTATGCGCGTGACTCCGGTCAATCGCCCACCGCTGGGGCAGAGTGCACGTAATCAGCCCATCAACTTCGTCGTGCGTTCATCCATGGAGTATGCCGAGCTGCAGGGTTATGTCGATCAGTTGCTCGAGCGCATGCGCGGTTACCCAGGACTGGAAGGCCTGGACAGCGACCTCAAACTCAACGCGCCGCAGCTGAAAATTACCGTCAATCGCGAGCAGGCGGTGGCGGTGGGTACCGATGTGTCGGTGATCGGCCGCAGCCTGGAAAGCCTGTTCGGCAGTCGCCAGGTCACCCGCTACAAGCAGAACGGCGAGCAGTATGACGTGCTGGTGCAGCTGCAGGACATCGACCGCAGCAACCCTCAGGATCTCGATCGCGTCTACGTACGCGACCGCGACGGCGGTATGGTGCAGCTGTCGAACCTGATCGAGGTGCGCGAGACGGTGGCACCGCGTGAGCTCAACCACTTCAACCAACTGCGCGCGGTGACCATTACCGCCAACGTGGGCAGCGGTTATACCCTCGGCGAGGCGCTGGAGTATCTCGAGGCCGGGGCGCGTGAGGTCTTTCCGCCGGAAACCCAGTATGACTACACCGGCACCTCGCGGGACTTCAAGGAGTCCAGCTCGGGTATCGCGCTGATCTTCGCGCTGGCGCTGGCCTTTATCTTCCTGGTGCTGGCTGCGCAGTTCGAGAGTTTCAGCGACCCGCTGATCATTCTGCTCAGTGTGCCCTTGTCGATGGCCGGGGCCTTGCTCGCGCTGACACTGTTCGGCGGTACGCTGAACATCTATTCACAGATCGGCCTGGTGACCCTGATCGGTCTGATCACCAAGCACGGCATCCTCATCGTCGAGTTCGCCAACCAGCTGCTGCGCGAGGGCAGAGTGCTGCGTGAGGCGGTTATAGAGGCCTCGGTGCAGCGTCTGCGACCGATCCTGATGACTACCGGAGCCATGGTGCTTGGCTCGCTGCCGCTGGCGATTGCCAGCGGCGCCGGCGCCGAAAGCCGTCAGCAGATCGGTCTGGTGATCGTCGGCGGCTTGCTGGTCGGGACCTTCTTCACCCTTTACGTCATTCCGACGCTGTACCTGCTGCTGCGCCGCTGGGCGCCTCTGCGGCAGATCGACGAGGCGCCGGTGGCGGTCTGAATTCTGTAGGAGGCGCTTCAGCGGCGAGCTTTTAAGGCTGTTGCGGCTGAAACCCTCCTACGGATCAGAGGCGTTGCTGGATGCATTCAGGGAATACTGCGGCCGATCTCCCCGGATTGCATCCGGGCTACAGGTCATCGCTGGCGTACTTCACAGGTGCCGCACGGCGGCCAACCGGCTAAACTCGCCCGGTTTTCTCCAACCCGGATTCACGCCATGCAGCACCCCGCCGAACATTCCCCGCTGGGCAAGTCCAGCCAGTACATTGCCGAGTACAGCGCTGAGTTGCTGTTTCCCATCTCGCGGACGACCAAGTGGGCCGAGCTGGGCCTCGATGGCGCCAATCTGCCGTATCAGGGCGTGGACTACTGGAACTGCTACGAACTGTCCTGGTTGTTGCCGTCCGGCAAACCGGTGGTGGCCATCGCCGAGTTCGCCATCCCGGCCGACTCGCCGAACATCATCGAGTCAAAATCTTTCAAGCTCTATCTCAACTCGCTGAATCAGACCACGTTCTCCAGCTGGGACGAGTTGCAGGCGACGCTGGTGCGTGATCTTTCTGCGGTAGCCGGCAAGCCGGTGGCGGTGCGCTTGCGTTCGCTGGCCGAGGTGGCGGCCGATGGGGTGGCGACGCTACCGGGTCAGTGCATCGACGACCTCGATATCCGTGTCAGCGCATACGATCACCCGCAACCGGAGTTGCTGCGTTGCGATACCACTCGTGTGGTGCAGGAGAGTCTGCATAGCCATCTGCTCAAATCCAACTGCCCGGTCACCGGTCAACCGGACTGGGGCAGCCTGGTCGTGCAGTACCACGGCGCGGCGCTGGATCACGCCAGCCTGCTGGCCTATCTGGTCAGCTTCCGTCAGCACGCCGATTTTCATGAGCAGTGCGTCGAGCGTATCTTTCTCGACCTGCAGCGCCTGCTGCAGCCGCAGTCATTGACCGTCTTTGCGCGTTACGTGCGCCGTGGCGGGCTGGATATCAACCCCTACCGCAGCACCGAGGCGGTCACCACGACTAACGGCCGGCTGGCCCGCCAGTGAGCCATGAAAAATGCCGCCCTTGGGCGGCATTTTTCATGGGGTAGCGGAGTCAAATGCCCATATTGGCCAGGCTCTGCATGATGTTGCGCAGGGTGCCGGCCAGGGTCGGGTGGCTGGCCTCGAAGCGTTCCACTGCCAGGTTGACGCCGTCGACCAGGGTCGCGTCCGGTGCTGCCGCAGCCTCGCGCGCCAGTTGTACTTCGATTTCCTGGGTCAGCAGGTACAGCGATGCCCGTTCTTCCTCACTGAGCGGCGTATCCTGGGCCAGGTGTTGCTGGAGGGCTTCCAGTTGCTGCTGCAGATCGCTTGCTGGCATAGAGTTCTCTCCTTGTCGAATCGGCATAGGCATTGACCCCAGGCGGTGCCGGAAGTTTTCAGCCCGTACCTGAAGGTTAATCCAAGCGCGGGTGCTTTGCCTGACTCGGGTCAAGTGCTCAAGGCTTTTCGCCCTTGCTACGGCGCAGGGCGATATCTTCCAGGCTGGCCTCGATTTCATTCAGGCTGTCGACCACCGAATGCGCACCCAGGCGATAGAGATGGAGTGTGGCGTCGGCTCGTAGGTTTTCCTGTTCGGTTGTCGTCAACGCTTGCCAGTCGCCAGGTGCCTGGCCGCAGAGTGGACCGCAGGCCGCCAGGCCGATGGTCCAGCAACCGGCGTTGAGTCCTGCCCGCAACAGTTGCGGGTTGCCGCTGACCAGAATGCAGCCATCCAGGCCCTCGACACCCAGCTGACTCAGGGCCTGCCAGCAGCCGTCCGGTGCGGGCCAGGCTCTGCCACGCTCCGCTAACACGGCGGTGACCGCGCCTGGCAGGGCCTGCGCCAGACGCAGGCTGGCATCGGCAGGTAGGCGGTCGAGCCATGCGCAGGGGATGTCATGCTGCTGCAGGTGTGCGAGCAGGCGTTCGGCGCCAGGGGTCAGCTCGGCGTGCTCATCCGCGACTTCGCTCAGGGTTTGTTGCAGGGCTTGCAGCTGGGCATCTGTCGCGGCTGTGCCCAGCAGGTTCTCCAGAGCCCGTTGTGGCGTACCCGATAGGTCGAGAAGCGGTCGGTCCGGATGCAGTCGCTGCAGCGCGACAGGTAGGGTGCGAGCACCGAAATCGACCAGGCAGCCGGACAGCTCGAACAGCATGGCAGTGGGGGAGGAATAGGGCATGGGAGCATCCGTGGCAGGGGCCTGAGCCAATCTAACGCTCACGGATGACTAAAACATGACCGTTAGGTGACGGCGAGCAGGGTGCGAACGTGTTCCGGTAGCGGCACGGATTTACCGCTGCCATGGTCCACCCACACCAGTTTGCAATAACCCTCGCCATGCAGGGTGTCAGGTGCGTCCAGCGTGCTCAGCCGATGTTCGACGATCAGGCTGCTGCGTCCGACGGTACCGGCGCGCAGTTCTACGATCACGGTAGCGGGGTGGACCACGGGTTTCAGGTAGGTGTGTTGGGTCTGCAGTACCACCGGGCCCTGCGGCACGTTGCTCATGGGCACGCCCGCCAGTTCCAGCCAGGCGACCCGAGCTTCCTCCAGGTACTGCATGTAGATGATGTTGTTGACATGCCCATAGCTGTCCATATCGCCCCAGCGTACGGGAATGTGTGCGGTGTGCAGCAGTGTGTTGTCACTCATCGTGTTTGATCGCTACGCTGCCCCAAGCAGGGCTCCTGGCTTTATACTACGCGGCATTCTGGCCGCTGGCGGTGGCCACATTATTTCCCTCAAGGAGAGAATTCAATGCATGTGATCGGTGCTCGCTGGATCGCGCGTCTGGGCAGTCTGGTAGCGCTCGTTGGCCTGAGCTGTCTGCCTGTAGTCAGCCTGGCGGCGACTGAGGAGGATCCCTGGGAGGGGTTCAACCGCGCCATCTTTCGCTTCAACGATACGCTCGACACCTATGCGTTGAAGCCGGTCGCGCAGGGTTATCAGGCTGTGACGCCGCAGTTTCTGGAAGACGGCGTGCACAATGTCTTCGGCAATATCGGTGACGTTGGCAACCTGGCCAACAACCTGCTGCAGGGCAAACTCCATGATGCCGGTGTCGATACTGGCCGCCTGATCTTCAACACTACCTTCGGCCTGCTGGGTTTCTTCGACGTGGCCAAGCACATGGGCCTGCAGAAAAGTGACGAAGACTTCGGTCAGACCCTGGGCGCCTGGGGCCTGGGCAGCGGCCCTTATCTGGTGATTCCGTTCCTTGGCCCAAGCAGCGTGCGTGATGCAACCGGGCGTGTGCCTGACAGCCTGCTTGCGCCATACCCATATATCGACCATGTACCGACGCGCAACGTCACGCGTGGTGTACAGGTGATCGATACACGCGCCAGCCTGCTCTCGGCCGAGCGCCTGATCAGTGGCGACAAGTACATCTTCGTCCGCAATGCCTACCTGCAGAACCGCGAGTTCAAGGTGAAGGATGGCGAGGTCGAAGACGACTTCTAAGCTCTGCTGATACGAAAAAGGCGGCCCGATGGCCGCCTTTTTCGTAAATGCAGATTTCAGCTCATGGAGATGATTGCCAGCCCCAGCGACTGGCGGCCATCACCTAGATCACTGATGCGCACAACCTCGGCCTGGGCGTCGAGACCTGCCAGCTCGCTGTGCTCGGAAGGGATGTGCACCTTGACCTTGTCGCCCATGTTCAACTCGACTTCGGCTTCGATTTGCATGCCGGTGCTGGAGAGATCCAGACACATTGCAGGAATTTCCCGGCCAGCATGATGGAGGACGACTGGAGCTTCCAATCGCATGCGGATGTAGTCGCGTTTTTCGCTGTACGCTCGATCATTCTGACTCATGGACCCTGTCCTCTTCTTATGAGCTCTCCCGCGGCTCTTATAACCCTCGCCGATTTGCCCTGTAAAGCCGCCGAACGACGACCGGTTCCGGCTTGAATCGGCCGGCAGATGGGAGTACCGTCTGCCCCTTGAAATCGCCCTGGCGCCGTCATGCGGCGCCGCGCCACGGGCAGTGACCAAAATTGCCCTGGCGCAGTTTGCCTGGATACCCCATGCACAAAACCAGTGCCACTCTGCTGATCATCGATGACGACGATGTCGTCCGTGCAAGCCTCGCGGCCTATCTCGAGGACAGCGGCTTCAAGGTACTGCAAGCCACTAACGGTTTGCAGGGGCTGGAAGTCTTCCAGCAGGAAAACCCCGACCTGATGATTTGCGACCTGCGCATGCCGCAGGTCGATGGGCTCGAGCTGATCCGGCGGATCAACGCGCTGGGTGTCGAAGTGCCGGTGATCGTGGTTTCCGGTGCAGGGGTCATGAATGACGCTGTCGAAGCCTTGCGTCTCGGTGCCGCTGATTACCTGATCAAGCCACTCGAAGACCTCGCTGTGCTCGAGCACTCGGTGCGCCGCGCGCTCGATCGCTCGAGACTGCGCGTCGAGAATCAGCGCTACCGGGAAAAGCTCGAGGCAGCCAATCGTGAGTTGCAGGCCAGCCTGCACTTGCTGCAGGAAGACCAGAACGCCGGGCGCCAGGTGCAGATGAACATGTTGCCGGTGACGCCCTGGCAGGTTGATGACCTGACGTTCGCCCATCAGATCATCCCCTCGCTGTACCTGTCCGGCGACTTCGTCGACTACTTCCGCATCGATGACAGCCGCATCGGCTTCTATCTGGCCGACGTGTCCGGGCATGGTGCTTCCTCGGCCTTCGTCACCGTGCTGCTCAAGTTCATGACCACGCGGCTGCTCTACGAGTGGCGGCGTGCTGGCGAATTGCCGCAGTTCAAGCCGTCCGATGTGCTGGGTCATATCAATCGCGGCCTGATCAACTGCAAGCTGGGCAAGCATGTGACCATGCTCGGTGGCGTGATCGACCAGGAAAGCGACACCCTGACCTACAGCATCGGCGGTCATCTACCGCTGCCCGTGCTGTTCGAAAATGGTCAGGCACGTTACCTGGAGGGCCGTGGCCTACCTGTCGGCCTGTTCGAAGAGGCTGACTACAGTGATCTGGTCATGGCGCTACCGAAGTCTTTCAGCCTGACTCTGCTGTCCGATGGCATTCTCGATTTGTTGCCGGGCGACACTCTGAAAGATAAGGAAGTGGCCTTGCCTCAACTGGTTAGCCAGGCTGGCGGGACGCTGAGTGGTTTGCGTCAAGTTCTCGGTCTGGCCAATCTCGGAGAGATGCCGGATGATATCGCCTTGCTGGTGTTGAGCAGGAACCTTGCATGAACCCTGGGATAAGCCCCGGTCGCATCCAATTTGCCGAACAGGATGGCACCTTCGTCCTGAAGTTCGTCGGCGAAGTCCGCCTTACGCTGTGTTCGGCGCTGGATGCCACGATTGAAAAGATTTTTACCGCGTTGAATTTTTCGGCCATCGTCATCGACCTGACCGAAACCCGCAGTATCGACAGTACAACCCTCGGTTTGCTGGCCAAATTGTCCATTCTGTCGCGGCAGAAGGTTGGTCTGTTGCCGACCGTTGTCACCACTCATGACGACATCACGCGCCTGCTGGAGTCCATGGGCTTCGATCAGGTGTTCAATATCGTCAATCGGCCGATTCCGTGCCCGGAGTGTCTGGATGACCTGCCGTCGCAGGATCAATCCGAAGAAGTGGTCAAGGCCAAGGTGCTGGAAGCGCACCGTATCCTGATGGGCTTGAATGACTCCAATCGTGAGGCCTTTCACGACCTGGTCAGTGCGCTCGAGCGGCACTGATCGATTGTTTTCTGTGGGTGCGCTGTGCGCACCCTGCGTTTCGAACGGGCAACGAAAAGGGGCGTCAGCTTGGCTGACGCCCCTTTTTGCGTTCAGGCCTTGGCGGTCAGCAGCGCTTCGAGCTTTTCCTGGTCGCGGGCGAACAGGCGGATGCCTTCGGCCAGTTTCTCGGTGGCCATGGCATCCTCGTTCATGGCCCAGCGGAAGGCACCTTCATCGAGGCTCTGGCGTGTCTCGCTGGTGGCGCCCGGAGCGAGCCTGCGCTCTAGCTGGCCATCGTCCTCGGCCAGCTTCTGCAGCAGCTCGGGGCTGATGGTCAGGCGGTCGCAACCGGCCAGCGCCTCGATCTGGCCAAGGTTACGGAAGCTCGCCCCCATCACCACGGTCTTGTAACTGTTGGCCTTGTAGTAGTCATAGATGCGCGAGACCGACTGCACGCCCGGGTCCTCGTTGCCGACAAAGTCACGACCTTCGGCTTTCTTGTACCAGTCGTAGATACGGCCGACGAATGGCGAGATGAGGAACACGCCAGCATCGGCGCAGGCCTGGGCCTGAGCGAAGGCGAACAGCAGCGTCAGGTTGGTCTGGATGCCGGCCTTTTCCAGCTGCTCGGCAGCGCGGATGCCTTCCCAGGTTGAGGCGATCTTGATCAGCACCCGCTCACGGCCAATGCCGGCCTGGTCGTAGAGGTCAATCAAGCGCTCGGCACGGCTTAGGGTCGCTGCAGTATCGAACGACAGGCGGGCATCCACTTCGGTGGAGATGCGCCCGGGGATGACCTTGAGAATCTCCTGACCAACTGCAACGGCGAAGTGGTCACAGGCCAGGCCCAGATCACCCTTGCCGGCATCGATTGCCCGGCGCAGTAGGTCGGCGTAGCGCGGCAAGGCGGCAGCCTTGAGCAGCAGCGAAGGGTTGGTGGTGGCATCCACCGGCTGCAGGCGTGCGATTGCATCCAGGTCGCCGGTGTCGGCGACTACGGTAGTGAACTGCTTGAGTTGTTCCAGCTTGGAGGTCATGACGAGGCCTTGTCGTTGCAGATGGCATGACCTTACCCGAGGTGCCCTGGAGGCTCAACGGTCTGGTCACTGACAAAATTTACCTTCTTGGTATGCGCTTTTTGCCGGCTCGTTCGTCTTTATCTATGACAGCACGTCAGAACGCGCCGAAGTCGGTGGAGTCCGACTCGAAGAGAGCAGCCAAGGAGCACGAATCATGTCGACCCAGACCCAGCCCTCTCGTTCACTTGAAGATATGCCGGATACACGTCAGTGCCGTGAATGGCTGCAGGCCGTTGGCTTGCGCTTCAGTATGCCTAGGCTCAAGGTGGTGGAGGCTCTGTGCACTGCCGATGAGGAACGGGGTGTCTCCGCTCGGGAGTTGCATCAGCAATTGAATGAAGCGGGCGAGCCGCTATCGCTGATCAGCGTGCGCCAGGTGCTGCGGCGCATGGCGGAAAATGGAATGGTGCAGGCGACAGGGCGCAGCCGCTATCGCCTGACGGCACTGGATCAGTGTCCGCGCAGCAGCTCGGCGGCCTGATCGAGCAGGCCCAGCGGGTCCTGCACCTTATGGATGTCCACTGAAAGTAGCTGGCGATAGCGCCGCGCGCCCGGGAATCCCTGAGCCAGGCCGAGCACATGACGGCTGATGTGGTGCAGGGTGCCGCCCTCGCGCAGGTGCTGTTCGACGTAGGGGCGCAAGGCGAGCAGGGCATCCATGCGGCTGATGCTCTCATCACTGGCGCCGAACAGGCGGCTGTCCACCTGTGCCAGCAGATAGGGGTTGTGGTACGCCTCGCGACCGAGCATCACGCCGTCGAAGGTCTGCAGGTGCGCTTCGCATTCTTCCAAGGTCTTGATGCCGCCATTGAGGATGATTTCCAGATCCGGGAAATCCTGCTTGAGCTGGGCGGCCACGTCGTAGCGCAGCGGCGGAATTTCGCGATTCTCCTTGGGCGACAGGCCTTCGAGGATGGCGATGCGTGCATGCACGGTGAAGCTGCGGCAGCCAGCTTCACGCACCTGGCCGACGAAGTCGCACAGCTCGGCGTAGCTGTCGCGGCCGTTGATGCCGATACGATGCTTGACCGTCACCGGAATGCTTACCGCATCCTGCATGGCTTTCACGCAATCGGCGACCAGCGCCGGATGGCCCATCAGGCAGGCGCCGATCATGTTGTTCTGCACCCGGTCGCTGGGGCAGCCAACGTTCAGGTTGACCTCGTCATAGCCATGTTCCTCGGCCATCTTCGCGCACTGCGCCAGGTCTGCCGGATTGCTGCCGCCAAGCTGCAGCGCGATTGGATGCTCGCACGCGCTGTAACGCAGAAAACGCTCCCGGTCGCCATGAATCAGTGCCCCGGTAGTGACCATCTCGGTATACAGCAGGGCATGCTTCGACAGCTGGCGCAGGAAGTAGCGGCAGTGGCGGTCAGTCCAATCCATCATCGGCGCCACGGAGAAGCGGCGGGACAGGGCAGGGCGCGTGCTGGTGGGGGTAAGGTTCGATTCTTCAGGCATCGTCAATCAGGGCTGTTGAAGGCTGGCTTCACCCGTCTCTGCAGCCTCGACAGGGCTGGAGGCGGTCGGGAGCGTTCGGCGGGAAATAAAGGGTGGCGATTCTATCAAGAAAGACCATGTCTAGCGTGTCGGGCCGCGGGTTCGCCCGCTGGGTGGACGTGAATTTTGCGGAATGGAAATTTTTTTCACCTGCACCTGCAGGTTTTTCCCATCTCATCCGTCCTATATAGATGAACACACGACTTGTGCTTCTCCGCCCCCTAGTCACCGCCCGTTTGGCGTTCAACCCCTGGTTTGCCGATGTCAAAGAAGTCCCGCTCCAGAATCTGGTTCCTCGTTCATAGCTGGCTGGCGCTGCCGGTCTGGTTTTTCCTGCTGATCATCTGTGTCACCGGCACCCTGGCCACGGTCAGTCAGGAGATCGTCTGGCTGGCCAACCCGGATGTGCGTGCCAGCAAGCCGACGGATGATGCCGAGCGCCTGAGTTACGGCCAGGTGCTGCAGGCCATCAGCCGCGCCGAGCCGCAGCTTTTCGTGCAGTCGATCAGCCGTCCGCAGGAGGACCACTTTGCCCTCACTGCCCGGGTCAGCTATCCGGACGGCACTTCGCCGACCCTCTATGTCAATCCGTATACGGGCGACATTCAGGGCATCAGCCCGCAGTTCGACTTCCGCCAGTTCACCCGGGCGCTGCATGGCTGGTGGCTGGTGCCTTTTACCAATGGCTTCAGCTGGGGCTGGTATCTGGTATCGCTGATGGGCTTGCCGATGCTCGCGTCTCTGGTGACCGGGCTGGTGGTCTACAAGAAGTTCTGGAAAGGCTTCTTCAAGCCGACGCTGCGCTTCAACCAGGGCGCGCGCATTTTCTGGGGAGACTTTCACCGCCTGTCCGGCATCTGGTCGATCTGGTTCATTGCCGTCATCTCGATCACCGGTGTGTGGTTTCTGATTCAGGCGCTGCTTTTCGATAATCACATTTCCATCTCAACCGAAGGCATACCGCCGGTCGTGGCGCGTGAAGAGGTACCGGTTGTCGAGCCGGGGGGCAGTGTGTCGCGCATCGACATCGATCGTGCCGTGGACATCGCCGCACAACGCATTCCAGGGCTAGAGGCCAGCTTCGTCAGCCTGCCGGGCAACGCCTACAGCCATATCTTCGTCGGCGGCCGTGGCTGGTATCCGTTGATGTTCCAGTCGGCTGCGGTCAATCCCTACACCGCCAACGTCGACCAGACTCGCCTGTTGTCGGACCGTTCTGCCCTCGAGTTTGTCACCGAGTCGATGCGCCCGCTGCATACCGGTGATTTTGGCGGGCTGTGGCTCAAGCTGGTGTGGTTCGTGTTCGGCCTGCTGCTGAGCATGATGGTGCTCAGCGGGCTGTTGATCTGGAGCAAACGCACCGTCCAGGCAACCGCTGCTCTGGCCAAGCGCAAGCCGCGTGTCGCGCGTGAGCGCAAACCGGAGAAGCCAGCGCCCATTCGTATCGGTGAAGCCTCGGAGAGCCAGTCATGAGCAAGGCAGCAGCAGTGCCATCCACGCCCTTGGGCCGGCTGTGGCACAAGTGGCGTTTCCATCTGAACATCCTGCTGGTGATCATCCCGCTGGCTTTCATGCCCAAGTATTTCAAGGACGTTTCCCTGTTCCGTGGCGAGAGCGGACTCGGCGAGCGTGAAGCCGGTGAGGTGCAGGTCGGCCCGTGGAGTCTGCGACTGGCCGAGCTGCGTGATGAAGCTCCGCGGCTTGAAGGACCGGCCGGTTACATGAAGAGCTTCAATGCCGCGTTGTGTACGACCTGCATCGATCAGGTCAAGGCAACCTATTTGCGCATCGGCAAACCGCGCAGTCTGCGCGCTGCCGGTGCGATCTTCTTCGGCAGTCCTTATCGCATGGGCGCCAGTTTGCCCATCCCGCCGCGTACCAAGGCCGACGCCGAGCTGTGGATCACCATGGAAGGCTGGGATGGCACCTTGCATCAGGCATCCATACCGATGTCCCAGGCATCGCCCGCTACCCATGCCTGGCTGAATCAACGAGGAGGCAAACCATGAAAAACCTGTACCGCTTATTGCTGCTGACAACCACCGGCGCGTTCTGCTCGTTGGCGCTGGCGCATAACCCGGTTTGCCAGTGCGAACCGCAGGGTGATGAGGAGATTGTTTGCGTTGGTGGTTTCTCTGATGGCAGTGGTGCTCCGGGCGTGACGCTGGACGTGATCAGCTACGACGAGGAAATTCTCGTCGCTGGCAAGCTCGACGGCGATTCCAGCCTGAGCTTCAAACGCCCTGACGGCGAGTTCTATGTCCTGTTCGACGCCGGCCCCGGCCATGTGGTGGAGATCGACCACATGGACATCGAGGCACCATGAGCACCCAGGTGATTCGTCCTGCAGGTGCAGGGCACGAAACGCTCTATGTGGGTTTGCTGGCGCTGGCCATCCTGCTGCTCGCCGGGCTGGTCGTGATGTTACAGGCTCAGCCGCAACAGAGCGTCGTTGAGGCCTCCGAGCAGTTCGATGCGCGGCGTGATCTGCACGCTGCCGAGCAGGGTATTCATACCGATCTGCTGGTCGCCCTCGACGAAATTCGCCTGTATCAGGAGGACGAGCAGCGCCTGCCAACGCCAGCGCAGCTGGCAGAGGAGGGCTTTCCTCCGTTCATCGCCGATGCCAGTAGCATCAACCGCGGTGGACACGTGTGGCAATTGCTGCACAGCGAAACCAGCGACGCCTATTTCGGCCGCAGCAATGCAGAGGATACGGCCGGGTCGTTTCTGCTGCTGCTCGACGGCGAGGAGGCCAGCGTCTGGCTCAATCGCTCGGCCCTCAACGACGCCCCGATCGACCTGTACGAACAGGCGCTGAGCGCTGCTGGCTGGCGCCAGGTGTTCAGCGAGTTCGACGCAGGCGTTACCCGCCAACACCGCCACTGAATTCCGGATTTTTCCATGTCGACCTACTCTCGCTTCCCGCTGCGGCGCCGAATGCTGGCCGCCTTCCTTCTCTGCCTGAGCGCTGTTCTGTTACCCACGCTGGCCCACGCGGCTGAAGGCAAGCGCCTGCGCGTCGGCATCACCCTGCATCCTTACTACAGCTACGTCAGCAATATCGTCGGCGACAAGGCCGAAGTGGTGCCGCTGATCCCGGCTGGTTTCAACCCGCATGCCTACGAACCGCGCGCCGAGGACATCAAGCGCATCGGCGGCCTGGATGTCGTCGTGCTCAACGGCGTGGGCCATGACGATTTCGCCGAGCGCATGATCGCCGCCAGCGAGAAGCCGGACCTGCCGTTGATCGAGGCCAACGCAGGCGTGCCGTTGCTGGCGGCCACGGGGCAGGCTGCACGTGGTGCCGGCAAGGTGGTCAATCCGCATACGTTTCTGTCCATCAGCGCGTCCATCGCACAGATCAATACCATCGCCAGGGAGCTGGGCAAGCTCGATCCGGATAACGCCAAGACCTATCGGCAGAATGCGCGCGCCTATGGCAAGCGTCTGCGTAGCCTGCGGGCCAATGCGCTCAGCCGGCTGAGTCAGGAGCGCGGGGCCGAATTGCGCGTGGCGACCATCCACGGCGCCTATGATTACCTGCTGCGTGAGTTCGGCCTGGAGGTGACCGCCGTGGTCGAGCCGGCGCATGGCATCGAACCCAGCCCCAGCCAGTTGAAAAAGACCATCGACCAGCTACGGGATCTGGACGTGCAGGTGATCTTCTCGGAGATGGACTTCCCTTCGACCTACGTCGATACCATCCAGCGTGAATCTGGCGTACACCTGTATCCGCTCACGCACATCTCCTACGGCGACTACAGCGCGGGCAAATACGAAGAAGAGATGACCCGCAACCTCGATACCGTGGTGCGTGCGATTCAGGAGAGCGGTGCATGACGGCGGTCGAAACCTTGCCGACTGTGACGATTACCGGGCCCTCGATCGATTTTGCCGAAGTCAGCCTCGAGCTGGGTCGTACCCCCATCCTCGAGCGGATATCTTTCCAGGTGCAAGCCGGCAGTGTGCATGCTCTGGTCGGCCCCAACGGCGGGGGCAAGAGTTCGCTGATCAAGACCCTGCTCGGGCAAATGCCGCACCGTGGCGAGCTGAGCCTGAGCTGGCCGGATGCGCCCGGTGTCATCGGTTATGTACCGCAGGCGCTGGAGTTCGACCGTGGCCTGCCCATGACGGTGGACGACTTCATGGCCGCCATGTGTCAGGTACGCCCGGCCTTTCTCGGTCTGTCCAGGCGTCACGCTGCAGCCATCGACGAAGCGCTGGCGCGGGTCGGCATGCTGGACAAGCGCAAGCGGCGCATGGGCGCCTTGTCCGGCGGTGAGCGTCAGCGCGTGCTGCTGGCCCAGGGTTTGGTGCCGACTGCGCAATTGCTGATTCTCGACGAACCCATGGCCGCTCTGGATGAACCGGGCATGCGCGTGTTCGAAAGACTGCTGAAGGACTGGCGACAGGCCGGCGTGACCGTGCTCTGGGTCGAGCACGACCTGGGCGCGGTTGGTCGCCTGGCCGATCGAGCCACGGGGTTGAACCGTAGGGTGCTGTTCGATGATGCGCCGCAACAGGCGCTGAAACCGGAGCGCCTGTTGCAGCTGTTTTCCAGTCATCCTCAGCTTGGCGGAGAGGGCGAGGTATGAGCGGCTTTTTTGAACAGCTGCGGCTGCTGATCCAGGGATGGGCCGCTGCTGGCTATCTGCCTGAAGCACTGGCCTATGGCTTCGTCATCAATGCCCTGTTCGCCGGGCTGCTGATCGGTCCGGTGCTCGGCGGGCTGGGCACGCTGGTGGTGGTCAAACGCTTCCCCTTCTTCTCCGAGGCCGTTGGTCACGCAGCGCTGACCGGCGTCGCCATCGGCATTCTGCTCGGCGAGCCTTACACCGGCCCCTATGGCAGCCTGTTCGGTTACTGCCTGCTGTTCGGTCTGCTGCTCAACTACCTGCGCAATCGCACCGGCCTGTCACCGGATACGCTGATTGGCGTGTTTCTCTCCGTATCGCTGGCTGTAGGCGCCAGCCTGCTGCTGGTGCTGGCCGGGCGCATCAATATCCATATTCTGGAGAACGTGCTGTTCGGCTCGGTACTGACCGTCAATGCACAGGATCTCGGCGTACTGGCGATGGTCTCGCTGCTGGTCATGGCCCTGACCGTGCCGCTGTACAACCGCTTCATGCTGGCCAGCTTCAACCCGCAGCTGGCGGCTGTACGTGGGGTGGCGGTGAAACCGCTGGACTACCTGTTCGTCATGCTGGTGGCGCTGGTCACTGTCGCGGCCGTCAAGGTCATCGGCGCCATTCTGGTCGGTGCGTTGCTGGTCATTCCGGCCGCCGCCGCACGCCTGCTCAGCCAGTCGCTCAAGGGCTTCTTCTGGCTGTCGGTGCTGATCGCCACCTTCTGCACGCTGATCGGCATTTTCCTGCCCATCGCCCTGGAGCTGCCGGTGCCGTCCGGTGCTTCGATCATCATCATGGCCGGCATCGTGTTTGCCGGCGCCGCCATTGCCCGTGGCCTGCTGCCCAGTCTCAAAGGGAACTTCGGATGAACAAGAAACTGCTCAATCTCGCCGTTGCTGTCGGTGCCGTGCTCGCTGCATCGATGGCGACAGCAGAACCCATTCGCGTGCTGACCAGCCTGCCGGTGACTCATGGCCTCGGCTCGGCGCTGCTGCAAGGCACCAAGGTCGAGGTGGTACGTGCCGCCCCGGCCAGACTCCCGGCCAGCCGGCAGATCTCCTATTTCAGTGGGCGCGGCGCTGGCGCACTGGAAAAGGCGGCAAACGAGGCCGATGCGGTGATCGCACTGCGTTCGCTGTGGCCGGACGATCCGCTGTATCCCATGGCACGGCGCAGTAACATTCGTATCGTCGAAGTGGATGCGGCGCGCCCCGTGGACGGCGCATTACCCGGCATCGCACTGCGCTCGCAGAGCGGCGATGCGCTGGCCGAGCAGCCTTGGCTGAGCAGCAACAATCTTGGCCGCATGGCTGACGTGATGGCGGCGGACCTGGTCCGTCTGAGCCCCGATGACTCGCAGCAGATCGCGACCAATCTGGCGCAGATTAAGCAGCGCCTGCTGACCTTGAGTGCCGAGAACGAGAGCCGTCTGGCGCAGCTGGACAACCTCAGCGTCGCCAGCCTTTCCCCCGGCTTCGAGTACCTCACCACCAGCCTCAACCTCGATGTGATCGAACTGCCAGAAGGTGAGCAGGGCGAAAACCAGGCCGCGCTGCTGCAGTCCGCGCTGGAGGATAACGACGTGCGCCTGGTGCTGAGCGACCGGCCCGTGGATGAAGCCTTGCAGGCGGTTCTGCAGGAGGCCGGTGCACAGTTGCTGGTGATCGACGCATCGTCTGACGAGCCGGTGACAGCGTTGGCTGAGATAACCGATCAGGTCATTGACGGGCTTTCTCGTCAGTAACGCAAGCGATGCTGTACCCGGCCATGGCCGGGTACAGCGCTACCTGATCAGAGATCCTTGACCAGGCGCAGGGCGTCGTAGATGGCTGCGTGGGTGTTGCGCGCCGAGACTGCGTCACCGATGCGGAACAGCTGGAACTCGCCGTCCGGATTGTCTTCGCGCTGTTGCGGCTTGCCGACGATCAGGTCCTGATATTCCACTGCACCGAGGTTGCGTGAGAAGGGCTTCAGCTCCAGGTACAGGTCGTCCATCGGCCGGGTACCATGGTTGATCACCACCTGGTCGACCTGGCGCTGCTTGCGCACGCCGCCGTAGTCGCTCTCGATCTGTGCCAGCAGCGTCTGGCCTTCGCGTGCCACCGAGGTCAGGCGGTAGGTGACGGTGAAGGTGGTGTCCAGTTGCTGCAGCGAGCGCATGTAGGGCACCAGATTCATTGCCATGACTTCCGGTGCGAAGCTGCGATCCGGGGTCATGATCTCCAGGCTGGCGCCGCTCTGGGCGATCAATTCAGCGGCCTGCAAGGCCGTGTGGTCGCCGGCGTCGTCGAACAGCAGCACGTTGCGCCCCGGTTTGACGTCGCCGGAGAGGATGTCCCAGGCCGAGACCACCAGCTCGTTGCCAGTCTCCAGAACTTCGGTATGCGGGTAGCCGCCAGTGGCGACGATCACTACGTCGGGCTGCTCGGCGCGGATGCTTTCGCTCTCGGCCCAGTGGTTGAAGTGAAAGGTCACGCCCAGCGCCTGGCACTGGCTCATGCGCCAGTCGATGATGCTGAGCATTTCGCGCCGGCGCGGGCTTTGTGCCGTCAGGCGAATCTGCCCGCCGGGCTGGTTGGCGGCCTCGTAGACCACCACCTCATGGCCACGCTCGCCGGCCACTCGCGCCGCTTCCAGCCCGGCCGGGCCGGCGCCGACGATGACCACCTTGCGCCGCTGGGCGGCCTTGGCAATCTCATGCGGCATGCTGGTCTCGCGCCCCGTGGCGGCGTTGTGGATGCAGTAGGCGGCGCCGCCCTGGTAGATGCGGTCCAGGCAGTAGTTGGCACCGACGCAGGGGCGGATGTCCTCTTCGCGTCCGGCGATCAGTTTGCGCACGATATGCGGGTCGGTCATGTGCGCGCGGGTCATGCCGATCATGTCGACCTTGCCCGAGGCGATGGCATGGCGCGCGGTGGCGATATCCGGGATCTTCGCCGCGTGGAAGGTCGGAAAGTCGGTGGCCGCGCGAATCTGCCCGGCGAAGTCCAGGTGCGGCGAGTTGTGCATGCCCTGGATCGGGATGACATCGGTGAGGCCGGCATCGGTATCGATATGGCCGCGGATGACGTTCAGGAAGTCGACCATGCCGCTTTCCTTCAGGCGCCGCGAGATGTCCAGGCCTTCATCGGCGTTGATGCCGCCCTGCAATGCTTCGTCGGCGGTATAGCGCACGCCGATGATGAACTCGTTGCCGACCCGCTGACGCACCGCGCGCAGCACCTCGAAGGTGAAGTGCAGGCGGTTGTCCAGCGAGCCGCCGAACGGTGCGTCGAGCTCGTTGGTCAGCGGCGACCAGAATTGATCCATCAGGTGCCCGTAAGCCTGCAGTTCGATGCCATCGAGGCCGGCGGCCTGCATGCGTTCGGCTGCGTCGGCATAGTCCTTGATGATGCGCTCGATATCCCAGTCTTCGAGTTTCTTCGGAAAGGCGCGGTGCGCTGCCTCGCGCTGATGTGAGGGCGATACCACTGGCAGCCAGTCGCCCTTGTCCCAGCGCGTGCGGCGGCCGAGGTGGGTGAGCTGGATCATCACTGCTGCGCCGTGCTCGTGACACTCGTCGGTGAGGTCCCTTAGCCAGCCAACCACTTCATCCTTGTAGGCCAGGATGTTGTTGAACACCGGTGGGCTGTCGCGGGAAACGGCGGCGGAGCCGGCGGTCATGGTCAGCGCCACGCCAGCCTTGGCGCGTTCGACATGGTAGGCGCGATAAAGCGCCTTGGGCATGCCGTCCTCGGGATAGGCCGGCTCATGCGAGGTGGTGATGATCCGGTTGCGCAGGGTCAGGTGTTTGAGCTGGTACGGCTGAAGCAGTGGATCGCTGGACATGCTCGGAACTCCAGAGGAGAAGGACGGAAAGGCAAAATGTACATAGGTGTCAATTAATCTGACTTGGCTGTACATTCTGCGCAAGAGGCTGTGTCGCTTCTGGCTATCATCTGTCGCATGTAAGCGATCTTTCTGGTGGGTGCGGGTATAAGGCTCCCCAAGCCGCTTTACGTGGGATTCCGCCTCGGGCCCGTGTCGTAAGGGGGGCGCGCCACCCCTACAGGTTCGGAGTATTGAGACTTGACTGCAGGTTGTCTTTGCGTCTGAAAAATGTACAGCGATGTCATTTCAATGGACGCAGATGAACACTTTTGCGTTGTATGCACACCGGTGCACCGCTACCATCGCGGCATGAGCACATCTACCAAATCGAGTGACAGTGGCTGGCGCGGTTCAGCCGATGGCTGGCTGGAAGCCGCTTATGAGGTCCTGATCGAGTCAGGTGTCGAGGCTGTGCGGATTCTGCCGCTGGCGAAGAAGTTGCAGCTGTCGCGCACCAGCTTCTACTGGTTCTTCAAGGACCGCGAAGAGCTGCTCTCGGCGTTGCTGGAGCGTTGGCGGGCGAAGAACACCGATAATCTGGTCGGTCAGACTCAAGCCTACGCCGAGAGCATCAACGAGGCGCTGCTCAATGTCTTCGACTGCTGGCTGAGCCCGGCGTTGTTCGACTCGCAGTTCGAGTTCGCCGTGCGCAGCTGGGCGCTGCAGGACGCCAGAGTGGCTGCCGAGGTGGAGCTGGCCGACAAGACGCGCCTGACAGCCCTGGCGGGCATGTTCGCGCGTTTCGGCTACGAGGCGCTGCCTGCCGATGTCCGCTCGCGCTCCCTGTACCTGACCCAGATCGGCTACATCAGCATGAATAGCCGTGAGGACGTGCTCGTGCGCATGCAGCGCATCCCGGAGTACGTGAGGATCTTCACCGAGCAGGCGCCTGAGCCGCGTGAACTGCAGCGCTTCTACGCTCGCCACGGTTTCACGGTGAGCGAGCCTGTGCTGGTTGCCACTGCGACCAGTGAGCCAACCTGAGAGGTACGCGCATGTTCAGTGGACGCAAGGTTGGCATTATCGGCGGGGGCGGTTGGCTGGGGCGCTCGATTGGCGGTGCGATGCTTGAGCGAGGCGTGCTGGCGCCGGCTGCGCTGATGCTCTCCAGCCGCAGTGGGCGGGTCGAGGGTTTCGATGCCTGGCCAGAGGTACGACTGACCGCAGACAACCGTCAGCTGGCGCACTGGGCTGACATCATCGTGCTGTCGGTGCGTCCGGAACAGTTCGCGGCAGTCGAGTTCGATGCCAGCGACAAACTGCTGATCTCTTTCATGGCAGGGATCTCGGAGGACACGCTGATCGCTCGCAGTGGCAGCCGCCGGGTGATTCGTGCCATGCCCAATGCCGCCGCGCAGATCGGCCGCTGCTACACGCCCTGGTATGCCGCCGAGCAGGTCAGCGCCGCCGACAAGGACTTCGTACGGGCCATGTTCGACAGTTGCGGCAGTGGCGACGAGGTCGCCAGTAAGGACCAGCTCGATTATCTGAGCGGCCTGGTCGGTACCGGGGCCGCCTATCCGGCGCTACTGGCCGAAGCACTGCTGGCGCACGCGCTGGCGAGGGGGTTGCCGCAGCAGATCGCCGAAAACGCCGTACGCGGCGTGGTGACAGAGGCGAGCCAGTTGCTGGGGCGCGATGGCATGCCGCCGGCGCAGATGATCCAGGCCATGCTCGATTACCGCGGCACAACAGCCGCCGGCTTGCAGGCCATGATCGCCGCCGGCTTTCGCCAGAGCGTCGATGCCGGCCTCGATGCTGCCGAGGTGGCGGCGCGGCAGATGCAAGAGCGCTTCGCCACGCCGGACAACTAGCGTGCCCGACCTCGCCGAGGCCCAAGCGTTGCAGGCGAACTACGACCCTGGTTGCAGTCCGCTGCGGCCAAAGCAGTATTGTCCGCTGCTGGTGTAAGGTTGACGCTTGACCGCAAGCTGTCCCGAGACCGATTCATGCTCCAGCAAGCCCTAGCTACCGCCCACTCCAAGCGCCTGGCCAACGGCGCCGAGTTGCGCGTATTGCAGCAGAGCTGGGCGCAGGATGTGGGCGTCTGTCTGCGGGTTGCGGCGGGCAGTCATGACGAGCCCGAGGCCTATCCCGGCCTGGCGCACTTTCTCGAACATCTGCTGTTTCTCGGTAGCCGCGACTATCCCCGCGAGCAGAGTTTGATGGCGTTCGCCCAGCGACTCGGTGGGCAGGTCAATGCCTCGACGCAGGCGCGGCATACCGATTTCGTCTGCCAGGTGCCGGCCGAGCAGTTGCAGCCGGCGCTGCTCCGTCTGCTGGACATGCTGGCTTGGCCGCTGCTGGAGGTCGAGGCGCAGCTGCGTGAGCGCGAGGTGCTGCACGCCGAGTACCAGGCGCGCAGCCAGGATGGCGACAGCCGTATCGACCACGCGCTGGGCCAGGCGCTGGCTGCCGGGCACCGCTGCGGCGATTTTCTGGCCGGTGATCGCGGCACGCTGGCCGTGGAGCGGCCCGAGTTTCAGCAGGCGCTGCATGACTACCATCGTCAGCACTATCGAGCCGCGAACATGTGTCTGACCCTGGTCGGCCCGCAGCCGCCGGAGCAACTGCTGGCCATGGCCGGTGAGTTGCTGGGGGCATGGCCCGCGACTGAGCCCGAGCCCGTCCGTCCGCCGGCTGCGCTGCTGCCGCTGCGTGCGTCCCGGCTGAACCTGCCGCAGGATGCCAACAGCCTGCATGTCGGCTTTGCCGCACAGGTCGATGAGGGCGCGCTGGACGCCGCGCTGGAGTTGTTGCTGGACGCCCTGCATGACCCGGCCTGCGGTGGCCTGCTCGATGGCCTGCGTGCACGGCAGCTTGGTCGGCAATTACAGGCGCGGCTGCTGTATTGCCATGCCGGGCAATGTTTCCTGCGCCTGGACTTTCCGGGCGCAGATGGCGAGCAGGGGCCTCGCTTGCGGGCGGCGTTGCAGAGCTGGGCCAGGCAGATGCAGGGGCATGCGCATTGGCGGCTGCGCTTGCGTCAATGGCAGCAGACACTGACGCTGCGGCAGCTCAGTTTGGCGCCGCTGGCGCTGGCGCGGCATCTGCAAACGGGCACTTCCGACGCAGCCAGCACGCTGTCTGCTCTGGACGCTCTGCTGAGTCAGCTGGCTGACGGTAAGGGACTGATCGAGCTGCATTGCAGTCAGCGGGAGCAACCGCTTTGGCCTGCGACCGGGCTGGCGTTGCCGCTACAAGCCTTGGCCGAGCCTGATTCTGCACTGACCTGCGACTTCGATTTTCGCCTGGCTACTGAAGAGCCTCTGCTGGCTGCGAGTGCGGTGCTTACCGCGGATTCGCTGCCGCCAGCCCGCGTGCGACATTACCCGGGGCAGGGCGCTGCTGGCCCGGCTGCGCTGTATTGGCGCGGCCCCTGCACGAGTACAGGGGCGAGCGATGGCATCGAAGCCAGCTTACAGGCGCGCCTTGCCGACCTGCGCTGGCGTGGCGAGCGCCTGGGTATTGCCTGCCAGCTGAGTGTGCAGCCGGGGCGCTGGACGCTGCTGCTGCAGGGGCCGGCAGCGCTGCTGCCGGCTTTCAGCGCTCTGCTCGTGGCGCAGCTGCTGGCGCCCGTTGTCGAACCGGCGCAGCCTGCTTCCCAGGGCATGTTGCTGCGCAGCTTGCTGCACCATCTGCCGACGCTTTGCCCGTGCAGCGATGACGCGACTTTGCAGGCGTTGAGTGTCGGGCTGGGGGAGGCCGAGCGCGTGCAACTCGATGAGCTGTGCCTGGCGCTCGAGCCACTGGACGATCTGCCCGGAGCGCCGGCCGGTTATACCGGCCTTACCTGGCATCAGCATGCGCAACCCGCCGGTGACGCGGCATTGCTGCTGTTCTGCCCGCTGCCGGCTGCTCACGCTCATACCGAGGCGGCCTGGCGCCTGCTTGGCCAGCAACTGCAGGGCCGCTTCTATCAGCGGCTGCGTGGCGAGCTGCAATTGGGCTATGCGCTTTTTGCCGGTTTTCGTCAGGTGCAGGGTTGCAGAGGGCTGCTTTTCGCCCTGCAGTCGCCGCTATGCAATGCCGCCGGGATCTTCGCCCATATTCGCGGCTTTCTCGACGAACAGCGTCAGGCGCTTGCCGCGCTGGACGATGCCGAGCTGGCAGCGGGTCGTGCGGCGCTGCAGATGGCGCTGACTCCCGCCACGGCAAACCTGCCTCGCGCCGAGCAGCTGTGGCAGCTGTATCTGGCCGGGCTTCCCGAGGTGCATCCGCAACGGCTGCAGCAGGCGCTGGCAGTGCTGACGCGCGACGATCTGCTCGACGCGCACCGTCAGTTGCTGGATGTCAGCGACTGGCGGGTACTGGCCAGCGATGCGCCTTCGCCGCTCTAGGCGGCGCTCTTCTCCTTGCCGCAACGCGCGGCCTTTCCGTAGGAGCCCTGCCCCGGGGCGAAGCATCTTGTCGCAGCGTTGCCCTTGTTCGTCGCGGGGCGCGACGCCTGCAAGCTGATGCATTTCTACGCCCAAGGACTGGCCAGGTACTACGACCTTTCTCCTGCTACCGGTAGCGGGTCGGTCGCGAGCCTGCCGGAGCGGGCTGGTAGCGCCGGGCCAAAGCAGCAGGCAAACGCTGCCAAGGCAGCGTATGGCGGGCCTGGCTCGCTTTCGATAATCGCCTCCGACACGACTGCCCAGGTGGTCGCCACACAAGCGGAGAGCGTTATGAACAACAACAAGATCGCCATCACTCGATTTCTGCCCCTGACCTTGGCCACTGCCGTCGCTCTGGTGACTGCCCAGCAGGCCGCTGCCGAGATCGTCCTGTACGACAAGGACGACACCACATTCTCCACCGACGGCTATATCAACGCCTTCTACGTCAACAGCGACGTGGATCGTGATGGCGACCAGTTCGACCGCCGTCAGTCGCGGGTGAAGATGGGCTTTCTGCCCAACTGGATCGGGTTCAACTTCGGCAAGCAGATCGATGACCTCAAACTGACCGGCCGCTCGTCCTTCTGGGTCACCATCAACGACAGCGAGACCAATGGCACCGATACCGCCATCGACGTACGTCAGTTCTACGGCACCGTCTCCAACCCGGAGTGGGGCGAGTTCCTGGTGGGTAAGGACTTCGGCCTGTTCTCGCGCTCGAATATCTTCCTCGACGAGTTGTTGGCCGGTTACGGCAACGTCTCCGACACCCTCGGCCTGGTGGACGGTAACGGCGTGTCCTTCGGCAACATCGGCACCGGCTACCCGTACCCGTTCCCGACTTCGCAGATCACCTACCGCAACAACAATCTGGTCGAAGGGCTACGCGTGGCTGTGGGCATCATGGACCCGGTCGATACCAACGACGACAGCGCCACGGGCAAGGCTTACCAGGAGAACCCGCGTTTCGAATCCGAAGTCAGCTACCAGTTCGAAGTGGGTGGTTCGACCATCTACACCTGGATCAACGGCGCCTACCAGACCTCGGAGAACACCGACGACACCGTCGATACCGTCACCTCCAAGGGCCTCGGCTACGGTGTGCAGGCCAAGTTCGGCGGCCTGTCGCTGACTGGCTCGGGCTTCCAGGCCAAGGGCATCAACCCCTTCTTCACCAACAACCTCGGTGAGCCGACCCTGCGCGATATCGACAGCGATGGCTATCTGCTGCAGGGCTCCTACAGCTGGGGCAAGAACCGCGTGGCGCTGTCCTACGGCAAGACCGAGGATGACGGCAACGGCCTGGGCGTGGCGGCCGACTACGAGACCCGCGGCATCGCCTACTTCCGCACCATCAACGACAACCTCAAGCTGGTCGCCGAGTACAACCAGTATCAGATCGATGCCGCTGCCGGCAGTGGTCTGAACGAGGACACCGACACCTTCGCCGTGGGTGCGGTACTGAGCTGGTAAAACGCGATGCTCGCGGCCGGGCAGGGGGCGACCTCTGCCCGGTTTCTTGTTATCCGTAGGGTGTGCTGCGCGCCCCGAGACAGCCCGCGATTTGCGCCTGCCTCGGTGCGCACGGCGCAGCATGGCGGCGTCCCGGGTAGGGGGTGCCATGCGCACCAGCGGTCCCCCGTTCGTGAAGACGAACGAGGTAGCCCGGATGAAACCCGGGAACGCATCCCCCCGATTGCCCTTGCCGCCTGGCGTACTGCTTTGCCAAACGCACCCTACCTAGGAAGGCCCGATCCAGTACTCAAGTAGCATGTGGCTGGCAACGCCCGCTTCGTAGAATTTCCACTTGATCAGTAGGTGCATTGGGGCGTTTTATGGCCTTGGAACAGTCGCAAGGGGTGCTCAGCGCGGTATCCAGCACGAAGGATGTAGAGCTGGCGGCTCAGGAACTGGCGCGCCAGCTGATTCACCCTTATCTCGGTTTCGTGCTGTTCTTCTGCTCGGCCGAATATGACCTCGACGGCCTGGGGCAGGCCCTGGAGGCACACTTCGGCGGCGTCAGCCTGGTCGGTTGCACCAGCGCCGGGGAGATCACGCCGCAGGGTTATGGCCGCGGTTGCGTGGTAGCGCTGGGCTTCGATCTGCGCTGCTTCTCCATCGCCAGCGTGCTGATCGACGAAATGGAGCGCTTCAACCTGCTCGATGCGCAGCATCTGGTCGATGGGCTGGTGAAGGACTGCCGCAGCAACGAGCTGGCGTCGATCAAGGGCCACAGCTTTGCCCTGACCCTGCTCGATGGCCTGTCCAGCCGTGAAGAACTGGTGCTCGGCGCGCTCAGTGCGGCGCTGGGCAGCATCCCGCATTTCGGTGGCTCGGCCGGCGACGACAACCACCTGACCCACACCCACGTCTATCACGGCGGACGCTTTCACAGCGGTGCGGCGGTGGTGGTGCTGTTCAACACCTGGCTGGAGTTCGAGGTGTTCAGCACCCATCACATCCAGCCCAGCAACGACAAGCTGGTGGTCACCCGCGCCGACAGCACCAGCCGGCGGGTCTACGAACTCAATGCCGCGCCCGCTGCACAGGAGTACGCCGACCTGATCGGTGTACCGCTCGAGGCGCTCGATCATCGGGTGTTCGCTGCCTATCCGCTGGCGGTGCGCATCAGCGATCACTACTACGTGCGCTCGATCCAGCAGGTGCACGATGACCTCAGCCTGACGTTCTACTGCGCGGTAGAAAACGGCATCGTCCTCACCGCCATGCATCCCGGCCCGCTGCTGCCCAACCTGCAGCAGCTGTTCGCCGGGCTGCAACAGCGCCTGGGGCCGTTGCTGCTGACCATCGGCTGCGATTGCTTCCTGCGCCGCCTGGAGATCGAGAACGATGGCGGCGTCGAGTCGGTCGCCTCGCTGCTGCGCGAGCAGCGGGTGATCGGTTTCAACACCTACGGAGAGCAGTTCAATGGCATGCACATCAACCAGACCTTCACCGGTGTCGCCATTGGCCGACCTGTTGGGCGTGGCGAGCGCTGAACTGCAGGCTCACTACGCGGCGCTGGAGCAGGAGAACGCCAAGCTCCGACGCATCAACGCCGCGCTGATCGAGCGGGTGGAGTCGATCCACTCCCGTGGTGACGACGCCTATGCGGCGTTCCAGCATTCGGTGGTGCTGTCCGAGCAGGTGCGTGAACGCACCGATGCGCTGAACCAGGCGATGGCCGAGCTGAAATCCAGCAACCAGTTGCTTAGTGATGCGCGCCTGCGTGCGGAAACGGCGCACCAGCACTTGATCGACGCCATCGAGAGCATCTCCGACGCCTTCGTGCTGTTCGACGACCGTCAGCGCATCGTGCTGTTCAACAGCCGGTTCAAGGCCCTGTGGGCACGCAGCCGTGCGCGTATCGGCACCGGTACGCGGCTGGAGGAAATTCGCCGTCTGAGCCGCAGCACCGGGCTGGTGGTCGAGGCGCAACTGGGCAAGGAGGGCGAGCCGAGCCTGTTCCGTCTGCAGGACGGACGCTGGGTGCAGGTCAGCGAGCGGCCGACCCGCGAGGGCGGGCTGGTGATCCTCTACACCGACATCACCGAGGTGAAGCAGAGCGAGGCGCTGCGCCGCGAGCAGGCGCTGGCGCAGAAGTCGCGTCTGCTGCAGCGTGCGGTCGACAACCTGTCCCAGGGCATGGCCATGGTCAATGCCGAGGGCGCGCTTGAACTATGGAACCACCGCTTTCTCGAACTCTGCGGCCTGGCACCGATCAATGCTCATCGCCCCTTCGCCGAGGTGATGGCAGAAAGCGAGCTGGAGCCGCTGACCCCGGAAAGTCGCGACGCCAACGGCCAGCCGCTGCGCCAGGTGGAGGTACGCCTGTTCGACGGGCGCATGCTCGAGGTGCGCACCCATCCGCTGCCCACCGGCGGCTTCGTCAACACCTTCACCGACATCACCGAACGTCATCGCCAGGCCCAGGCGTTGAGCGAGAGCGAGCGCTGGATACGCCTGATCACCGACCATGTGCCGGCCTTGATCGCCTACCTGTCGGCGGACCTGGTCTACGAGTTCACCAACAAGGTTTATGAAGAGTGGTACTGCTGGCCGCGCGGCGCCATGCTCGGCCAGAGCCTGCGCGAGGTGCACAGCGAGGAGCACTGTCAGCGTCTGGAGCCTTATGTGGAGCTGGCGCTGTCCGGCGAGAGCGTGACCTTCGAGTTCGCCGAGACCAACCACAGCGGCCAGGAGCGCTACATGCTGCGCTCCTACGTGCCCAATCGCCTGGCCAGCGGCGAAGTGGTGGGGATCTTTGTGCTGATCCGCGATATCACCGAGCGCCGCCGTACCGCCGAGGCCTTGCACCAGGCCTATCAACACCTGGAGCAGCGCGTGCGCGAGCGCACCACCGAGCTGACCACGGTCAACGATCAGCTGCGTCGCGAGATCGACGAGCGTACGCAGATGGAGGCGCGTCTGCGTGAGGCCAAGGGCGAGGCGGAGCAGGCCAACCTGTCCAAGACCAAGTTCCTCGCGGCGGTCAGCCATGACCTGCTGCAGCCGCTTAATGCCGCGCGGCTGTTCACCAGCGCGCTGCTGGAAAAGAACGATCTGAGCGGCTGCGCGCCGCTGGTGCGCAACGTCAGCAACTCGCTGGAAGACGTCGAGAGTCTGCTGGGCACGCTGGTCGACATCTCCAAACTCGATGCCGGGGTGATCAAGCCGGACATTGCGCCATTCGCCGTCAGTGAGCTGCTGGAAAACCTGGCCGCCGAATACCATCAGATCGCCCGTAGCGAGGGGCTGCGTCTGGACTACCTGCCCAGCTCGGCGCTGGTGCGCAGCGATGTACAGCTGCTGGCGCGGATTCTGCGCAACCTGCTCAGCAACGCCATTCGCTACACCGCCAGCGGGCGCGTGCTGCTCGGCTGCCGGCGGCGCGGCAACAGCCTGTCCATCGAGGTCTGGGACAGCGGCATCGGCATTCACGCGGACAAGCTCGGCGAGATATTCCAGGAGTTCAAACGCGGCGACACGGTGCAGCGCAAGCAGGATCGCGGTCTGGGCCTGGGGTTGGCCATCGTCGACAAGATCGCGCGCATGCTCGGCCACCGTATTCGCGTGGCGTCGCAGCAGGGCAAGGGCTCGATGTTCGCCGTGGAGGTGCCGCTGACCCGCCGCGCACCGAGGGCGCGTGCCGTGCAGGACAGCCCTAACCAGTTGATCGAGCGCCTGAGCGGTGCGCGGGTGTGGGTGCTGGATAACGATGCGGCCATCTGCGCCGGCATGCGTACGCTGCTCGAAGGTTGGGGCTGCCGTGTGGTCACTGCGCTGTCCGAGGAGGACCTGGCACGCCAGGTGGACAACTACCACGCCGAGGCCGACCTGCTGATCGCCGACTACCACCTCGATGACGAGCGCAACGGTGTCGACGCTGTGGCGCAGATCAACGCCCGGCGCAGCGCCCCCTTACCGGCGTTGATGATCACCGCCAACTACAGCAACGAACTCAAGCAGCAGATGCGCGAGCTCGGCCACAGCCTGCTGCACAAACCAGTGCGACCGATGAAGCTGAAGGCAGCGATGAGTCATTTGATGGAGCGCGGGGCAGGGGCCTGAGGTCGGCACGGGGCTTGGTGCGCACGGCGCACCCTACGATTCAGCGATACGCCAAATGCCTAGCAGGTTTCGATCATCCCGTAGGGTGCGCCGTGCGCACCGAAGCGCTCCAGCCGCAGAAACTGAGTCGTAGCCCGGATGCAGTCCAGGACATCCAAAGCGCTTTGTTCGAAAGCGGTGCGCATGGTGCATCCTACGATTCAGCGATACACCAAATGCCTAGCAGGTCTCGATCATCCCGTAGGGTGCGCCGTGCGCACCGAAGCGTTCAGCCGCAGAAATTGACTCGTAGCCCGGATGCAATCCGGGGCACTCATAGCGCTTTGTTCGAGAGCAGTGCGCATGGTGCACCCTGGATGTAATCAATCATCCGCAATCAATCGTTTGCCCAGGCTCACCGATGCATCGACCTTGTAGCCAAGCCGCTCGTAGAAGGCCAGCGCGGCCGCGTTGGTGTCGCGTACCTGCAGGCTCAGCTTGGGGCAGCCCATGGCCAGAAGCTTCTCTTCGATATGTGTCATCAGTTGGCGCGCCAGGCCGCGCTGGCGCTGCTCGGGGCATACCGCCAGGTAGTTGACCCAGCCGCGGTGCCCTTCGTAGCCGGCCATGGCCGAGGCCACCAGCGTGCCGTCGATCTCGCCGACCAGAAACAGCTCGGGCTGCACCTGCAGCTTGCGCTGGATGTCCTTGTGCGGATCGTTCCAGGGGCGAGTCAGGTCACAGCGTTGCCAGAGGTCGACGACGGCGGCTTCGTCGCTCGGTTGAAAGGGGCGGATGAGCATGGCGGACTCCAGTGAATGAGGCCGCCGTTTTAGCACGGCTCGATGACGGGAGTCAGGACAACCTCGTTCGTCACCCCCGCGAAGGCGGGGGCCCAGGTGCTTCTAAGTTTCTGGCTTCCCGCCTGCGCGGGAGCGACAGCCAACCTATCGCGAGCTAGCGCCGTAGGTAAGAGGCGAAGTCGATATCGCCCGCCGAGAGGATCGCCTGTACCCGGTTGTGCACACCGAGCTTGCGCAGGATGGCCGAAACGTGGGCCTTCACCGTGGTCTCGGCAATGTCCAGGCTGTAGGCGATCTGCTTGTTCGACTCGCCCTTGGTCATGCGTTCGAGCACCAAGAGCTGCTTGCGCGTCAGCGCCTGCAGCAGTTCCGGCGGAATGCTGGGGTTGTCGTGATGCGGGCGCGAGCTACCGCTCTTCTGCGAGCGGATGATGTCCGGCGGCAGGTAGACGTTGCCGTCGAGGATCTGCGCGATGGCGTCGGTCATTTGCGCCCGTGGCGACGATTTGGTGATGAACCCCACGGCGCCGTAGGTAATGGCCTGCAGCACGATCTGCTTGTCCTGTTCGGCGGAGACGATTACCACCGGAATGGTTGGCGCCTCGTTGCGCAGGTTCATCAGCCCGCCCAGGCCGTGCATGCCGGGCATGTTCAGGTCGAGCAGGATCAGATCCAGGTCGTCGTGGTTCTGGGTCAGCTCCAGGGCGCTGTCCAGGTCGGCAGTTTCCATGATCTCGCTGCCGGGAAAGCCGTCGGCGATGACGTTATGGATGGCTTCACGAAACAGCGGATGGTCGTCGGCAATCAGAATCTTGTACATGGCCTTGCACCTCGTTGTTGTGATTATGGTGTGGCGGTGGGCGTGAGGAAAGCGGCAGGCAGTTCGGCAGGTTGCGCCGGTACCAGGGGCAGACCGGCTTGTTCCCAGGCATCGATGCCATCACGGTACCAGTAGAGCTGGCGGTAGCCCAGAGCATGGGCGCGGCGCGCAGCGTTCCAGCTCAGCCAGCAGTCGGAGCGGCAGTAGAACGCCAGTGGATGGTTCAAGTCGCCAGCACTGACCTGTTGCAGATAGTGGCTGAAGTAGCGCTGCCATTGGGCAGCGAGGTCACCATCACCGGCATTGGCCAGCCACAGGCTGCCGGGCAGATTGGCGTGAGGGGCGTCTTCGATGAAGCGGCCCTGCAACCAGGGGCGGCGGTAGACGTCGATCAGCGAGGTATTCGGCTGCTTGGCGAGCAGCTTTTGCAGAGCCGGAGTGTCGACGACCTGAACGCCCTCCAGGCTGTGTGGTGTAGGGCTGCGGTACTGGCTGTTGCGATAGCCTTCGGCGTTGAACAGTTCTTCGGATTGCACCAGGCAGACCAGCAGCAGGGAAGCGAGCATCAGGCCTGCTTGCAAGGGCAGACGGTACTTCATGGCAAGGTCTCTACTTATTGTTGTGCCGGTATTACAGGCCATGGTCGCAGGCTTGGGAATTCTACGTTGGAGAGGGAAACCAGTACCAAAGTAGTAGAAATGTCGGGCTGGGCAGTAGGTGACTGCCTGGTGAGTAGGCGTCGCGCCCCGCGGCGAATGGCTGCGCCGCGAGATCGACGTGGATCCTCAAGCTTCGCCCCGGGGCGGGGTTCCTACAGGTTGAACTCGGCGGCTCAGCCCGCTTTGCGCAGCGCCGCATGCTGCGGGTTGAAGGTGAGCACGGCCAGCAGCGTCAGCAGCAGGGTCAGGCCGAGGCAGATCAGCAGGGCGTCGCTATGCAGGCGCAGGTAGAGGGCATTACGCACCAGCTCCACGGCGTGGGTGAAGGGGTTGAATGCGCACAGCCAGTACAGCCACTCGCTGGACTCGCGCATCTTCCACAGCGGGTAGAGCGCAGACGACAGAAAGAACATCGGGAAGATGACGAAATTCATCACCCCGGCGAAGTTCTCCAGTTGGCGTATGCCGTTGGACAGCAGCAGCCCCAGTGCACTGAGCAGCAGCGCCACCAGCAGCAATGCCGGCAGTGCGGCGAGCAGGCCCCAGGCCGGCGGTTGCACGCCATAGACCCAGGCGATGGCGAGAAAGGCATACACCTGCAGCAAGGAAATCAGCGCCGTGGCCAGCAGCTTGGCCACCAGCAGGAAGGCGCGTGGCAGCGGGCTGGTGAGCAGCACGCGCATGCTGCCCATCTCGCGGTCGTAGACCATCGACAGCGAGCCCTGCATGCCGTTGAACAGCAGGATCATGCAGGCCAGGCCCGGCACGATATAGGTGTCGTAGGTGATATAGGTGTCGTACGGCTCGATGATGGCGATGCCCAGCGCGGCGCGAAAGCCGGCGGCGAACACCAGCAGCCACAGCAGCGGGCGCACCAGGGCGCTGAGAAAGCGCGAGCGTTGCAGGACGAAGCGCAGCCACTCACGCAACACGATGCCGCGCAGGCATTCCCAGTAGGCGGTCATCAGTGAGCACCTCGCGTAGGGTGCGCCGTGCGCACCGTGGCTGTTTCATCATCGTCGCCGGCACGTTTCGGCCGCAGCGCCTCACGCACATGGCCACGGCCCAACGCCTCGTCGCCGGTCAGGCGGGCGAAGCTGATGGCCAGGTCGTCACCGAACTGGCTGGCCTTGCCCCAGGCCACGCGCTCGCCGCGATGGAGGATCAGCAGGTCGTCGCTGGACTCGATCTCGTCGAGCAGATGGGTGGTCCACAGCACGCACAGACCCTGTTCACGGCACAGGTTGCGCACGTGCCGGCCCAGCGCCAGGCGGCTGGCCGGGTCGAGCCCGGCACTGGCCTCGTCGAGCAGCAGCAGGCGGGGTTGATGGAGCAGCGCGCGGGCGATCTCCACGCGCCGCCGGTGACCACCATTGAGCGTGCGTACCTTGTCGTGGCGGCGCTCGCCGAGATCCTGGCGCAGCAGCTCTTCCTCGATACGTTCCTGCGCCTGACGCCGCGGCATGCCGTGCAGGGCGGCGTGGTAGGCGAGGTTCTGTTGCACCGACAGATCGAGGTCCAGCGTGCTCTGCTGGAACACCACGCCCAACTGACGCAGCGCCTGGCGTGGCTCGCGGCGCAGGCTGTGGCCGAAGATATGGATATCGCCTTGTTGCAGGTCGTACAGGCGGGTGAGCAGGGCGATCAGGGTGGATTTGCCGGCGCCGTTGGGGCCGAGCAGGGCGCCGAAGCGGCCGGGCGCCAGCTCGAAGGCCAGATCGCTGAGCGCCTGGCGTGCGCCGTAGGCAAAGCCGAGCCCGCTCACCTCCAGGGCATTCATGGCGTCACCACCACGCCCCAGGGGTAGCGGCCGACCTTGATCGACTTGGTGACCTTGAGGCTGTCGACATCGATCACCGAGACGTCGCCGCTGACGCCGTTGGTGGTCAGCAGGCGCTTGTGGTCCGGGGTGAATTCCAGGTGCCAGACACGCCGGCCCACCAGCAGGTAATCGAGAATCTCGTAGGTCTTGGCATCCACCACTGCGACATGGTTGGCCGGGCCGAGGGCAATGAAGGCGTACTTGCCGTCGTCGCTGAGCTTCACGCCCACCGGTTGCACCTTGTCCGGATGCACGCCCTTGATCGCGAAGTTGAGCACCTTGAGCACCTGGCGCGAGTCGACGTCGAGCACCGTTACCGTGCCGCCGATTTCGGCCGAGGCCCACAGGCGCTTGCCGTCCTTGTCGAACTCGACGTGACGCGGGCGCTGATCGACCAGGGTGTTGTCCACCAGTTGCTGGGTGCTGGTATCGATCCAGTGCAGCATGTTGGTGGTTTCGCTGGTGTTGACCGCCCATTTGCCGTCCGGGCTGACGGCCATACCTTCGGGCTCGACGCCGACGTCGATCTGCGCCAGCACCTCGTCGCTCTGCGCGTCGACCACGGTGACCAGGGCATCGTCCTCGTTGGAGATGTACAGCCAGCGGTCGTTGGGGTGCAGGGCGAACTGCTCGGGGTCGGCACCGGAGGGCAGCTCTTTGATGATCTTGCGCGTGGCTAGGTCCATCACCTGCACGCGATCCGAGTCGCTGGCGCAGATGTACAGCAGCTTGTTGTCGGAGGACAGCAGCAAGCCGCGCGGGCGCATGCCGACATCCAGCGTGGCGGTGACCTCCAGGCTGTCGAGGTCGATCACGCTGATGCTGTCATCCTTCTCATTGGACACGTAGGCCGTGGCGGCAAGGGCCGAGTGGCAGGCCACGCCGAAGGCAACGGCACAGGCGAGGCGGGTCAGGCGCATGGGAGTGATCCTCTTGTTGTTGTCTTGGACTGGTGCGCGCGGCGCACCCTAGGGTTCGGTGTGGGTAGGGGGCGCCGTGCGCACCATCAGTTAGCGGTCCCCGCCAGATCGCAGTTCACCTCAGGCCGGTCGTAGCCGAGGCTGTCCATCTCGTTGTGCGGATGCAGAAAGCCGTCCTGCGGCGAGGTGCTGACCAGGGCGCGGGGATGGACCAGCGGAATCGGTTGGCGCAGCTCGCCATTCCACGGGCGGAAGCTCAGCTTGCGGCCTTTGAAGCCATCCAGCGGCAGCTCTGCGGACAGCGCCAGGGTGCGGATAGCGGCGGGCTCTGCGTTACGCAACTTGGTCGTGGCAGCGGCGATGCTGCGCACGGCCATCCAGGCAGCGAAGTCGCGGTCGTTCATCCAGCGCCCGGCCAGTTGCTCGAAGCGCTTCTGCAACTGCGCGGCGCCGAAGGTTTCCACCGTCTTGTGCCAGGCGGTCGGCGTTAGCCCCTGAGTGCCGGCCACCGGGCGTGGGTACCAGGTGTTGTAGGGCAGGTACTCGCCGAAGTCGCCACGCTCGTCGGCCACCAGCACCACGTCGTATTCGGGCGCCTGGGTGAACAACGGTATGTCGGCCTGGGCGCTGCGGCGCTGGTCGTTGTCGAAGCTCCACGGCTTCTCGGCGACGATCCTGTGGCCGAAGCGTTTGGCGGCGCGCTTGAGCGCGTCGGCGTAGGCGATATCGCCCTCGGTGCTACCGGTCACCAGCAGCCAGCGCGTCCATTTGCGCACGGCGAGAAACTGCGCCAGGGCGTCGGCCAGCATGGCGCGGCTGGGCAAGGTGTGCAGTACGTTGGGCAGACATTGTTCGCGGCGCAAACCATCGTCGGCGCTACCGGCATTGAGCAGCAGGCTGTCCGGCAGGCGCTGGCTGAGTTGGCGCAAGGTGTCGGCGGGCGCGTTGACCACGAACAGGCGGATGCCGGCCCGATGCTGCTCTGCGGCAGCGCTGAGCAGGGCCTCTGCGTTGTCGCTCTCGGCACTCTGCAGCTCGAACTGCTGCTTGAGGAAGCGCCCGGTGCTGTTGCTGTCGATGATCGCCAGTTCGGCGCCACGGCGGCCGGCGTCAGTGGGCTCGGGAATCACGTTGGACAGCAACGGGCCACGCGGCGGCTGATGGGCAAGGTAGCCGATGCGCACCTGCAACTCGTCTGCTGCGACAGCGCTCGCCGAACCGCAGAGAGCGGCGAGGCAGAACAACAGGCGGCAACTGATGCGGTGCATGGGGCGACTCCTGCAAAGGGTGTCGCCAGCATAGGAAGCGTTGCGGTCTCGGGAAATATGCCCAAGGTAGCGCCGGACACGTACGAAGGTAGTAGTCCGTCGAGTCGCAAAGGGTGGTGCGATGCAGTGGGCCGCCGGGAAATATGCCCAAAGTACCAACCTGTCAGTACCAAGGTAGTAAACCGGCGTGGGCCATTGCTTCTTAGCATTGCAGGCAACGTCCAATAACAACAACGGTGCCTGCCATGCGAATGTTCAAAGCCCTGCTTCTACCCTTGCTGCTGATCATCAGCCTGCTCGGCGTCGACCAACTGCACGCCGCAGGCGACCTGACCCGCCGGCCGGTCGCATTGCCTGATCTGGTACTGGGCAACGATGACAGTGACTACTTCATGTCGCAGAGCGAGTACCAGCTGGAAACCGGACAGGCCTACCAGCTCAAGATCATCTCCAACGGCCAGAAGGAATATGCCTTCCAGGCCCCCGAGTTCGCCACCTCCATCTACCTGCGCAAGGTCGAGGCCGGCGGGGTCGAGGTCAAGGCGGTGACCCTCACCGAGCTGGAGTTCGAGGATGCCGGCGAGGCGGAAGTCTTCTTTGTACCCGTCAAACCGGGCAAATTTCGGTTCTATGCCAAGGGCCTGGAAGGCAAAGGCATGCTCGGTCATTTCGTGATCAAGTAGATGACCGCGCTCGGCCGCATCAACCTCTGCGTCAGCCTGCTCTTCGTGCTGGTGACCCTGGCCGGGCTGGCGCTGTTGCTGCGCCAGGCCAGCCACGATGTGCAGCGTGAGCTGCAGGCTGCCGAGGCGGTACTGGAATACCTTGGCGAAGTGGCGCGCAGCAGGCCCGACAGCCTGCGCCCCGAACTGACCGAAAACCTGCGCCACATCCGCGTGAGCTGGCTGCGTCCGGGCGAAGAGCCCGAGCAGCAGACCGAAAGCCTCATCGAGCACTGGATCGCCGAACGCCTGCTGGGCTCGGCCTCACTTGTGGCCGATGCCTGGCCGCTGGAGGATGGCCGCGAACTGCGTATCGCCCTCGATCCCTATGACGAAATCGAGGAAATCTACGATTCGCTGCTGCAACTGCTGTTGCTCAGCAGCTTCGCCCTGATCCTCTGTCTGCTCACTATCCGTTTTGCCGTGCGTCGTGGCCTGCGTGTACTGGACGAGTTGTTCGCCGGTCTGCGCGAGGTGGGGGCCGGGCATTTCGACACTCGCCTGCACGGCCACGGCATGGCCGAGGCGCAGCGCCTGGCCGGACACTTCAACGATATGGCGACCACCCTGCAACAGGTACAGGCGGACAACGCCGAGCTGACCCAGTCGCTGCTGGAGTTGCAGGAGCGCGAACGGGCGCGTCTTGGCCAGACGCTGCATGACGACCTGGGCCAGTATCTCAGCGGTATTCGTGCCCAGGCCTGCCTGCTCAAGGTGATCGCCAACCGGCCGCTGCAGGTACAGGACACCGTGCGCTTGCTGGATGGCAACTGCGAACGGCTGCAGCAGGGTTTTCGCAGCCTGATCCGCGACCTCTACCCGGTGGTGCTGGAGCGTCTGGAGCTTGGTCCGGCGCTGCAGCAACTGGCTGCAGACTGGCAGCAGGCACACGGCATCCGTTGTCGTCTGCTGCTGGGCAAGCACCTGCCGAGCCTGCCGCTGGCAAGCAAGGCCCATCTCTATCGCCTGGTGCAGGAGGCGCTGACCAACGTCGCCCGGCATGCCGATGCCAGCGAAGTACGCATTCGCCTGCAGCGCCGCGGCCAGGGCTTGCGTCTGCTGGTGCGCGACAACGGTCAGGGCGCCGCGCTACCGCTGCGCCCCGGCATCGGCCTGCGCTCGATGCGCGAACGCAGCCGCAGCCTGGGCGGCGAACTGCGCCTGCACAGTCGACCACAGGCGGGCTGGGCGCTGTGCCTGAATATTCCCCTGGAGGCAACGTCATGAAGATTCTGCTGGTAGATGACCATGCAGTAGTGCGCCAGGGCTACGCCAGCCTGCTGCGTGCACTGTTGCCGGAGGTGCAATTGCGCGAGGCCTGCGACGGTGAGCAAGCGTTGCAGCGGGTGCAGGAAGAGATTCCCAACCTGGTGATCATGGATATCGGCCTGCCCGGCATCAGCGGCCTGGAAACCACCCGCCGCCTGCGCCTGCGCCTGCCACAACTGCGCGTGCTGTTCTTCAGCATGCACGACGAACTGCCCCTGGTGCGCCAGGCGCTGGACGCCGGCGCCATCGGCTACCTGACCAAGAACTCGTCGCCGGAAGTACTGGTGGAGGCGGTCAAACGCACCGCCGCCGGCCACGCCTATATCGAGCAGCAACTGGCCACCCAGCTGGCTTGCAACCCCGCCAGCAGCGACGGCCTCGACCCGCGCCTGCGTGAACTGACCCAGCGCGAGTTCGAAATCTTCGTCATGCTCGCCCGCGGCCTGCCACCCCGCCAGATCGCCGAGAAGCTGTGCATCAGCGCCAAGACCCTGTCCAACTACCAGACCCTGGTGAAGAACAAACTGCAGATCACCTCGCAGGCGGAGTTGGTGCATTTGGCGATTGATAGTGGGGTGGTGCGGGTGGGGTTGGAAAGCGCCTGAGCAGGGTGATGCCTGTTGACGCCGCGCATGAACGCGGGGACTTGCGTTTGCGCAGCGGTATTTGCATCCCGCCTTTTCGGCCTGACTCTTTTTGGCGACGCAATGCGTGAGCGAAAAGAGGAGGTCGAGTGAGTATATTAGCTTGCTAGACTTGCTTGTAATTAATTGATTTTGTTGTAATTTTTATTGTTTTTGGCGGCGGGTGTGCGAAGTTATATCGCCCTTTATGCTATTGGATTAGCATGGGTGGTGATCTAAGCGCTGTTATGCTCCTTGGCGGATGTATGGAAATGGATGTTTTATATACCTATCCAGATTATTTGGAAAACATTGTTGAAAGTCTGATGGAGAGAGACTGGCTTGTTCACAATTTTTATGGTGTTGCTGACTCGCAGATATATAGCTTCTCCGATTATTTGTATAACAAGCAAGAAAAGGGTGTCACGTACACTGTTTACCTAGATCTGAATATCTACCAGTTCATTCTTAATGCTTTTAAGAAAAGCAAACCCAAGCAAGAATCTCGTGATGCGATAGCGCTTGTCTCTTTTTGTCAGTTTGCTGAAATTGAGTTGGATCCAACTTACGCTGTATATGAGAAGATAAACTATAGAAAAGACGATCAGGTTCTCGATGAGGTTATTTCGGATCTAGAGTTGTTTCACCGCATAAATAACATTAATAATTCGTCAATTGTTGAATTCGCTTTGGGTGATGTTGATGTGCTTGTTCCGGCTGCTTCCTATGCTATGCGGTCTAACGTTACCAAGAGTAATCTCACCAAATATCGACGGTTACGTGAGTGGGACTCGTTATATTTAATTGTTGTATACGTAATCTATGTTTCTCAATTGCCGAACCTTAGTAAGCTCGATAAGCTAACAAAAGTGGTTGAGTGGATGGTTGTTGAGTTTAGGCTGTCACTCGTGGGTATCACGTTTGCTGCTATTTATTTCAGTGACAAACCCATGAAGCGAATGATGAAATACAAGATGTCAGATGAGCCATGCTCTAAACAGCGGAGTGCGTTTAATATGACATGGGATCTTTATAACTTGAGTCGTTACTTTAGAATGTGGACTGAGCGTGTTCCTGGGCAAGAGGGGATGTTCGCAAGCGGTGACAAAGTTTTCAATGCTGTGCTTAGAAGGTCCATCAAAGTTCAACAGAATGGTTGCTTGGATTGTTTTAAGGATCTTCTACCTCAAGATATTGTTAGCTATATGGAAAAAATTACTTTTCAGCCAGGTGAGCACTTTAATCGCGTTTATAATTCGCCGGATTGGTCTCCCTCATACAGAGATGAATTGATTCGTAAATATGAATCGTTAACGGGTATAAGGCACAGCGGAGCATAACAAACCAATTAATCCGGCCTCAATGCGCTGCGCTCCTTTCGGCGGGGCGTTAGCACGTAGCCCAAACATCGGTCTCGCCAATGGTGGATGAAAAAAAGCGTCATCCACCCTACGCAAGGGATTAGTAGGGTGGGCAACGCGAAGCTTGTCCACCATGTCCACAGCTCGGTTGTCGAAGTTGGAAACGCTTGGTCGTTGCCACCCTCAACACCTTACTCGCTACCTTCGCGCACCACCCGCCAAACCGTATTGGCCAGATCATCCGCCACGATTAGTGCGCCGCTCGGATCGACCGTAACGCCAACCGGGCGGCCGCGGGTTTTGCCGTCTTCGCCGCGAAAACCGGTGACGAAGTCGATGGGGTCGTCTGAAGGGCGGCCGTTTTCGAAGGGCACGAAGATCACCTTGTAGCCCACCGGGTTCTTGCGGTTCCAACTGCCGTGCTCGCCGACGAATACGCCGTCGGCATATTGCTCACCCATCACCTCGCTGGAGAAATCCAGGCCCAGCGCCGCGACGTGTGCGCCCAGGGCGTAGTCCGGGGCGATGGCCGATTCGACCTTGTCCGGATCCTGCGGTTTTACCCGTGGGTCGACATGCTGACCGAAGTAGCTGTAGGGCCAGCCGTAGAAGCCGCCTTCCTGCACCGAGGTGAGGTAGTCAGGGACCAGGTCCTCGCCCAGCTCGTCACGTTCGTTGACTACCGACCACAGGGTGCCAGTGCCCGGTTGAATGGCCAAGGCGGTGGGGTTGCGCAGGCCGGTGGCGTAGGGCTTGTGGGCGCCGGTTTCGGCATCGATCTGCCAGACCATGGCGCGATCGACTTCGGCCTCCATGCCGCGCTCGGTGATGTTGCTATTGGAGCCGATGCCGACGTACAGGTAGCGGCCGTCTTCGCTGATGGTCAGGGCCTTGGTCCAGTGATGGTTGATCGCCGATGGCAGGTCGGTGACCTTGCTCGGTGGGCCGCTGGCTTCGGTCTGGCCTTCTTCGTAGTCGAAGCGCACCAGTTCGTCCTGGTTGGCCACGTACAGGTTGCCCTCGTACAGCGCCAGGCCGTAGGGCGCATTGAGGTCTTCGGCGAAGACCGTCTGCAGCTCGTAGCTGCCGTCGCCATCGGCATCACGCAGCAGGGTCAGGCGGTTGCCGCTTTCCACGCTGGTGTTGCCGCGTGCCTTGATTACGCCGGCGATCACGTCCTTGGGTTTGAGTTTGGCTGCGTTGCCACCGCGGCCCTCAGCCACGAGGATGTCGCCGTTGGGCAGCACCAGAGTCTGCCGAGGAATCTTCAGGTCGGTGGCAATGGCGCTGATGCTGAAACCGTCCGGCACGCTGGGCTGCTGATCGCCCCATGGCGTTGGCTCGGCGATGGTCATGCTCGGCAGGATGCCGCGCTCGGGTTCGGGCAATTGCGGTTGGGCACCATAGGTTTGTTGCTTGCTGGATGAGTCGTCGCCGCAGGCGCTCAGCAGCATTGCCAGAGGCAGGGCGGTCATCAGTTTGGCGGCTTTCATCGGGCACCTCCGTCACGTGGTTGGGCCAGTCCGACCCAAGTGGCGGCAACGGCCAGCAGGGTGACGATCACCGACAGTACCAGGCCCGTGGGCATCGCGGCCCAGGCATCCTTGGCGTGCTCCAATGCGTTGACGAACCCCAGCAACCAGGTGCCCAGAAGCAGCAGGAAATAGGTGCTGGCGCGCCGGTTTCCACGATCCCTGAGCAGGCCAGCGAGAGCGAATAGCAACGCCAGCCCGGCGAATACCAGAGCGCCGGCGATCAGCCAGGACGCGAAATTGCTCCACTGGATCTGGTAGCTGCGGTAGTAGGCGATATCACTGAGCAGGGCGCCGAGAAACAGCGGAACCTGGCCACAGACCAGGGTGACATGTACAGGCGATAGGACGTGGGGGTAGGCGTGTGAGGTTGCGGTTGTCACTGCAGGTCCCTCTTGGGTCGTTGATGGTTGGCAACTCGCAGGGAGTGGCCTCGATCTGACTGTCCTAAGAAGGGATTGCCTTATGCCGGCATGGTTCAGTTGTTTTTGCGCCAGGTTAGAGGGGGAGGCGTTTAGTCCGGCTCTGTAGGAGCGGCTTCAGCCGCGATATTCAAGCACGCATCGCGGTTGAGCCGAGTCGCTCCTACAGAAGACGTTGGGCGTCTTCAGTCCCAGCCTTTGGGACATTGCACGCAACCGGGCATGTTGGCGTCCTGAAAGTTGCCGAAGCGGGTGCGGGCGCCGCTGAGGTTGGCGTTTTCCAGGTTCGAGCCGCTGAGCTTGACCTCTTGCAGGTTGGCGTCTTCCAGATGAGCACCCTTGAGGTCAGCCTTGCTCAGCCAGGTCATTTCCAGGTTGGCGGCCTGCAGCTGGACGTTGTGCAGCTTGGCCCCGGACAGGCGGGCGAACTCCAGGTTGGCGGCGCGCATGTCGGCGCCTTCGAATTGCGCGGCCTGGGCGAACAGGCCCCAGCCGCCGATGGCGACCAGGCTGGCGCCGGACAGGTCGGCCAGGCGCAGGTTGCTCTGTTGCAGGCTGGCGCGGTTGAGGTTGGCGCCGCGCAGCTTGGCCTTTTCCAGAATGGCCAGGTCGAGGTTGACGTGACGCAGGTCTGCACCGGAGAGGTCCGCGCCGGACAGGTCCATGCGGCGCATGTCCATGTTGCGCAGGTCAGCGCCACGCAGGTTGGCGTTGGGGCATTTGCTGTCGGGTTCGATGCGGCAGCCGTTGATCTCTGGCACGCCGTCGCTCTCGGCGCCGATGGCGTGGCTGCCGAGTACCAGCAGCAGGGCCGGGATAAGCAGGGGCAGGTAGTTCATGGCGAGTCCTCGGGGGTGGTTGCCTGATGTGCTTCGCGGCTGAAGCGGAGCTCCTACGGGAATGGGTAGGGTGCGCCGTGCGCACCAATGGGGCAGCGCAGATGGCGAGATGGGAATGCGAAAAGCTGGTGCGCATGGCGCACCCTACGGTGCGCCATGCGTTCAGCCCTTAGCGTTTGGCGCTGGCGTTATCCCAGCTCGGCAGCTTGAACACCCAGAAGGAGCCACCCTGGGCGACCGGCTTGGTCAGCTCGGCCATGTCGCCACCCCACAGCGGCACCGCGCCGCCGTAGCCGGCAGTCACCCCGATGTACTGCTCGCCATCCTGTTCCCAGGTGATGGGCGGGGAGATGATCCCGGTGCCGACCTGGAACTTCCACAGCTCCTTGCCGTTCTTGGCGTCAAAGGCCTTGAAGTAGCCGTCGCCGGTGCCGGTGAACACCAGGTTGCCCTTGGTCGCCAGCACCCCGGCCCACAGTGGCAGGCGTTCCTTGTGTTCCCAGGCGACCTTGCCGGTGGTCGGGTTCATGGCGCGCAGGATGCCGACGTGGTCGTCATACAGGCGCTTGATACGGAAGCCCATGCCGAGGTACGCGGAGCCTTTCTTGTAGTGCGCTTCCTCGGCCCAGTAGTCCTCCTTCCAGTGGTTGGCCGGTACGTAGAACAGGCCGGTGTCCTGGCTGTAGGCCATGGGGTTCCAGTTCTTGCCGCCCAGGAAAGGCGGGGAGACTTCGACCACTTCCCCCTTGGTTTCGCCGGCCTTGGGCTTGGGTGGGCGCTGGCCTTCATTTTCCACCGGACGACCGGTTTCCAGGTCGATGTGGCTGGCCCAGGTGATTTTGTCGACGAAGGGGAAGGCGTTCTTCAGCTTGCCGTTGGCGCGGTCGACCACGTAGAAGAAACCGTTGCGGTCGGCGTGGGCGGTGGCCTTGGTGACCTTGCCGTCCTTGTCCTTGTAGTCGAATAGCACCAGTTCGTTGTTGCCGGAGAAATCCCAGGCATCGTTTGGGGTGTGCTGGTAGAACCACTTCACTTCACCGGTGGTGGGGTCGACGCCAACCTGGCCGGAGGTGTACAGGCTGTCGTAATCCTTGGGATTGCCGCCGTCGCTGGTGCGTGCCCAGCCATTCCACGGGGCCGGGTTACCGGCGCCGACGATGATGGTGTTGGTCTCGGCATCGAAGCTGGCGCTCTGCCACGGCGCGCCGCCGCCTTGGCTCCAGGCTTCCTTCTTGCCGGTCGGGTGGTTGGGGTCATCCGGCCAGCTCGGCGCTTTCACGTCGCCGGTCGGGGTGCTGTCCTTGCCGTTGAGGCGGCCCATGTGGCCTTCCACGAACGGGCGCATCCAGACTTCTTCGCCGGTATCCGGGTCGCGGGCGAACAGACGGCCGACCACGCCGAACTCGTCACCGGAGCTGCCATGGATCAGCAGTACCTTGCCGCTCTTGCCGTCCTTCACGATGGTCGGTGCGCCGGTCATGGTGTAGCCAGCGGAGTGGTCGCCGAACTTCTTGTTCCACACCACCTTGCCGGTGTCCTTGTTCAGCGCCACGACGCGTGCGTCGAGGGTGCCGAAGTAGATCTTGTCGCCGTAGATGGCGGCGCCACGGTTGACCACGTCGCAGCACGGGCGGATGTCGTCGGGCAGGCGGTGGCTGTAGGTCCACAGGCGCTTGCCGGTCTTGGCGTCGAGGGCGAAGACGCGCGAGTAGGAGCCGGTCACGTAGACCACGCCGTCGTGGATGATGGCCTGCGATTCCTGTCCACGCTGCTTCTCGTCACCGAAGGAATAGCTCCAGGCCGGGGTCAGCTTGAACACGTTGTCGGCGTTGACCTGGGCCAGTGGGCTCCAGCGCTGGGCGTTGGTGCCCATGCCGTACTGCAGCACGTTGCTGGTGGTGCTGTGGTCGTTGGCAATGTCGTCCCAGGTGACCGGCTTGGCCAGTGCACCCTGGCTCAGTGCCAGGCCACCGGCCAGCATCAGGGCAAGCGCCAGGGGGCGTGGGGTGCTGGGTAGGTTTCTTGTTGTCATGGTTGTGCTTCCCATTGGAGGTGGTAGGTCGCCGCAGGGCACCGCAGGAATGCGGTTCTGGAGATGCCCTGCAGAGGCAAGCCGATGGTGGTACCCGGCCACCTGTGCGCCTACGGAAAATCTCCCGACTTTGCCGGGAGGATTTCCCGGTTGGCACATGACTTGGCCTTGCTGCCAAGGCATCGATAAACCCCCCACCCAAGCCCTACTACCAAGGGACTAGAACGCGACCACCAAAGCAGCATTCGGCGTGCTGCGCGGCCTTTCTAAGATGGTCGCCACAGCTTTGAACGGGCTGTCTTGCGTGCATTCGATGAGGTCCTAGCCATGAATAAGAAGATCCAATCCACCCTGGCGCTGCTGTTGCTCGCCGCTTCGACCAACCTCTGGGCACACGGCGATGTGGTACCGCAAGCGGTCAACACCGATGGTCTTGAGCCGCTGGGTGAGGAATGGCTGGACGAGAACCCGTATCGCGACAACCCCCGTGCCATCGAGATCGGCTCCTCGGCCTACAACCAGAACTGCGCCGCCTGCCACGGCCTGGAAGCCAAGTCCGGCGGCATCGCCCCGGATCTGCGTCTGCTGGAACTGGGCGCAATGGGCGATGAGTGGTTCAAGGAACGGGTGATCAACGGCGCCGTGCGCGACGGCCGCGTGTACATGCCGAAGATGGCCGACTACCTGAGCCAGGAAGCCCTGTGGGCGGTGCGTAGCTATCTGGAGAGCGTGCACGTCGAGGAGTGAGAGGTTGATGGCCAAGCTGCTGCGCTCGAGTTTTCGCACCATGCGCCGCCTGATCCTGCTGTGCGGCCTGCTGCTGTGCCTGGGTGTGGCCCAGGCGCAGGTGCGTGACTACGACCGCATCATGGAGGAAGGCGTACTGCGGGTGGCGCTGTACCAGAACTTCCCGCCCTACAGTTTCCAGCAGGATGGCCAGCCGCGCGGCGTCGATTACGAACTGGTCAAGGCATTGGCCGAAGGGCTGGGGTTGAAGCTACAGGTGATCTGGGCGCCGCCCGGAGAAAAACTCGACGACGACCTGCGTGACTACATCTGGCGCGGTCGGGTGACCGCGCAGGGCCAGCTGGCCGACCTGATGATGCGCGTGCCCTATGACCGCGAATTCACGCAGATGCGTAATGAGCTGGGCGAGCTGGTCAACGAGCGCGTGGTGATGTTCGGTCACTATCAGCGTGAGCGCTGGCAGCTGGCGTTCGACCAGCGTCGCCTGGCCGAGGTGCCGAGCATCAATGCGTTGCAGAATCATCCTGTGGGCGTGGAGGTGGACAGTGTGCCGTCGTTCTACCTCAGCTCGGTGCGTGAAGGCTTGCTGCGCTCGCAAGCGCGCCACTACCCATCGCCCACTCTGGCGTTTGCCGCCATGAGGGGCGGCGAGGTGGATGCGGTGATGGCCTTGCGTGGCGAGGTGGACTGGTTGCTGCACGAAGCGGGCGATACGCAACTGGCGCTGGCCGACAACGCCTACCCGGACATGGGCCGGCAAATCTGGGACGTCGGCATGGCGGTGCATGAAACCAATCGGCAGCTGGCATACGCCCTGGAAGAACAACTGGAAAGCCTGATCCTCGATGGCTCGGTCGAGCGCCTGTATGCGCGCTACGGTCTGCGTTACGAGAAGCCTGAACAATATCAATAACGGGCGGAGGTGGAAGATGGATTGGCGTAGCCTGGTGTTGCTGGCCCTGTTTGCCTGGGTCTGGGAAGCGCGGGCCGCCGCGCCCGATCCGGTCACCTCGGTGATGTGGGACTACTATCACCAGCGCCTGCTCGACGGGCAGCCCTTCGTCTTCGATGACAAGATTGGCCTGCAGGTGCCGCCGTTCGCCGAGGATGCCCGCCAGGTGCCGATCCAGATCGATGCCAGCGCCTACCGTGGCAAGGTCAGGCGCATTCTGGCCTGGGCCGAGCTCAACCCGATCCCGAGCATTCTCGATTTCACTCCCGGTGAGCAGCTGGAGCCGAGCCTGGCCATTCGTATCCGGGTCGAGCAGGCCACGCCGATTCGTGCAGCGGTGCTCACCGACGATGGCGTCTGGCATGTCGGCTCGGCTCGCATCGAAGCCGCGGGTGGTGGCTGCACGGCGCCCAGCGTGGTGCGTGCCGAAGCCGGTTGGGAAGAGCGCCTCGGCCAGGTGCTGGGCAAGCGTTTCGTGCGTGGTGAGGACAGCCGTCTGCGCCTGCAGGTGTCGCACCCGATGGACAACGGCCTGGTCGGTGGCATCCCCGAGTTCTATATCGAACAGGCCGAGTTGCGTGACCTGGACGGCCAGGTGCTGGGGCGTCTGGAGCTGTTTCCGGCGGTCAGCGAGAACCCGACGCTGACCTTCGATCTACGTGGCGACCAGCAGGCCGAATTGTGGTTGCGTGATAACAACGGCAACGAGTTCCAGGCGGCGTTCTGACGGTACTTTCGTTCGCCGCGGGGCGCGGCTCCTACAAGAGACAATAGCGCTCGTGGCTCTGTAGGCGCCACGCCTAGGGGCGAAGCTCGCGGCTCAGGCGGATATCGAGGAGAAAATCATGCGCTGGATATTGTTTCTGCTGGCTCTTGGAACCGGGGTGGCGCAGGCGCTCGATTACCATCTGCAACCGCGGCAGATCGCCGATGGCGTCTGGCTGGTGGAGGGCAGCACCGACAATTTTGCCGCGGACAATGGCGGCAATATCGTCAATGTCGGCTTCATAGAAACCGACGAAGGCGTGGTGCTGATCGATACCGGCCCCTCGCGCCGTTACGGTGAAGCACTCCGTCAGAGCATCGAAAAAAACACCGGCAAACCGCTGTTGCGCGTGTTGCTGACTCACCATCACCCGGATCACGTGCTGGGCAACCAGGCCTTCACCGATGTACCGATCGCGGCGTTGCCGGGCACCGCCCAGCTGTTGGCCGAGCAGGGTGACGCCATGGCGGAGAACATGTATCGCCTGGTCGGCGACTGGATGCGGGGCACCGAGGTGGTGCTGCCTACTGAGTCGCTGGAGGAAGGCGATATGGAGGTCGGAGGGCGACGACTGAAACTGCTGGCGTTGCGCGGGCATACCGGCGCCGATCTGGCGATTCTCGATGAGCGCAGCGGTGTGCTGTTCGCCGGCGACCTGCTGTTCTACCAGCGGGCGTTGACCACGCCGAACAGTCCGGGGCTGGACGTATGGCTGGCCGACCTGGATCGTCTCGAAGCCTTGCCCTGGAAGCAGATCGTGCCCGGCCATGGGCCGCTGACCACGGATGCCGCGCCCTTTGTCCAGATGCGCGATTATCTGGGCTGGCTCGATGGTGTGCTGCGTCAGGGTGCGGAGCAGGGCGCCGAGATGAACGAGCTGATTCGCACGCCGATCCCCGAACGTTTCGCCCAGGTGAGCCTGTCGCGCTATGAGCTGATTCGCAGCGTCAGTCACCTCTACCCGCGTTACGAGCGCGATGCCATGGCACGGGTGGATCGCCAGGAGTAAAGGCTTGCGGAAGCATCGGTGCGCATGGCGCACCCTACGCGGGCGTTGTCATGGCTTGGTAGTCGTAGCCCGGATGAAATCCGGGAGAAATATGCTCGCTATCCCCGGATTTCATCCGGGCAGCAGGCTGCTCTTGTGGGAGGGGCTTTAGCCGCGACTTGCGCATAAGGGCGTCATCGCTGACGCGCCTCCCACACTCGGTGATCAGAGCTCTTCGTCGTCGCGAATCAGCACGTAATGGCGGCCGTGCTCGGTTTCTTCGTGGTCGTAGACGTAATACATCACCACTTCGCTGACACTGAGCTGCACGGCCACATAATCGCCGCTTTCGGCCATGAAGAAGGCCTTGGTGGCCGGTTTGGCCAGGCATTCGATATAAGCGGTGACGAAGTGCAGCGGGTCTTCCTCGCCGAAATAATCCTCGCGCTGGTGGGCATCCCAGTCGGTCGGCGGTTCGAAGGAACCGGTGAGCAGAACCTTGCCGTCGCCCAGGTCCTGTTCTTCGGCATCCGGGTCCTGCTCGTCGGGGCGGTAGACCGTGCAGTCCAGCGCATCGGGATGATCGAGAATTTCCTGGCGGGGGTGGGGCACGGGTGTCTCCGGTCGGTATGTGCAGGGCGGCCAAGTGTCGGGCAAAGCGATTACCACTGCAATCTCGCCGATGTCATTTGGCGACGGTCTGCGCCATTTTCCACCGCAGCCGCGTTTCGGCGGCCAGGTATTGCTACCAAGGAACGAGGAAAATCGGCTGGGGGTGCAATTGTTGGGGCGCCAAGTCGGGCCAAGAATTTGCGGCAGACCGGGAAAATTTCCCGGCAATAACAATGAACCCGCAGAGGTAGCCGCAATGAAACATACCGGTCTTCGCCAGCCCTTCCTCCTCACCGCGCTGTGCGCAGCGATGCTGATGCCATCCGCTGCCGCGCTGGCGGTCACCGACGCCGAGATTCTCAAGGACGCCAGCACCACCGATGAGATCGTCACCAATGGCCTCGGTCTGCAGGGCCAGCGCTACAGCCCGCTGAACATCCTCAACGAGCACAACGTCAAGGAGCTGCGCCCGGTGTGGACCATGTCCTTCGGCGGCGAGAAGCAGCGTGGTCAGCAGGCGCAGCCGATGATCAAGGATGGCGTCATGTACGTCACGGCATCCTACTCGCGGGTATTCGCCGTCGATGCGCGCACCGGCCGTGAGCTGTGGCAGTACGAAGCGCGTCTGCCGGACGACATCCGCCCGTGCTGTGACGTGATCAACCGCGGCGTGGCGCTGTACGACGACCTGGTGATCTTCGGCACCCTGGATGCCAAGCTGATCGCCCTGAACAAGGACACCGGCAAGGTGGTCTGGAGCAAGCGTGTGGCTGACCACAAGGCCGGCTACTCCATCACCGCGGCGCCGCTGGTGGTCAATGGCAAACTGATCACTGGCGTGTCCGGTGGCGAGTTCGGCGTGGTCGGCAAGATCGAAGCCTACGATCCGAAGAACGGCCAGGTGCTGTGGAGCCGTCCGACCGTCGAAGGCCACATGGGCTATGTCTACAAGGACGGCAAGGCGGTGGAGAACGGCATCAGCGGTGGCGAGGCCGGCAAGACCTGGCCGGGCGACCTGTGGAAGACCGGCGGCGCTGCGCCCTGGCTCGGCGGCTACTACGACGCCGACACCAATCTGCTGTTCTTCGGTACCGGTAACCCGGCACCGTGGAACTCGCACCTGCGCCCTGGCGACAACCTGTATTCCTCCTCGCGCCTGGCGCTTAACCCGGACGACGGCACCATCACCTGGCACTTCCAGACCACCCCGCATGACGGCTGGGACTTCGACGGTGTCAACGAGCTGATCTCCTTCGACTATCAGGACGGCGGCAAGACCGTGAAGGCCGCAGCCACGGCCGACCGTAACGGCTTCTTCTACGTGCTCGACCGCACCAACGGCAAGTTCATCCGTGGCTTCCCCTTCGTCGACAAGATCACCTGGGCCAAGGGCCTGGACAAGAATGGCCGGCCGATCTACGACGACAGCAACCGTCCGGGCTCGCCGAGTGCGAAGGAGAAGGGCGCCAGCGTGTTCGCGGCACCGGCCTTCCTCGGCGCGAAGAACTGGATGCCGATGGCCTACAGCCAGGACACCGGATTGTTCTACGTGCCGTCCAACGAGTGGGGCATGGATATCTGGAACGAGGACATCGCCTACAAGAAGGGCGCGGCCTACCTGGGCGCCGGCTTCACCATCAAGCCGCTCAACGAGGACTACATCGGCGTGCTGCGCGCCATCGATCCGAAGACCGGCAAGGAGGTCTGGCGCCAGACCAACTACGCGCCGCTGTGGGGCGGGGTGCTGACCACCAAGGGCAACCTGGTGTTCACCGGTAACCCGGAAGGCTACCTGCAGGCCTTCAATGCCAAGACCGGCGAGAAAGTCTGGGAATTCCAGACCGGTTCCGGGGTGATCGGCTCGCCGGTGACCTGGGAAATGGACGGTGAGCAGTATGTCTCCGTGCTGTCCGGTTGGGGTGGTGCGGTGCCGCTGTGGGGCGGTGAAGTGGCCAAACGCGTCAAGCACCTGAACCAGGGTGGCATGCTGTGGACCTTCAAGCTGCCGAAGGATCTGGTGGCCAAGCACTGATCGCTGCAGGTATCACACGATGGCCGGACGTTGTCCGGCCATCGTCGTTTCTGCTGCCGGCTGCGTGGATCTGCTGCGATATGCCACGCCTGAATCTGTCATCGAGGGAACGCAAGATGGACAGAACGGGTCTAGCCTTTAGCTTCCAGCGTCTCTCGCCTCGCTGCCAAAGGCTCATGCCAGAGGGCTTGCCGCTCTACTACCAAATGACTAGGCGACCTGTGCCATGGGCGCATACCGAGGTCTCGGGGGGCTTCCTAAGATCGAACCATGACTCGCTTCCCCGATTGGCAGCGGGCTCCGACAACAAGAGAGGTCAGCATCATGATTTACGCGAAACCGGGTACTGCAGGCGCCGTCGTCACCCTCAAACCACGTTACGGTAACTATGTCGGTGGCGAGTTCGTCGCCCCGCTCAGCGGCCAGTACTTCAGCAACACCAGCCCGGTCGATGGCTCGGTGATCGCCGAATTCCCCCGTTCCAATGCCGCCGACGTCGACAAGGCGCTGGACGCTGCACATGCTGCCGCCGATGCCTGGGGGCGTACCAGCGTGCAGGAGCGTTCGCACATCCTGCTGAAGATCGCCGATCGCATCGAAGCCAACCTTGAGCTGTTGGCGGTGGCCGAGACCTGGGACAACGGCAAGGCCGTGCGTGAAACCCTCAACGCCGACGTGCCGCTGGCTGCTGACCACTTCCGCTACTTCGCCGGCTGCATCCGCGCCCAGGAAGGCAGTACTGCCGAGATCAATGACGGCACCGTGGCCTATCACTTCCACGAACCGCTGGGTGTAGTCGGGCAGATCATCCCGTGGAACTTCCCGCTGCTGATGGCCGCCTGGAAACTGGCTCCGGCCCTGGCTGCCGGCAACGCCATCGTGCTCAAGCCGGCCGAGCAGACGCCGCTGTCGATCACCCTGCTGGTGGAAATCATCGGTGACCTGCTGCCGCCAGGCGTGCTCAACATCGTCCAGGGCTTCGGTCGCGAGGCAGGTGAAGCGCTGGCCACCAGCAAGCGCATCGCCAAGATTGCCTTCACCGGCTCCACCCCGGTCGGCTCGCACATCATGAAGTGCGCGGCCGAAAACATCATTCCGTCCACCGTCGAACTGGGCGGCAAATCGCCGAACATCTTCTTCGCCGACATCATGAATGCCGAGCCAGCGTTCATCGAGAAAGCCGCCGAAGGTCTGGTGCTGGGCTTCTTCAATCAGGGTGAGGTGTGCACCTGCCCATCGCGTGCCCTGGTACAGGAGTCGATCTACGACGCCTTCATGGTCGAGGTGATGAAGAAGATCAAGCAGATCAAACGTGGCAATCCGCTGGATACCGACACCATGGTCGGCGCCCAGGCCTCGCAGCAGCAGTTCGACAAGATCCTCAGCTACCTTGAAATCGCTCAGCAGGAAGGTGCTCAGGTGCTCACCGGCGGTGCGGCGGAGCGACTGGACGGCGACCTGGCCAGCGGTTACTACATCCAGCCGACTCTGCTCAAGGGCACCAACAAGATGCGCGTGTTCCAGGAGGAAATCTTCGGCCCGGTGATCGGTGTGACCACCTTCAAGGACGAAGCCGAGGCGCTGGCCATCGCCAACGACACCGAGTTCGGTCTGGGGGCCGGTGTGTGGAGCCGCGACATGAACGTCGCCTACCGCATGGGCCGTGCGATCAAGGCCGGCCGCGTGTGGACCAACTGCTACCACCTGTATCCGGCGCATGCCGCGTTCGGTGGCTACAAGAAGTCCGGCGTCGGTCGCGAAACCCACAAGATGATGCTCGACCACTACCAGCAGACCAAGAACCTGCTGGTGAGCTATGACATCAATCCGCTGGGCTTCTTCTGATCTCCAACACACGATCTGCTGCGCGTCGGCCCTACTGCGTTAGAAGCAGGCTCGGAATGCTCATGTACAAAAGTACACTCTGCTTCCTCGCCTACTTCTGCCTTGTAGGTCTCTAGCTCGCAAGATCGTGAATCGGCTATGTACCAAGGGCGGCGCGCTCGCTCCGGCGCGCCGCTCATTGCCAGGCGAGCGACCCTACCCGGGTGGGTCTGCAGGCAGCCATGGGCCTGAACGGCAGCAGATTCTTCTCGCGACGCGGCTTCGGCCGCGTTTTTTATTGGCGCATGTTTCAGTTCCGGCGATGACCGGAACCTTCAGCTGTGAACCATGCCTACCAATAGCGTCACCTACCAATGCCAGTGCCGATTCATCCCAAAGTACCATTTGGCCTCTTGCCTGGCGGGGGCTTAATGAGGGTGCCGGAATGCCCCGGCGCCATAACAAGAGGACCGCACCATGTGGACTAAACCCGCCTACACCGACCTGCGTATTGGCTTCGAAGTGACCATGTATTTCGCCAATCGTTGATCGCTCCTGGCCCCGGCTCGACCGGGGCATCCCGCTGGTGACTCTCATGCATATCCAGATTCTCGGCTCCGCCGCTGGCGGTGGTTTTCCGCAGTGGAACTGCAACTGCCGCAACTGCCGTGGCGTGCGGGCCGGCACCCTGCGGGCGCAACCGCGTACGCAATCGTCCATCGCCATCTCCGACGACGGCGAGCAGTGGATTCTGTGCAATGCCTCGCCGGACATCCGCGCACAGATCGAAGCCTTTCCGGCACTGCAACCGGCGCGCAAGCTGCGTGATACCGCTATCGCCGGCATCGTTCTGCTCGACAGCCAGATTGACCATTGCACCGGCCTGCTGACCCTGCGTGAAGGCTGCCCGCATCAGGTCTGGTGTACCGAGATGGTCCATCAGGACCTGACCACCGGATTTCCGCTGTTCAACATGCTCAGTCACTGGAATGGCGGCCTGCAGCGCCGGCTGATTGAACTGGACGCCAAACCTTTCAGCATCCCAGCTTGCCCGGCGCTACGCATTACCGCGATCGCCCTGCGCAGCAGCGCGCCGCCGTATTCGCCGCATCGCGGCAATCCGCATCCGGGCGACAACATTGGCCTGTTCATCGAAGACACCCGCAGTGGCCGCAGCCTGTTCTACGCCCCCGGCCTCGGCCAGGTGGACGAGCACCTGCTGAGCTGGATGCGCCGTGCCGATTGTTTGCTGGTAGACGGGACACTGTGGCGCGACGACGAAATGCGCGTGTGCGAGGTGGGCGACAAGCTCGGCAGCGAGATGGGCCATCTGTGCCAGAGCGGTCCTGGCGGCATGATCGAGGTCCTCGACGGCCTGCCTTCGGCGCGCAAGGTCCTTATCCATATCAACAATACCAACCCGATTCTCGATCTTGATTCGCCTGAGCGTGCCGAACTGGACGCGCGTGGTATCGAGGTCGCTTTCGATGGCATGAGCATCGTTTTGTAGGGTGTGCGAGGCCGCCCAGGCCGTACGCACCTTAAAGAATGCAGGTGCGCACGGCGCACCCTACGGCAACCTGCATCGGAGATACTGATGAGCCAACCTGCCATGAGCCCTGCCGAGTTCGAGCAGGCGCTGCGCGCCAAGGGTGCGCTGTACCACATTCATCACCCGTTCCATCGCACCATGTACGAAGGGCGCGCTACGCGCGAGCAGATTCAGGGTTGGGTGGCCAACCGTTTCTATTACCAGGTGAACATCCCGCTCAAGGATGCGGCGATCATGGCCAATTGCCCGGATCGCGAAACGCGGCGCGAATGGGTTCAGCGCATCCTCGACCACGACGGTGCGCCTGGCGAGGAGGGCGGCATCGAGGCCTGGCTGCGCCTGGCCGAATCTGTCGGGCTGAACCGTGAACAGGTGCTGTCGCAGGAGCTGGTGCTACCCGGCGTGCGTTTCGCCGTCGATGCCTACGTCAACTTCGCTCGCCGCGCCAGTTGGCAGGAGGCGGCCAGCAGTTCGCTGACCGAGCTGTTCGCCCCGCAGATTCATCAGTCGCGTCTGGACAGTTGGCCGCAGCATTACCCGTGGATCGACGCCACCGGCTACGACTACTTCCGCAAGCGTTTGAAAGAGGCGCGCCGCGATGTCGAGCACGGCCTGCGCATCACTCTCGAACACTACTGCACCCGTAAGGCGCAGGAGCGCATGCTGCAGATCCTGCAGTTCAAGCTGGACGTGCTGTGGAGCATGCTCGACGCCATGAGCATGGCCTACGAGCTGCAGCGTCCGCCGTATCACACCGTGACCAACGAGCGCGCTTGGCATCGGGGTATCGTCTTATGAGTATCGAGCGAGCGGTGCGCACGGCGCACCCTACGGCCGCATTTCCGTTCGACGCGCCCTTTGTAGGGTGCGCCGCGCGCACCAGTCAGGAGCCCGAACAATGACTGCTGTCATCCTCCCACCCAGCGTACCCGCCATCCGCCGCGGTTTCCGCCTGCAGTTCGAACCGGCTCAGGGCTGCCATGTGCTGCTTTATCCGGAAGGCATGATCAAGCTCAACGACAGCGCCGGAGAGATTCTTCAGCAGGTCGACGGCAAGCGCTCGGTGTCCGAGATCATCGATAATCTGCACCAGCGCTTCCCCGATGTACCCGGTATCGACGAGGACATCCTCGCCTTTATGGAGGTGGCCCATGCTCAGTTCTGGATCGAGCTTCGCTAAAGCAGGTCATGAACCGGGGCCACCGCTGTGGCTGCTGGCCGAGCTGACTTATCGTTGCCCGCTGCAGTGCCCGTACTGCTCCAACCCGCTGGATTTCGCCAAGCAGGGCGCCGAGCTGTCGACCACCGAGTGGATCGAAGTGTTTCGCCAGGCGCGTGAGCTGGGCGCCGCGCAGCTGGGTTTTTCCGGCGGCGAGCCGCTGGTGCGCCAGGACCTGGCGGAGCTGATCGCCGCCGCACGCGGCTTGGGCTACTACACTAACCTGATCACCTCCGGTATCGGCCTGACCGAAGCACGTATCGCCGAGTTCGCCGATGCCGGGCTCGACCATATCCAGATCAGCTTCCAGGCCGCCGACGAGGAAGTGAACAACCTGCTGGCCGGCTCGCAGAAGGCCTTCGCGCAGAAGCTGGCCATGGCCCGAGCGGTCAAGGCCCACGGTTACCCGATGGTGCTCAATTTCGTCACCCACCGGCACAACATCGACAATATCGAACGTATCATCGAACTGTGCCTGGAGCTGGAGGCGGATTTCGTCGAGCTCGCCACCTGCCAGTTCTACGGTTGGGCCGAGCTCAACCGCGCAGGCTTGCTGCCGACCCGTGCGCAGCTGGAGCGCGCTGAGCGCATCACCAACCAGTGGCGCGACAAGCTGGCGGCCGATAACCACCCCTGCAAGCTGATCTTCGTCACCCCGGATTACTACGAGGAGCGCCCCAAGGCGTGCATGAACGGTTGGGGCAACCTGTTCCTCGATATCACGCCGGACGGCACCGCGCTGCCATGCCACAGCGCGCGGCAGCTACCGGTGCAGTTCCCGAACGTGCGCGAGCACAGCCTGGAACATATCTGGCGGCATTCCTTCGGCTTCAACCGCTTTCGCGGTGACGACTGGATGCCCGAGCCGTGCCGCAGCTGTGATGAGAAGCACAAGGATTTCGGCGGCTGTCGTTGCCAGGCCTTCATGCTCACCGGCGATGCCAGCAATGCCGACCCGGTGTGCAGCAAGTCGGCCCATCATGGGGTGATTCTCGCTGCACGTCGGCAGGCCGATGAGGCGCCGCTGGGGATGGATGCGTTGCAGTACCGCAACGACAAGGCCTCGCGGATCATATGCAAGGCGTAGGGTGCGCCGTGCGCACCGATCCTGACGCGATCTGGAGTGCCGAGCAGGCTGCAGCGGCCAGTGTCGATTTTGCCGAGCTACACGCTGCTCATGGTGGTGTGCTGTGGGTAGCGTTCGACCCACAGCAGGCGCGTTGCGGGCTGTTCTTTTGCCGCGACGGCGACGTGCGTGAACTGAGCCCGCCGGGGTTCTCCGTGCGCAGCCGCGTCTACGAGTATGGTGGCGGCGCCTGCTGTGCCACAGAGCAGGGCGTGGCCTTCGTCAATGAAGGGGATCAGCAGATCTACCATCTGTTGGTCACCCCCTCTTCCGTAGGAGCGGCTTCAGCCGCGAATCTTGCTGATTCAAGAGAAATCGCGGCTGAAGCGCAATGCCGCCCAGCCGCTCCTACGAACAATCAACCCCAGGCGCTAACGGCTCGCTGCAAATGCCGCTACGGCGACCTGTCCTTCGTGCCCGCCTGGCAGGCGCTGCTCGCAGTCGAGGAAAGCCATGAAGGCGATGCGGTGGTGCATCGCCTGGTGCGCATCGGCCTCAATGGTAAGCACGATGTCCTGGTCGAAGGTGCCGATTTCTATGCTGCGCCGGTGGCGGATCCCTCCGGCCAGCGTCTGGCCTGGATCGAGTGGAGTCGCCCGCATCAGCCCTGGGTCGCTACGCGCCTTTGTCTGCGTGAGTCCGGTGAACGCACTCGGCTGCTGTCAGGTGAGCTGGGGGATCGATCTCTGCAGCAGCCGCGTTTCGATGCGCAGGGCCGGCTGTGGGTGCTGGATGACCAAGAAGGTTGGTGGCAGCCCAGATGCATTGATGCCGACACAGAGTGCGATGCCGCGCCTTACGATCATGCGCCGGCGCCCTGGCAATTGGGCGCTCGCACCTATCTTGCGCTGGAAAATGACGAGCTGCTGCTGACCCGTTTCGAGCAGGACGTAGGGTGCGCCGTGCGCACCAATTCTTTGAATGCCGATACCGTTGGTGCGCACAGCGCACCCTACGAACGGCGGCTGGCCGAAGATTTTACCCGCTTCCGCTCCCTGGCTGCCGACAGCGAATATTTCTACTGCATCGCTGCTGCGCCGGATCGCTTGCCTGCCGTGTTGGCGATCCGCCGCCGCGATGGCGCATTGCGCATACTCGCCGGCGGCGAGCAGCCTTTGTTCGCAGCACAACTGGCCCGACCCCAGCCATTCAGTTGCACCGTGGGAGAGGGCGAGCATTGCCATGGTTTCTTCTACGCTCCCGTTTCGTCGGCAGAGCGCCCCCCCCTGGTGATCTTCCTGCACGGTGGCCCGACTTCTGCCTGCTACCCGGTGTTCGATCCGCGTATCGCCTTCTGGACGCTGCGCGGTTACGCCGTGCTCGACCTCAATTATCGCGGCAGCAGTGGTTATGGTCGTGCCTATCGTCTGCGGCTGGCTGGCGAATGGGGAGCGCTGGAGGTCGAGGACATTCGCGCCGCCGTCGACGCGCTGGCCGATGATGGTCGCATCGATGCGCAGCGGGTGTTCGTTCGCGGTGGCAGCGCCGGCGGCTTTAGCGCATTGCGAGCGCTCGCCGAGTTGCCGCAGTTGCGCGGCGGCGCCAGTCTCTACGGCGTCAGCGACCCGCTGGCGCTGCGCCGGCTGACGCACAAGTTCGAGGCGGATTATCTGGACTGGCTGATCGGCGATCCGGAGCGCGATGCCGAGCGTTACCGGGCGCGTACACCCTTGTTGCAGGCTGAACGGATCAGCGTGCCGGTAATTTTCTTCCAGGGCGGGCTGGATGCCGTGGTGGTACCGAGCCAGACCGAAAGCATGGTCGAAGCGCTGCGTCAGCGTGGTTTGCCGGTGGAATATCACCTGTTCGCCGAAGAACGCCACGGTTTTCGTCAGGCGGCCAATCTGGCCATGGCCTTGCGCGCCGAACATGCCTTTTACCAGGGGCTGGGCTGAACTCTGGTCGCATTGCATTAACCCAGCAATGCAGTAGGCTGATCGCCATCCATAACAAGAAATTTCAGGCCGTTGTATGAGCCACGATTTGAATCAGCTGCGCAAGTTCGTTTCCCCCGAGATCATCTTCGGTGCCGGCTCCCGGCACAACGTTGGTAACTACGCCAAGACTTTCGGTGCGCGTAAGGTGCTGATCGTCTCCGATCCTGGTGTCGTTGCCGCTGGTTGGGCTGGTGACGTCGAGGCCAGTCTGCAGGCTCAGGGCATCGCCTACAGCCTGTACACCAAGGTGTCGCCCAATCCCCGGGTCGAAGAGGTGATGGAGGGCGCCGAGGTTTATCGCAGCGAGGGTTGCAACGCCATCGTCGCCGTTGGCGGCGGCAGCCCGATGGATTGCGCCAAAGGGATCGGCATCGTCGTCGCTCACGGGCGCAGCATCCTCGAGTTCGAGGGTGTCGATACCATTCGCGTACCCAGCCCACCGCTGATCCTGATCCCGACCACCGCCGGCACCTCGGCTGACGTGTCGCAGTTCGTGATCATTTCCAACCAGCAGGAGCGCATGAAGTTTTCCATCGTCAGCAAGGCGGTGGTGCCGGACGTGTCGCTGATCGACCCGGAAACGACTCTGAGCATGGACCCGTTCCTCAGTGCCTGCACCGGCATCGACGCCATGGTGCATGCCATCGAAGCGTTCGTGTCCACCGGCCATGGCCCGCTGACCGATCCGCATGCCCTGGAGGCCATGCGCCTGATCAACGGCAACCTGGTGCAGATGATCGCCAATCCAGGTGACATCGCCCTGCGCGAGAAGATCATGCTCGGCAGCATGCAGGCCGGTCTGGCATTTTCCAATGCCATTCTCGGCGCTGTGCATGCCATGAGTCACAGCCTCGGCGGCTTTCTCGATCTGCCCCACGGCCTGTGCAATGCGGTACTGATCGAGCATGTGGTGGCTTTCAACTACAGCGCTGCGCCGGAACGCTTCAAGGTCATCGCCGAGACCCTCGGTATCGATTGTCGTGGTCTGAATCACGCGCAGATTCGTCAGCGCCTGGTCGAGCACCTGATCGCCTTCAAGCATGCCGTGGGCTTTCGCGAAACTCTGGCGCTGCATGGTGTCGGCACCTCCGACATTCCGTTCCTGTCCAGCCATGCGATGGACGACCCGTGCATCCTTACCAACCCGCGCGAGTCGACCCAGCGTGACGTCGAGGTGGTCTATGGCGAGGCGCTCTGACGAAGCGCTGGCTGGGCTGCTCGGCTTAAGCAGCCAGTCGGCGCGCAAGAGCCATTACCCGGAACTGCTGGCGCGCCTGGAAGAGTTGGAGGCCGAGCGCAATCGCTATAAATGGCTGTTCGAGCACGCGGTGCACGGCATCATCCAGGCCAGCCTGCAGGACGGGGTACTGGCCGCCAATCCGGCGATGGCCCGTATGCTTGGCTATGACGATCCGCAGCAGGTGCTCTGGGCGCCGGACGATCTGGCTCGGCACCTGTTCGTTGGCGGCTTCGAGGAACTGACGTTGATTCGCCAGCGCTTGAGTCAGGGGCGGGCGCTGCTGGGCTACGAAACGCGCCTGCGTCGCCGCGATGGCAGCACCATCGACGTGTTGATGAACCTGTTGCTCAAACCCGAGAGTGAAGGGGTTTTCGAGGGCTTCGTCGCCGATATCACCGAGCGCAAGCAGGCCCAGCAACGCCTGCAGCTGCTCAATGACGAACTGGAACAGCGCGTCGCCGCACGTACCTTCGAGCTGCTCGAATCCAACCGCAACCTGCAGCGGCAGATCGAAGAGCGAGAACGTATCGAGCAGGCCCTGCGCGAGGCGCGCGACGCCGCTGAGGCGGCCAATCGCAGCAAAGACAAGTATCTGGCAGCCGCCAGTCACGATCTGCTGCAGCCGCTCAATGCCGCGCGCCTGCTGATTTCCACGCTGCGTGAGCGCGAGCTGCCGAGTGCCGAGCACAATCTGGTGGAGCGCAGCCATCTGGCGCTGGAAGGGGCGGAGGATCTGCTTGCCGATCTGCTGGATATTTCCAAGCTGGATCAGGCTGCGATCAAACCGGATCTCGATGTCTATCGCCTGGAGGAACTGCTGGCGCCGCTGGCGTCAGAGTTCGATGGCGTGGCCTCGGCCAGCGGTCTGCGCCTGCGCGTGCGTGGCTGCGATTGTGCCGTGCACACCGACTTCCGCTTGTTGACGCGTATTTTGCGCAACTTTCTCAGTAACGCCTGTCGCTACACCGAGAGCGGTGGCGTGCTGCTCGGTGCGCGCCGCCGTGGCGCCTTCGTCGACTTGCAGGTATGGGACAGTGGTCGCGGCATAGCTGCCGACCAGCTGGACAAGATTTTCCTCGAGTTCAATCAACTGGAAGTCGGCTGCGCCACCGATCGCAAGGGTGTTGGCCTCGGTTTGGCCATCGTCGAGCGCATCGCCCGGATGCTGGGTTATCCGGTGCAGGTTCGCTCTCATCCCGGTAGAGGTTCAGTCTTCAGTATCCGTGTGCCGTTGGCGCGGCAACTGCCGCAACGACAACCTCAGAACACCGTGCAGCCTGCGCTGGGTAATCCGCTGCCGGGACGGCGCCTGCTGGTGATCGACAACGAAGCGGACATTCTGCACAGCATGGCCGCGTTGCTCGGTCAGTGGGGCTGCGAGGTGGTCACCGCGCTCGACTTGCCCGAGGCCTTGCAGCGGCTGCAGGGCAGGGCGCCGGAGGTGATCCTGGCCGATTTCCATCTCGATCATGGCGTGCTTGGCTGCGAGGTCATTCAACAGCTGCGCGAGGTGTTTGCCCGGCCGATTCCTGCGCTGATCATCAGCGCTGACCGCAGCGATGCCTGTCGCCGCGAGTTGCAGGCGCTGGGGGCGCCACTGCTGAACAAGCCGGTCAAACCCGGCAAGCTGCGCGCGGTGCTCAGCCAGCTTCTCCAGGACGCGTGAACGGCGGCAGACTGGCGGGCTGAACCTGAGCGGAGCGGATGCTGTCTATTGGCTACCTCATCCCTCAGGAGATAACCACAATGACAATTTCCATGAACCGCGTCATGCGTCGCCTTGCTGCTGTCACCGCGCTCTTTCATCTGCTGCTGGTAGTGCAGATCCCAGCAGCGAACGCCGCGATGATCGGCACCCATGAGGTGATCGCCGAACAGCAGCATAAGGTCGACCAACAGCAGTTGATGGCCATGCTCGATGATCAGCAGGTCAAGGACAAACTGGTCGCCATGGGCGTTGAGCGCGAACAGGTCGAGTCGCGTATTGCCAGCCTGACGCCGGCCGAACTGGCCCAGTTCAACCAGCAGCTCGATCAGGCGCCTGCCGGTGCCGGTGTGGTCGGCATCATTGTGTTGTTTCTGGTGATCTTCATCATCACTGATATGCTGTGCGCCACCAACATCTTCAGTTTCGTCAAATGCATCAATCGCTGATCCGTCTCTGCTGTATCGCATCGATCGTTCTACTCACAGCCTGCGCTCGGTCTCCGGTGTTGTCACCGGAGGCCCAGCGCCTGCCTGAGCGGGTGGAACTCACCGATGTTCCCTTCTTCCCGCAGGACGCCTATCAGTGCGGCCCTGCGGCGTTGGCCACCATGCTCAACCAGCGCGGCGTGCTGACCACGCCGGGCGCGCTCAAGGACAAGGTCTACATACCCAGTCGTGAGGGGAGTCTGCAGGTCGAGATGGTCGCCGCTGCACGCAGCCATGAGATGCTTGTCTACCCGCTGAAGCCGAACCTGGATGCGATTCTGGCCGAGGTTGCGGCGGGCAACCCGGTACTGGTGTTGCAGAACCTGGCATTCGACTTCTATCCGCAGTGGCACTTCGCGGTTGTGGTCGGTTACGACCGCCGTGAGCGCACCCTGATCCTGCGTTCGGCCACTACCCGCCGGCTCGAAGACAGCTTCGCCAGCTTCGACAAGACCTGGGCGCGGGGCGGCCGTTGGGCGGTGTTGACGTTGCCGCCGGAGCGGCTGCCGGCTCAGGCCGACATGCACACCTGGATGCAGGCAGCCAATGATCTTGAGCAGACCGGCAACGCTCAGCCGGCACGCCGTGCTTATCGCCGTGCGGCCGAGGCCTGGCCGGAGCAGGCATTGCCCTGGTTCGCCCTGAGCAACAGTCGTTATGCCGATGGTGATCGCAAGGGCGCGGAGCAAGCGCTGCGTGAGAGTCTCAAGCGCGATCCCGGATTCGCTGCGGGTTGGTACAACCTGTCCCAACTGTTGGGTGAGCAGCGTTGTGCGACCGAAGCGAAACAGGCTCAGGCCTGTGCCCGGCGCCTGGCGCCGGAGGACGCGCGCTTCGCCGCTCCGCTCGAGGTCAGCACTTCGACCGGGCAGTGTCAGGCCTTGCCGGCTTGTCCATGATGCAAACGAAAACGGCGCCCGAAGGCGCCGTTTTCATGAGTGAGCGTCCTCAGACACCGAGCTTGTCGCGCAGCGTGTAGTACCAGGCGCCGATGGCACTGAATGGCACCTGGAACAGTCGACCGCCGGGGAAGGGGTAGTGTGGCAGTCCGGCGAAGGCATCGAAGCGTTCGGCCTGACCGCGCAGCGCCTCGGCCAGGACCTTGCCGGCCAGGTGCGTGTAGGTCACGCCGTGGCCACTGCAGCCTTGGGAGTAATAGATGTTGTCGCCGATACGGCCGACCTGCGGCAGGCGCGACAGGGTCAGCAGGAAGTTGCCGGTCCAGGCGTAATCGATCTTCACGTCCTTGAGTTGCGGGAAGGTCTTGAGCATCTTCGGGCGGATGATCGCTTCGATATTGGCCGGGTCACGCGCACCGTAAACCACGCCGCCGCCATAGATCAGGCGCTTGTCACCGGTCAGGCGGTAATAGTCGAGCAGGTAGTTGCAGTCCTCGACGCAGTAATCCTGCGGCAGCAGGCTGGCCGCCAGTTCATCGGACAGTGGCTCGGTGGTGATCACCTGGGTGCCGCACGGCATCGATTTGGATGCCAGTTCCGGCACCAGGTTGCCCAGGTAAGCGTTGCCTGCGACCACGACGAACTTGGCCTTGATGCGGCCTTCAGGCGTATGTACGACAGGGTTGGCGCCGCGCTCGATGCGGGTAGCGGGGGATTGTTCGTAGATCACACCACCGAGCGACTCCACTGCAGCAGCTTCGCCCAGCGCCAGGTTGAGGGGATGGATGTGACCGCCGCTCATGTCCAGCATGCCGCCGACATAGTTGTCAGTGGCGACGACTTCGCGAATGCGCGCTGCATCCAGCAGCTCCAACTGGGTGTGGCCGTAGCGCTCCCACAGTTTCTTCTGCGATTCGAGATGGCCCATCTGCTTGCTGGTCAGTGCGGCGAACACGCCGCCGTCCTTCAGGTCGCACTGGATATCGTACTTGGCGATGCGTTCGCGGATGATGCGGCCGCCTTCGAAGGCCATCTGCCCGAGCAGTTGCGCCTGCTTGGGGCCGACGCTGCGCTCGATCACATCGATGTCACGGCTGTAACTGTTGACGATCTGCCCACCATTGCGGCCCGATGCGCCGAAACCGACCTTGGCCGCCTCGACAATACTGACCTTAAAGCCATTCTCCAGCAGGAACAGGGCAGTGGACAGGCCGGTGTAGCCTGCACCGATGATGCAGACATCGGTCTCCACCTCACCCTGTAGTGCCGGGCGTTGCGGGGCGTTGTTGGCAGAAGCGGCGTAATAGGATTGTGGATATGCCGTGTGCGCCATATTGAACCTCTGTTCTTTATTTTTTACGAATGATCCGATGCTACCTGAGTTGAAAATGGCCGGCTAGTGGCCGTGCAAAATATTCAACGATGCCTCTGCTCGTAAAAAATTGGACTATTTCAGTAGGTTAGCGAAAAAACTTGTTGACGCCCGAAAAGATCTGCGTAGAATGCGCACCCATCGAAGGCACATAGCTCAGTTGGTTAGAGCACCACCTTGACATGGTGGGGGTCGTTGGTTCGAGTCCAATTGTGCCTACCAAATCGATAAAAAGGGGTCGCTGAGCGACCCCTTTTTTTTATTGCCCGAAATTTACGGGTGCTGCATCGCCATTTGTTTGCTTTGTTGCTCGCGGCGGCTTGTCAGGGCTTCGGCTTTCTGAAAGCATCCGCACTCTTTACTTCCAGTGACTCTGGTTCGTTCCGGTTGGCCCTCGGGCTCCTGCCATCGTTAGGCAGGTATACCGCCGAATCGCTTCCTGGCTCATCCCAACCCACGTGACCTTTGGTAGGGGTCACCACTAGGAGAGGAGGCGCCATGCCCATCATTACTCTTCCCGACGGCAGTCAGCGTTCATTCGATCATCCGGTATCCGTACTGGAGGTCGCGCAGTCCATTGGTTCGGGCCTGGCCAGGGCCACCCTGGCTGGCAAGGTCGATGGTCGCCAGGTCGATGCCTGCGACATCATCGAACACGACGCCACACTGCAGATCATCACCCCGAAGGACGAGGAAGGGCTGGAAATTATCCGTCACTCCTGCGCGCACCTGGTTGGCCATGCCGTCAAGCAGCTGTACCCGGATGCCAAGATGGTGATTGGCCCGGTCATCGACGAAGGCTTCTACTACGACATCGCCATCGGTCGTCCTTTCACCCCGGAAGACATGGCGGCCATCGAGCAGCGCATGAAGGAGCTGATCGACAAGGACTACGACGTCATCAAGAAGATGACGCCGCGTGCCGAGGTCATCGATGTCTTCACCTCGCGTGGCGAGGATTACAAGCTGCGCCTGATCGACGATATGCCGGATGAGCGGGCCATGGGTCTGTACTACCACGAAGAATACGTCGACATGTGCCGTGGTCCTCACGTGCCGAACACCCGCTTCCTCAAGGCCTTCAAGCTGACTCGTATTTCCGGCGCCTACTGGCGCGGCGACTCGAAGAACGAGCAACTGCAGCGCGTTTACGGTACTGCCTGGGCGGACAAGAAGCAGCTGGCTGCCTACATCCAGCGCATTGAAGAGGCTGAGAAGCGCGATCACCGTCGCATCGGCAAGCAGCTGGATCTGTTCCATCTGCAGGAAGAAGCGCCGGGCATGGTGTTCTGGCACGCCAATGGCTGGACTGTTTATCAGGTGCTCGAGCAGTACATGCGTCAGGTGCAGCGCGAGAACGGCTACCAGGAGATCAAGACGCCGCAGGTGGTCGATCGTATCCTCTGGGAGCGCTCCGGCCACTGGTCCAACTACGCCGAGAACATGTTCACCACGGCCTCGGAAAACCGCGACTATGCGGTCAAGCCGATGAATTGCCCGTGCCACGTGCAGGTGTTCAATCAGGGGCTGAAGTCCTACCGTGACCTGCCGCTGCGTCTGGCCGAGTTTGGTGCCTGCCACCGTAACGAACCGTCCGGTGCGCTGCATGGCATCATGCGCGTGCGTGGCTTCGTTCAGGACGATGCGCACATCTTCTGCACCGAAGAGCAGGTGAAGAAGGAAGCGGCCGACTTCATCAAGCTGACGCTGGATGTCTACAAGGACTTCGGCTTCAGCGATATCGCCATGAAGCTCTCCACGCGCCCGGCCAAGCGTGTCGGCTCTGAAGAGTTGTGGGATCGCGCCGAGGGCGCGCTGGCCGATGCGCTGAACGAATCGGGCCTGGAGTGGGAATACCAGCCGGGCGAGGGCGCTTTCTACGGCCCGAAAATCGAGTTCACTCTGCGTGACTGCCTGGGTCGTAACTGGCAGTGCGGTACCTTGCAATACGATCCGAACCTGCCCGAGCGTCTGGATGCCAGCTATATCGCCGAAGACAACAACCGCAAGCGTCCGGTCATGCTGCACCGCGCTATCCTCGGTTCCTTCGAGCGCTTCATTGGCATGCTGATCGAGCACTATGCCGGTTCTTTCCCGGCTTGGCTGGCGCCGACCCAGGCGGTGATCATGAATATCACCGATAAACAGGCCGATTTTGCCCGCGAAGCGGAGAAAACTCTCAATCAAAGCGGTTTTCGTGCCAAGGTTGACTTGAGAAACGAGAAGATCGGCTTTAAAATCCGCGAGCATACCTTGCTCAAGGTTCCCTATCTCCTGGTCATTGGAGATCGGGAGGTCGAGACACGATCCGTTGCTGTGCGCACCCGCGAAGGCGTCGACCTGGGGTCAATGCCTCTCGAGCAATTCGCCGCGCAGTTGCAGCAAGCGGTTTCCCGGCGTGGTCGCCAAGATTTGGAGTAAGAACTATTAAGCGTGATATGAGACAGGACAAGCGGGCCGCCCCCAAGGCGCCGATCAACGAGAACATCACCGCGCGTGAAGTTCGTCTGATTGGCGCGGACGGCCAGCAGATTGGTGTGGTTTCCATCGATGAAGCGTTGAGCGCTGCCGAGGAAGCCAAGCTGGATCTGGTGGAAATCTCCGCTGACGCGGTACCACCGGTTTGCCGCATCATGGACTACGGCAAGCACCTGTTCGAAAAGAAAAAGCAGGCTGCTATTGCCAAGAAGAACCAGCACCAGCAGCAGATCAAAGAGATCAAGTTTCGTCCAGGGACGGAAGAAGGGGATTATCAGGTAAAACTACGCAACCTGATACGTTTCCTTGAAGATGGGGACAAGGCCAAGGTATCGCTTCGATTCCGCGGCCGTGAGATGGCCCACCAGGAGTTGGGTATGGAGCTGCTCAAGCGGGTCGAACAAGACCTGATCGAGCTCGGCACCGTAGAACAACATCCTAAGCTGGAAGGACGCCAGCTGATGATGGTCATCGCTCCCAAGAAGCGTAAATAACCTCCCGGGCACGGCAGGCCTGATGGTTATCAGTTGTTAATGAATGCGGAGTACTAAACATGCCAAAAATGAAAACCAAGAGCGGTGCTGCAAAGCGCTTCCTGAAGACTGCTTCGGGTTACAAGCACAAGCACGCTTTCAAGAGCCACATCCTGACCAAGATGTCCACCAAGCGTAAGCGCCAGCTGCGTGGCAGCTCGCTGATCGGTCCGTCGGACGTCGCAAAAGTCGAGCGCATGCTGCGCGTTCGTTAATCGGTCAAGATACTTAGAGGTAATTACTCATGGCTCGTGTTAAGCGTGGCGTTATCGCTCGTGCTCGTCACAAAAAAATCCTGAAACTCGCCAAAGGCTACTACGGTGCTCGTTCGCGCGTGTTCCGTGTTGCCAAGCAAGCGGTGATCAAGGCAGGCCAATACGCCTACCGTGACCGTCGTCAGCGCAAGCGTCAGTTCCGTGCACTGTGGATCGCTCGTATCAACGCTGGTGCTCGCGTCAACGGTCTGTCCTACAGCCGTCTGATCGCTGGCCTGAAAAAAGCGTCGATCGAAATCGACCGTAAGGTTCTGGCTGATCTGGCAGTGAACGAAAAAGCGGCGTTTGCTGCGATTGTCGAGAAAGCTAAGGCCGTTCTGGCTTAAGTCCCCCGACAATCACCGGGTTCGCCCGGTGGCAACGTCAAAGATAGGGGAAGAGCCTTCAAGCTCTTCCCCTATTTCGTATCTGGAGTCTGTAAATGGAAAATCTGGATGCATTGGTCTCCCAAGCGCTCGAGGCCGTGCAACAAAGCGAAGATGTCAACGCCCTGGAGCAGCTCCGGGTTCAGTACCTTGGCAAGAAGGGCGAACTGACTGCCCTGATGCAGACCCTGGGTAAACTGTCGGCAGAGGAGCGCCCAAAAGCCGGCGCCCTGATCAATGCCGCAAAAAATCAGGTTCAAGACGCCCTGAACGCCCGCAAATCCGTGCTTGAGCAAGCGCTGCTCGCCGAGAAGCTGGCTTCAGAGCGTATCGACGTGACCCTGCCGGGCCGCGGTCAGGCCTCCGGTGGTCTGCACCCGGTGACCCGCACCCTGGAGCGCGTCGAGCAGTTCTTCACCCATATCGGCTACAACGTGGCCGAGGGGCCGGAAGTCGAAGACGACTACCACAACTTCGAAGCACTCAACATCCCCGGCCACCACCCGGCGCGTGCGATGCATGACACCTTCTACTTCAATGCGAATATGCTGCTGCGCACCCACACCTCGCCGGTTCAGGTGCGCACCATGGAATCGCAGCAGCCGCCGATCCGCATCGTCTGCCCCGGCCGCGTCTATCGCTGCGACTCCGATATCACCCACTCGCCGATGTTCCATCAGGTCGAAGGCCTGCTGATCGACGAGGGCATCAGTTTCGCTGACCTCAAGGGCACCATCGAGGAATTCCTCCGCGTGTTCTTCGAGAAGCCGCTGGGCGTGCGTTTCCGTCCGTCCTTCTTCCCCTTCACCGAGCCTTCGGCCGAAGTCGACATGCAGTGCGTGATGTGCTCGGGCAAAGGCTGCCGCGTGTGCAAGCAGACCGGCTGGCTGGAAGTCATGGGCTGCGGCATGGTGCACCCGAACGTGCTGCGCATGAGCGGCATCGATCCGGAAAAGTACTCCGGCTTCGCCTTCGGCATGGGTGTCGAGCGTCTGGCCATGCTGCGCTATGGCGTCAATGACCTGCGCCTGTTCTTCGATAACGACCTGCGGTTCCTGGCGCAATTCCGCTAGCGCCCGCCCGCATTGCACGTATCGAATTCGTTTAAGGAGAACAGTCAGTATGAAATTCAGTGAACAGTGGCTGCGCAGCTGGGTCAGCCCGGAAGTCAGCCGTGACGATCTGGTCGCCCGCCTGTCCATGGTCGGCCTCGAAGTCGACGCCGTACAGCCGGTAGCCGGTGCCTTTAGTGGCGTGGTGGTCGGCGAGATCGTCAGCGCCGAGCAGCACCCGGACGCCGACAAGCTGCGCGTCTGCCAGGTCAGCAACGGTGCGGACACCTTCCAGGTGGTCTGCGGTGCGCCCAACGCCCGCGTCGGCATCCGCATTCCCTTCGCCATGGTCGGCGCCGAGCTGCCGGGCGACTTCAAGATCAAGAAGGCCAAGCTGCGTGGCGTGGAATCCTTCGGCATGCTCTGCTCGGCTTCCGAGCTGCAGATCAGCGAAGAAAACGCCGGCATCATGGAGCTGGCCGCTGATGCACCGGTCGGCCAGAGCCTGCGCGAATACCTGGGCCTCGATGACGTGTGCATCGAACTGGGCCTGACCCCCAACCGTGGCGACTGCCTGTCCATCGCCGGCCTGGGCCGCGAAGTCGGTGCCATGTACGGCGCCGCCGTGACGCCGGTAGCCATCGAAGCGATCACCCCGGCGCATGATGAAGTGCGCCCGGTGGAAGTGCTCGACAGCAAGGCCTGCCCGCGTTACCTGGGGCGCGTCATTCGCAATGTCGACCTGTCGCGTCCGACCCCGCTGTGGATGGTCGAGCGCCTGCGTCGCTCCGACGTGCGCAGCATCGATCCGGCCGTCGACGTCACCAACTACGTGATGCTCGAACTCGGCCAGCCGATGCACGCCTTCGACCTCGACGAAATCAAGGGCGGCATTCGCGTGCGTCCGGCCGAGGAGGGCGAGAAGCTGGTCCTGCTCGATGGCCAGGAAGTCACCCTGCGCAGCAACACCCTGGTGATTGCCGACCACGAACGCGCCCTGGCGATTGCCGGCGTGATGGGTGGCGAGCACAGCGGTGTCAGCGACAAGACCCGCGACCTGTTCCTCGAAAGCGCCTTCTTCGACAACATCGCCATTGCCGGCAAGGCCCGTTCCTACGGCCTGCACACCGATTCCTCGCACCGCTTCGAGCGTGGCGTCGACTCGCAGCTGGCACGCAATGCCATGGAGCGCGCCACCGCGCTGCTGCTGGACATCGTCGGCGGCGAAGCCGGTCCGGTCGTTGAAGTGGCCAGTGCTGCCGACCTGCCGCAAGTGGCACCGGTCACCCTGCGCGCCGAGCGTATCCAGCAGATGCTGGGCCTGGACATGGATGCCGCGGAAGTCGAGCGTCTGCTCGGTGGTCTGGGCCTGGGCGTCACTGCTCAGGGCGAAGGCGAGTGGCTGGTCAGCGTGCCGAGCCACCGCTTCGACATCAGCCTGGAAGTCGATCTGATCGAAGAACTGGGTCGCCTGTACGGCTACAACCGCCTGCCGGTTCGTTACCCGCAAGCGCGCCTGGCACCGCAGACCCGTGCCGAAGCCCGTGCCGAACTGCCGGCGCTGCGTCGCCTGCTGGTGGCCCGTGGTTATCAGGAAGCGATCACCTACAGCTTCATCGATCCGAAACTGTTCGAACTGTTCGCGCCGGGCGTAGAGCCGCTGCAGCTGGCCAACCCGATCTCCTCGGACATGGCCGCCATGCGCTCCACACTGTGGCCGGGCCTGATCAAGGCGCTGCAACACAACCTCAACCGTCAGCAGACCCGCGTGCGCCTGTTCGAGAGCGGCTTGCGCTTCGTCGGCCAGCTCGAGGGCCTGAAGCAGGAAGCCATGCTCGCCGGTGTGATCAGTGGCAGCCGTCAGCCGGAAGGCTGGGCCAACAGCCGTGATGGCGTCGACTTCTATGACCTAAAAGCCGATGTCGAAGCGCTGCTGGGCTACGCCGGTGCGGCCGATGCATTCACCTTCCTACCGGGCGAGCACCCGGCGCTGCACCCGGGCCAGACTGCCCGCGTCGAGCGCGAAGGGCGCCTGGTTGGTTACCTCGGTGCGCTGCACCCGGAACTGGCCAAGACCCTGGGCCTGGATCAGCCGGTTTACCTCTTCGAGCTGCTGCTGGCCGAAGTGGCCACTGGTCGCATGCCGGCGTTCAGCGAGTTGTCGCGCTTCCCTGAGGTGCGTCGTGACCTGGCGCTGCTGGTCGATCGTGAGCAGCCGGCTGAAGTTGTGCTGGCAGCTATCCGCGAGACAGCGGGTGAGTGGCTGACAGACCTCAAGCTATTTGACGTCTATCACGGTAAAGGCATTGATCCGCATAGAAAAAGCCTGGCAGTCGGCTTGACCTGGCAGCATCCATCGCGCACTCTTAATGACGATGAGGTGAGTACTACTACGCAAAATATCCTCACCTGCCTCGAACAAAGGTTCAACGCCACGTTAAGGAAGTAGCGTATGGGGGCTCTGACGAAAGCTGAAATGGCGGAACGTCTGTATGAAGAGCTCGGCCTGAACAAACGGGAAGCCAAGGAACTGGTGGAGCTGTTTTTTGAAGAAATCCGCCAGGCTCTTGAGCTAAACGAACAGGTCAAGCTGTCCGGGTTCGGCAATTTCGACTTGCGCGACAAGCGCCAGCGACCTGGCCGTAATCCGAAAACAGGGGAAGAGATTCCAATCACGGCTCGCCGTGTGGTCACTTTTCGTCCAGGGCAAAAATTGAAAGCCAGGGTCGAGGCCTATGCTGGAACCAAGTCATAACGACGAATTACCGGCAATTCCCGGCAAACGCTACTTCACCATTGGTGAGGTCAGCGAACTCTGCGCGGTCAAACCCCATGTGTTGCGGTACTGGGAACAGGAATTCCCGCAGTTGAATCCGGTAAAGCGGCGAGGCAACCGCCGCTATTATCAGCGTCAGGATGTGCTGATGATCCGTCAGATCCGTGCGCTACTGTACGATCAGGGCTTCACCATCGGTGGGGCACGCCAGCGTCTTTCTGGGGATGAAGCCAAAGATGACACGACTCAATATCGTCAACTGATCAAGCAGATGATTGCGGAGCTTGAGGACGTTTTGCACGTTCTGAAGAAGTAGGGCGAAGAAAAAGTTGCCTTATTTCAAAAGCTTAATGTATAGTTCCTCTCGCTTTCGGTCATCCGTAAGCACCGTCGGGGCGTAGCGCAGCCCGGTAGCGCACTTGCATGGGGTGCAAGGGGTCGAGTGTTCGAATCACTCCGTCCCGACCAAAAAACTCCAACGAAAACGGCCAGTTGAGCAATCACTGGCCGTTTTTGTTTTTGGGCAGCGCAAAAGTACCCGGCGGTGACCAGGACTGATGCCTTAGCCTTCATACTTCCGGTGTGTTACTCGCCACCATCGTTCGCCACTCCCTGACGCTTGGTCTGTCCTGCATGCGGGTATGCCAGGCTCGTAGAGCTGTACATTCATCGGGCACGGCAAGCTTGACCAATGATGCGAAGATCATCCCTCCGAGCACCGCAATATCTGCCATGGAGAAGATGTCACCGGCAACGAACGACTGTTGCTCAAGCACCCTATTGAAGTAGTGCATGCCCCTGATGGCTTTATCGCGCATGCGGTTTCCCCATTCAGGGTTTTGGTACAGCTCCACGTGCGCCCCTAACCCCGGCGTTGCGTGATGAAAGTAAACGCTGACCGCATCGAGAAATTCAATTTCAGCGCGTTTTGTCATCATGTGGATGAGGCCTTTCTCTTTCGCCGTCTCGCCGGTAAGCGTGGGGCGGCCGTCGAGTGCGTCCAGGTATTGAGTGATCGCTGTGCACTCCGCTATGAGCGTGCCGTCATCAAGCTCCAGTACCGGTAGTGTTCCTGAGTAATTGATCGCGAGGAACTCTGGTTTCTTATGCTCCCCTGTCCACAGGTTGATGGAGATGAACTCGACGTGGTCAAGCAGTCCTTTTTCCGCCAACGCAATTCGCACGCGAGCGGGATACGGGCCATCGAACCAGTCGTAGATTTTCATTGTGGGGAGAACGGATGAGTCGGAGTTGCTGGATGTAGTGTTCATGGTCTACCTACCTGTCAGTTGGTAGGCAAAGAGTGTGTGAGAGATTTTGGGTTGTCAATACCTGCCTTCCAGTTGGCAGGTTTGGGGCGTGACAGTAAACTGCCGATGTTCATCGAAGGTGCGAGGAGTTGATCGTGACTGGCAATGCTCGAGAGGCCATCCTGGCTGCTGCGACAACGGCAGCGCAGTTGCATGGATACAGCGGTATCAATTTCCGCAGCATCGGTGAAACCGTAGGCGTGAAGAACGCCAGTATTTACTACCACTTCGCGAGCAAGGCCGACCTTGGTGCCGCTGTCGCAGAACGCTATTGGCGAGACACCGCCGAAGCCTTGCGTTCCATATGCGAGTCGAATCCGGACCCGCTTGACTGCTTGCGTGCTTATCCTTCGCTTTTTCGGAAGTCGTTGGAAAATGGCAACAGGCTCTGCCTCGCCAGTTTCATGGCTGCGGAATACGAAGACCTACCGGAAGAAGTCGAGCGAGAGGTCAAGGCGTTTGCAGACATCAATGTGCAGTGGCTGACACAGGTATTGGCTGAGGCAGGGCTGGATAATGCCGAGCGCCGCGCGGGTGCCATTTACGCTGCAGTTGCCGGTGCTCAACTGATTGCTCGAACCCGCGTCGATCTGAAACTGTTCGACGAGCTGATCGACACTTATCGGCAGTCAGGTCTCATCCCTACTCAAATTTCCCGCGAGCACTAAGCGCTTCTTAGAGAATTGCGGATGCAGGAGGACGCTCAGGTTCTGTTGGCCAGCGATCCAGCAGGTATGTTCAGTCAGCCCCGTTAGCTGTCTTGTACAGCTCATCTCGCATCAATTGCGGTGGCTTGCCATAGGCTCGTATAAACGCCTGGCGCATGCGTTCCCGATCGCCAAAACCAGTCTCACGGGCAATCACTTCCACTGGGTGACGGCTCGTTTCCATCATTACGCGTGCGGCCTCTACACGCAGTCTTTCGACTGCTTTCGCCGGAGTTTTTCCGGTTTCCTCGCGAAACACTCGGCTGAACTGGCGCGGGCTCAGTCGCGCGACATCTGCCAGAGCCTCGACCGAGAGATCACTGCGCAGGTTCTCGCGCGCGTAGGCCATAGCCAGTTGCACACGGTCGGATTTCGGATCGATCTCCAGCAGCGCCGAGAGCTGTGACTGCTCTGCGCCTCGACGTTGGGCGATTACCAGCTTCCGGGCCACGCGACGGGCCAGGTCAGGGCCCAGGTCGTTCTCTATCATTGCCAGCGCAAGGTCTACTCCGGCACTCATGCCTGCACCCGTCCAGATCTGCCCATCGACCACGAACAATCGATCATCATCGATTCTGACGGTGGGATGACGCTTCTTGAACTCGGGTACGTGCAACCAGTGAGTCGTGGCCCGTTTGCCCTCCAATAGGCCGGCTTCGGCGAGTACGAAGACGCCTGTACACAGTGATGCAATACGCCGCGATTGTGAGCTGACACTGGATAGGCAGGTCAGCAATTCGGGGCTGGGCTCTCCCAACTCCAGGTAGCCACTGACGATGATGGTGTCGTATCCAGCCGAGCCGAGAGCTTCGGTATTGACCGAGAAACCTTGGGACGACATCACGGGGCCACCTGTTTCGGATACCAGCGTGAATCCGTAGACCGGCTCGCCATTCAGGAGGTTAGCGCACTCGAAAACGGAGCCGACCGACAGGCTCAGCCCCTGGAATTGCGGGTAAACCACCAACGCTACGGTATGCATGATCTTTTCCTTCTCTGCGGCATTCACCGATTGTCGGAGGGCTAGGTAGTTTGCGCAATCGGCTTGCCGTGCATGTCCGAAATCCTTGCGGATATGACATTGCTGCTGTCGGTGGCGATTCCTAACATGGCTCCAACGAACTAGACGACTGGTCTACTGAGGCAGGCAGCCATGACAACCACTGAAAGCAACCAGACCCGGCAGCGTATTTTCGACGCAGCTCAATCGATCATCGCCCGCAAAGGTTTCTCTGCTGTCGGGTTGAACGAGGTGCTGAATGCCGCGGGTGTGCCGAAGGGGTCCTTCTACCACTATTTCGCCTCGAAGGACGCGTTCGGCACTGCGCTGCTGGAGCACTACTTCGAGGCCTATTTCACTGACATGGATCGTATTTTTCAGGATCCGACAACCAGTGCCCATGATGCGTTGATGCGCTATTGGCAGCTTTGGATCTCCAACCAGACCAGTCAGGTCGAGTGCAGTAAATGCCTGGCCGTCAAGTTGGGGGCTGAAGTCGCCGATCTGTCCGAACCGATGCGATTGGCACTTCAACGCGGTACCGCTCAGATCGTCGAGCGGCTGGAGACTGCGATCAGCCGAGGACTGGAGGAGGGCACGGTAACGATCGGTGCTACGCCTGCACAGTTGGCACTGAGGCTCTATGCGATGTGGTTGGGAGCCAGCGTGATGACCAAGATCACTCGCACCCACCATGCGTTCGAAGAGGTCCTGCTGCAGACACGAAGTCTTCTTGATAACCAGTGAACCCATGGCCGGCATAGGTCGGTCGAAACCAATGCAATGCTCAATATGAGGCAATGATCATGAAAGTTCTGATGGTACTGACATCCCATGACAAGCTGGGTAACACCGGCAAGAAAACCGGCTTCTGGCTGGAAGAGTTCGCCGCGCCTTACTACGTCTTCAAGGACGCCGGCGCCGATATCGTGTTGGCATCGCCAGCAGGCGGCCAACCCCCTCTGGATCCCAAGAGTGACCTGCCGGACTTCCAGACTGAGGCGACCCACCGTTTCGCTGCCGATCCGGCCGCGCAGCAGGCCCTGGCCAGCACGGTGAAACTCAGTGAGGTGAAGGCTGAGGATTTCGACACTGTGTTCTATCCGGGTGGTCATGGCCCTCTGTGGGATCTGGCGGAGTCGGACATCTCCATCGCTCTGATCGAAAACTTCGAGCGCGCCGGCAAGCCAATTGGCTTCGTCTGCCATGCTCCGGGCGTGCTGCGCCACGTCAAGGCTGCGAATGGCGAGCCGCTGGTCAAGGGCCGCCGGGTGACGGGTTTCACCAACAGTGAAGAAGCGGCTGTAGAGCTGACCGACGTGGTGCCTTTCCTCATCGAGGACGAGTTCCAGGCACTGGGCGCACGCTATGAGAAGGCTGGCGACTGGCAGCCTTTCATTGTCGTCGAGGGACGCTTGGTCACTGGTCAGAACCCGGCTAGTTCCGAGTCCGCAGCCAACGCCTTGCTCAAACTGCTGGCTTGACCCAAGCAGCAATCGCCTGGAGACGGGGATGGTGTGGGTCAACGAGATCCACACGCAAGGCATCGACATTCCTTTTGGTGGCCACAAGCAATCGGGCATCGGCACCGAGCACGGCCATGAAGGTCGCCTGCTGTTCACCAACCTGAAACCGTGTTGATCAAGAAGTAACGCCTCAGCGGTCTCTCGAGCAGAGGGGCCGCACTTTCAATCATCAAGCTCTTGGGCGCCAGTTGCGTCCATGCGTACCCGTGCGCCTGCCAATTGGTGTTGGCGCCTGAACGACAGGATAGGAATCATGAAATACGCTGCTCTGTTTACCCCCACCGACATGGGGCGCATCACTCTCAAGAACCGCATCGTGTTGCCACCGTTGACTCGCCAGCGTAGCGCCCAGCCAGGTGATATCGCGACTGGTCTGATGGCTACGTATTACCGCCAGCGCGCGAGTGCCGGTTTCATGGTCAGTGAAGGCACCCAGATCGAACCGCGTGGCCAGGGTTATGCCTGGACGCCCGGTATCTACAGCCAGGCTCAGATCGATGGCTGGCGCAAGGTGACCGAAGCGGTACATGCCGAGGGTGGCGTGATATTCGCTCAGCTCTGGCACGTCGGTCGCGTTTCCCATAACGCGCTTCAGCCTGACGGGCAGGCGCCCGTTGCGCCATCCGCCATTCAGGCGCAGAAGGTCAAGGCATTCATTCAGACTGGCCCTGGTGTCGGCGAGCTGGTTCAGCCGTCGCTTCCCCGCGCACTGGAGCTGGCTGAAATCCGCGATCTGGTCGGGCAGTACGCCCAGGCGGCGCGCAATGCCATCGATGCCGGTTTCGATGGTGTGGAAATTCACGCAGCCAACGGATATCTGGTCAACCAGTTCATCTCCGCGCATTCCAATCAGCGCGATGATGCATACGGTGGCTCGCTGGAGAACCGTCTGCGCTTTCTGCGCGAGATCGTCGAGGCCGTGGCCGCTGCCGTAGGCGCAGATCGTCTGGGTGTGCGCTTCACTCCGTTGTTTACTGGCACCGACCAGGACCGGGTGTACATCGGCTTGGTCGAAGAGGACCCGCACACCACCTATATCGAAGCCATCAAGGTACTGGAGGCCGCAGGCGTGGCCTATGTATCGATCGCCGAGGCGGACTGGGACAACGCGCCAGAGTTGCCTGAGAGCTTCCGTCGCGACGTGCGCACGAGCTTCAGCGGGAAGATTCTCTACGCCGGTCGCTATACCGCCGAGCGTGGTGAGCGGCTGATCGAGTTGGGGCTGGCCGACCTCATCGCATTCGGTCGTCCCTTCATCGCCAACCCCGACCTGCCCGCACGCATCGCCAATGGCTGGCCGCTCAACCCGCTGGATCCTGCCACTGTCTATGGCGGCGCGGAGAAGGGCCTGACGGACTACCCGAGTTACTCGGGCTGACGTTCACATCTGGCGGCGTGGCCTCAACGCGAATGGACGGGGACACGCCTGCGTAACTGCTCACTACGTAGGAAGTCTTCGTCATGTCTGTCAAATCCGTACCGACCAATCGCGATGTTAAGTCTAGTCTGGCGTATCTGGCCTTGGCTGGCGCGACGTCCGTGCTCCGTCAGTCTCAGCAGTGATCGTGTGTATCCTGCTCGTCGCGCTCAAGCTGCGCCCGGGCATCGTTTTCATGGGGCCACTGCTGACCTCCATAATCAATGAGCTGGGATTGACGCATACCCAGGCCTCGCTGCTGACTGCGATTCCTACCTTGCTGATGGGGTGCTGGCTTTTGTGGCTGTTGGTAGGAGTAGGTGCACTGGTGCTACTGGTTACCCCCCCTTTTTTCGCAGCCATATCGCAAGCGAAAACTGAAGCGGTGCTCCTGCTGTTGAGATCTTTTGTGTTTCCTGCGTCAGGGGTCCTCTCCTCGAATCGTGGACGAAAAACTCTCTGAACCCGTTCTTGAGCAGCCAGGTCAACTGCCTACATCGTGTCCAGTCCCGGTATAGGCAACGAATGAAAGCGCTCTGTTATTGCTTGATGCTTGTGGTCGCTCTGCTCGGGGCGGTGACGGGCGCGCAATACGCCCGCTTAGCTGGCGACGATGGAGTGGGGAGAATTGTCAGTCTGCAGGAGAAAAACGCACGGGCAATCGTATTTGTGCAATCAGCGGAGCGTGCGTTGTGTTGTGGTTTGGTAAATAGTTATCCCCGGTATATCGATGCGGCCAATACTGCTGTCGTTTATATGGATGCGCTTGTTTTCTGGAGTCTTTCTGTCGTGATTTCACGCCCCTATCGCCCCCCTAAAAATGACTGAGCTAGAGCCCTGTAAATCAATTTTTAGGAGAAAGATGATGGTTGGTATTAATTACGAAGCCTGTATACGCGCCTGTCTTGACTGTGCAACCGCCTGCGATCGTTGTTTTGGGCAATGCCTGAGTGAGCCAGAGGTTCAACGAATGGCACATTGCATTAAGTTGGATCGCGAATGCTCGGAGATCTGCCGCCTTGCTGCATCGCTGATGGCTGTAGGCAGTGATTCTGCGGCAACTATCTGTAGGGTTTGTGCTGAGATCTGCAGGCAATGTGGCGATGAGTGCGCCAAACACGAGGCTAAGCATTGCCAGGACTGTGCTGAAGCCTGCAGGCACTGTGCGGATGAATGTAGCCGCATGGCCAGCTGATCCGCATAGGGGCGAGCACCGCGGCTAGCAACTGCGAGTGTTCGTTTATGACCATCTGTTGGCAATTGTAAGCTGTGCTCCTGGAACAATAGTGTTTCAGGAGCATTTTTTTAAAGCGCTGAGAACTTCGGTAAGGGCGCTAACGGACTGCGCTGATTGGTGTTTTGGGCGTGAGCGTAATGACGTGTTTGCGAACGGCTCCTGGCTCCAATGGTAGGCTGCAGAAGCTTGCAGCCCTCATTGGGTAGCTGGGCGTGACGGTCAGGTGGGCTCTATGAATATGATTTGATAGTGAACTTGCCCACCCGCGCTACAACAAACGCACTGAAAACTCGTAGTTGCTCAGATAGACGGACTGGAGTGGGATAAAGAGCGGGGTGTTCATGCGGGAGTTATATGAGGGTATAGCCATTGCAACGGCCACGATTATTGTCCTAGGCCTGGTTTCGCGCCCGCTGAAACGGTATGGCCTGGCAGTACCATTTCTCGCACTGTTGATTGGTGTCGCGCTTGGCCCGGCGCTACTGGGCATATTGCAGCCTGAACGCTGGGGGCAACCTTACGCGCTTTTGGAGAAGGCTGCGCAACTGAGTTTGGCAATTGGTCTGATGAGCGTGGCGCTGCGCCTGCCGGCCGGCTACGTATCGAAGCACTGGCGTTCCTTGGCGGTACTGGTTGGCCTGGTTTTGCCGCTGATGTGTCTGTTCGCTGCGTTGCCGATTTACGGGTTGTTCGACCTCTCGCCGTTATTGGCGTTATTGATCGGAGCGGTGGTCTGCCCGACCGATCCTATCGTGGCTACATCGGTGGTGACCGGCGACATCGCCGAGCGCAATCTGGAGGGGCGACTGCGTCACCTGATTTCGGCAGAGTCGGGTCTCAATGATGGCCTGGGTTTACCCTTGGTAATGCTGCCACTGTTGCTGTTGAGCCTGACGCCCGCCGAGGCGGGACAGCACTGGTTGCTCCGGGTATTGCTGCAAGAGGTCGCTGGCGCCGTGCTGCTGGGCCTGCTGTTAGGTCTGCTGGCCGGCTATCTGTTGCGCCTGGCCGAAGCCAAGGGCGCCATCGAGCGGCCTTCGTTCATGAGCTACACGGTGGCACTTTCTCTTCTGGTGCTTTCGGTGGCCGAGCTCGTGCAGGTCGACGGTATTCTCGCAGTTTTCCTCGCCGGCCTGGCATTCGACCAGCTGGTTGGCGGCAAGGAGCGGGCCGAGGAGGAGCGGGTACAGGAAACGATGGATCAGTTCTTTACGCTGCCCATTTTTATGTTGCTTGGCACCATGTTGCCCTGGTCGGCTTGGTGGGCGCTCGGTTGGCCTGCGGCCGTGCTGGTGGTTGCGGTACTGCTGCTGCGTCGTTTGCCAGCCCTGCTGTTGCTCAGACCGATGCTGCCTACGTTGCGCTCGCCGCGTGCGCTGCTGTTTGCCGGTTGGTTCGGCCCCATTGGCGTGGCTGCGCTGCTCTACGCGCTGATGGCCAGCGAACGCAGCGGTGAGCCGCTGGTCTGGCAACTCGGCAGCCTACTGATCTGCGCCTCAGTGGTGGTGCATGGCCTGACCGCCACCCCCTTCACCCGGCTCTATGGCCGTCTGCGTCGGCGGCGGAACTGAGCCATACAGGTAAGCGGCCATGTCCAGCGCGCTCTGCCGGTCGACGCCCAGGTCGGGCATCGCCGAATCGGGTGCGATCGCCTGTGGGGCGCGCAGCCAGCGCACCAGATTGGCCGGCGTGTTTGGCAGTACCCCGGCGAGGTACTTGCGTTGGGCGATGTCGATCAGGGGTGGGCCGACATGGGTGTCGGCGCCTACCACGCCGGGGATGACATGGCAGCTGGTACAGCCGAACTGATGGAACGCCCGGTGTCCGGCAGCGGCATGGCCGGTACCAACGCCGGATACGACCAGCTCAGGCGCGTTGTCGCAGCCTCCGACCAGCAGCGCGCTGAGCAGCGCCAGGCTGCGCAGCTTCATGGTTGTGACTCCGGGCTGTCCGGGCTACGCGTCAGGCCATCGCGCCCCTCGCGGTAGTCGCCCGGCGCCAGGCGCGGCAGGTGCTCGATGAAGGCCACCAGATCCCAGAGTTGGTCGTCGTCCAGGCGATATTTCCAGGCCGGCATGCCGGTCATCTTTATGCCGTATTTGGCCGTCCAGAAGATGTGGCTGGCCGGCCAGCGACGGCCGGTTTCCACCAGGTTCGCCGGTATTGGCGTCAGGCCCAGGGCGAAGGGCTGTGGTGCGACGCCGGGACCGCCGTGGCATTGTTCGCAGTGGCGGACATAGAGCCTCATGCCGTGCTCGATGCGCCCCGCGTCGTCCAGTGCAGGCGGAGTCAATTCTGCGGCGCGCTGTGCAATGGAGTGACGCATCACGGTGTTGGTCAGCCAGTACACCGGCGCGGTGTGCTGGGCTGTAGCGGCGACGTTGTAAAACCCCAGGTAGATGAAGGCGATGGCGCCGAGCAGGCTGGTCATGATCAGAGTCAGGCCGGCAAGCAGCCAGTGGCGCAGCAGCAAGGTGGAAAGTTCGTTCATGACCATTCATTCCAGTCGATGCAGATAGGCGGCGATGTCACGCGCCTCGTCAGCAGTGAGGCCGACATCGGGCATCGCACTGCGTGGATCGACGGCTTGCGGTGACTGCAACCAGCGCATCATGTGTGCCTCGTCATTCGGCAAGAGGCCGGCGATATAGCCGCGCCGGGCCATTTTCTCCAGGCTCGGCCCGACCTTACCCCTGGCACCGGGCACCCCTGGGATGCGGTGGCAACTGCCGCAACCGTAGCGATGGGTCAGCTCGTGGCCACGCTCGGGGTCGCCGGCGTAGGTTGGCTGTTTGTCCTCGGCCATTGGCTCGCAGGCACTAAGCAGCAGGACCAGACACAGGGAGACTGGGGGCAGGTTCATCCTGGTCGCTCCAGGTGCGGCGCGTCGTTCAGCGCGCGGGCGGTCAGCAGCAACCCGGCAGCAAGAAACACCAGGCCGGCGGGCATCCACATGATCAGCCCGCCAAGTTGTTGATCCTGTACCGGGTCGAGGCCGAAGGTCTGGGTGGTAGCCAGGTAGGGCGAGTACCAGACCGTCGGCGAGAAACTCAGCAGGGCGCCGAGCAGGCTGCTGTGTACGGCGGTGGTGAACAGGTAGAGCACTGCACCGGCCTGGCGGCGCTGCAGCAGTGCCCACCAGAACAGCAGTGCGGAAAGGAAGAAACTGCCGTGCTGCGCCGCGTGCACTGCGTCGTTGAGCACGCTGGCATCGAACAGTGCAGGCAGGTGCCAGCCCCACAGCACTATGGCATGCAGCAGCCAGGCGCCATGAGCCGAGCTCAGGGTGTCCCAGATTCTGCGCAGCGATCGCCGCTGGCGCAGGCGCTTGAACAGTTGCCGCCCGTATCCCGGCAAGCCCCATAACAGCAGGCCGCCGGGACGGCTGAGCACCAACAGCGGCGCACTGATCAGGATGAGGATTTCATGCTGCAGCATGTGTGCGGAGAACAGGTAGCCACCGAGTGGATCCAGCGGCGGGCCCAGGGCGATCACCAGAGATAGCCAGCCGCCAGCGAACAGCCACTGGTCGCGCGCGATACTGCGGCGCAGCCGCCTGGCGCCGCGCAGATAGAGCAGGGCGCTGCCGATCAGCAACAGCCAGGACCAGGGATCGAAGCTCATCAGCTTCACTTCGCCAGGGACGCGCACATCCGGCGCATGCCCCCAGGCAGCTGGCATGATCAGCAGCAGAACGAGCAGAGCCGTCGTCTTGTTCATCGCCCACAGCCCTCCACCAGCAGGAAGGGTAAGCTCTGCACCACGATTACAGCACTGAACAGGAGCCCCAGCAGGTAACCGCTGGAACCGAGAAAGTGCCGCACCGAACCTGGTCCTTGCGCCCTGCGGGCGTTGCGCCAGGCCACCCGCACGCCGCCGAGCGCCAGGCCCAGGCAGCCCAGGCTGGCTGCATACAGCGCCAGTGGTAGCGGGTGAGGGCAGTCCCAGCCTGCCAGGCTGTAGACCAGCCCGAGGTGCAGTGCCCAGGCCATTGGCGCCGCGAGCCAGCCGAAGGCCAGGCGTTGGGTGGAGGGGCGGATGCTGTCAGCGCACATGGTGGAGCCTCCTCATAGCCAGCGGGGCACCCAGTACAGAACCAGGTACAGGGGGATCCACACCAGGCCGACGAAGTACCAGTAAAGGGTGTCGACCACGACGGCGATCTGCCGCTGGCGGGTGAAGAAGCCGCGTAGGCCGAGCACCACCACCACGGCGGTACCGATCACGGCGGACACCACATGGAGGAAGTGAAAGCCGGAGATGGTCCAGAGGATCGAGCCGTAGGGGCTGCTGTCCCAGCGTACATCGAGGGCGTGGAACTGCTGCCAGCGTGACAGCAGCACCAGGCTCGCCAGCAGCACGCTGATAGCGGTGGCCAGGGTGAAGCGGCGACGCCGGTCCTGTTTGAGCTGGTTGCCGGCCCACCACATGGTGACGCAACTGGCCAGCAGCATGACCAGGTTGAGCGTCGACCACAGCAGCTCCGGCGGCGCCACGCCGGCAGGCGGCCACTGCGGCTGGTACAGGCGCAGGTAGAAATAGCTGGCGATGAAGCTCGCCACCACCGTGCCCTCGATCAGCACCAAACCGACAATGCCCCACCACAGCGGCGCCTCCGGGCCCGCCTGGAAGCGTGACAACGAGCTGACATCCACCACTCTGGGCATTCCTCAATCCTCCCGCCAAGGTCGCCGAGGCCAGAGCCAGCCGACGATCATGAAGAAACTGAAGAAGAAGCCGAAGACGAAGAACCACGGCGATAGCATGAAACCGACGAAGCCCGTGGCCACTGCCATCGCCAGCAGCGCCGGCCAGATCGAAGGAGCGGGTAGCACCACCACCGTTTGCGGTTCGGCGTCTACCACACTGCTGGCCACCACCTCGCGGCGGTCGCCGCGCAGGCCGGTAACGTGGCCGAGGTCGGCGAGGGTCTGCAGGCGCTGCGGGTCGCCATCGCGCCACAGCGGCGAGCCGCTTTCGACCACCGGAATGCGCGCGAAGTTGTAGTTGGCCGGCGGTGAATCGGTGGCCCACTCCAGGCTGTCGGCGCCCCAGGGGTTGGCGCCGGCGGCGGGGCCATGAAAGCGCGCGCGCAGGGTGTTGATCAGGGTCAGCAGCACGCCGCCAGCGAAAACGAAGGCCCCGACCGTGGCCAGCAGGTTCAAAGGTCCCCAGCCCATTTCGCTGAGGTAGGTGTAGACCCGCCGCGGCATACCCTCAAAGCCCAGCTGGTGCATGGGGAAGAAGGTCAGGTGAAAACCGAGGAACATGAGGGCGAAGCTCCAGCGCCCCAGACGTTCCGAGAGCAACCGGCCGAACAGTTTCGGATACCAGTAGTACAGCGCGCCGAACAGCGGGAATACGCCGCCACCGATCAGCACGTAATGGAAGTGGGCGACCACGAAGTAGCTGTCGTGCACCTGGCGGTCGAAGGGCACCGAGGCGACCATCACCCCGGTCAGGCCACCGAGCACGAAGGTGAAGAAGAAACCGAGGATGAACAGCATCGGCGTCGCCAGGCGGATGCGCGCGCCCCACAGGGTAGCGATCCAGCAGAAGATCAGCACGCCACTGGGAATCGCGATCATCATGCTCGCGGCGGTGAAGAAATCCAGGCTCAGTTGCGGCAGCCCGGTGGTGAACATGTGGTGCACCCACAGACCGAAGGAGATGAAGCCGATGGCCACCAGCGACAGTACCGCTGCCGTGTAGCCGAACACCTGGCGTCGGCAGAAGGTGGTGAGAATCGCCGAGATCATGCCCAGTGCAGGTACCAGGATGATATACACCTCCGGGTGGCCGAAGAACCAGAACAGGTGTTGCCAGAGCAGCGGCTGACCGCCACCTTCGCTGACGAAGAACAGCGTGCCGAAGGTGCGGTCCAGCGCCAGCAACACGCTGCCGACGATCACCGAGGGCATGGCGAAAACGATCATGAAGGACATCACCAGAATCGCCCAGACGAACAGCGGCATGCGGTTGAGGGTCATGCCCGGTGCGCGCAACTTGAAGATGGTGACGATCAGCTCCACCGCAGCCGCCAGCGCGGACAGCTCGATAAAGGTGATTACCGTTGTCCAGATATCGGCGCCATGGCCCGGTGAATAGGTTTTGCCGGCCAGCGGCACGTAGCTGAACCAGCCGTCGTCCGGCGCCATGCCCAGGAACAGGGCAAGGAAGAAGACGATGCCGGCGATCAGATAGACGTAATAGCCGAAGGCGTTCAGGCGCGGAAGGGCCATGTCGCGCGTGCCCAGCATCAATGGCACCAGGTAGATGCCGAAGCCTTCCATCGCCGGTACGGCGAAGAAGAACATCATGGTGGTGCCGTGCATGGTGAACAGCTGGTTGTACAGCGTCGGATCCAGCAGGCCGTTTTCCGGGCTCACCAACTGCAGGCGCATCAGCAGTGCCAGCACCCCGGCGAGGAGAAAGAAGACGAACGCCGTGACGATGAAACGCAGGCCGATCTTGCGCTGGTTGACCTGCATGAACCAGCCGACCAGACCCTTCGGTGAACGCCAGGTGTCGTCGAGCTGTTGCCGTTGTCGTGCGTTCAGCAGGTCAGTCATCGTCAGCGCTTCCTATCGCAGTGCCTGCAGGTAATCGAGCAGCGCCTGCAGCTCCTCGGGTTGCAGACGGGTTGCTGGCATCAGTGCACCGGGTTTGCTGCTCTGCGGGTCGTTGATCCAGCCGGCGAGATGACCACGATTGTTCGGCAGTGTGGCGGCGGCGAGGGTCTGGCGCGAAGCCAGGTGCGTCAGGTCGGGGCCAAGCAGGCCAGTCGCAGCGGTGCCGCGGACGCTATGGCAGTCGGCGCAACCGCGTTCGCTGAACAGGCGTCGCGCTTCGCCCATATCTTGTGCGTCCGCCACGGCCGGCTGGCCCTGATGTTCCAACCAACGGCGAAAGGCGGGTTGTGCCTGTACTTCGATGCGCACTGCCATCAGCGTGTGCTGGTCGCCGCAGAACTCGGCGCATTGCCCGCGATACACGCCGGGCTGGTCGATACGCAGCCAGCGCTCGTTGCTGATGCCGGGAATCATGTCGGTCTTGCCGTCCAGATTCGGTGCCCAGAAGCTGTGGATCACGTCCTTGGCTTCGAGTACCAGGCGCACCGTTTCTGCAGCTGGCAGGTGCAGCTCGTTAGCGGTTTCCGCCAGCAGGCGCCCCTCGCGGTCGAAGTAGCGGATGCGCCACCACCAGCGGTTACCAGTGATCTCGGCGGTCAGCTCAGCGTCGCCTTGTGCCCCGGAACTGGCCTGGCCGACCAGGATGCTGCCGATCACCAGCGCCACGAGGATGAAGGAGGGCACCACCACGCCGCCGAGCAGCACCAGATTGCGGCTGGCCCGTTCACTCAGGCTGGCTCTGGCATGCATGCCGCGCCACAGGGCGATGCCGGCCAGCAGCATGACCAGCAGGAAGACCACCGTGAAGGTGCCGATCATCCACCACGTGAGGGTGGCGATCAGCTCGGCCGCCTCGCTGCGTGGTGCCAGCACCGATTGCAGCGGCGCCTCGCTGGTCAGCGGCAGCTCTGACGCGAGGCTCAGGCGCACCCTGACCCTCGGCGGTGCGCTTGATTGCTGGTCCGTTCTGGCATTGCAGTGCATCCCCTCGGTAGAAAAGAAGAGGCCCCGCATCGGCGAGGCAGCTCTTGGTGGCTTCTAGGCTGTGACCGGGCCCGCGCCGCGACCGTTTCACCTTTTTCTACCCGGGCCGGCGCTCTGCGCTTCGCCGCCGGCCTGCAGCAATGCGCAAGCCTTCAGCTGTCCTTGTCCTTGCCCGGCAGCAGGGCGCCGAACACCTGCTTGGCGGTCTGCACGAGAATGCCAGCCTGGTTCGGATCCACCTGCAGCAGGGTGGCGGTGAACTGTTTGGCCTGCTCCAGGCTGATGTGCGGCGGCAGCGGCGGTACGTTGGGATCGGTACGGAACTCCAGCAGCACCGGGCGCTCGGCAGCCAGGGCCCGTTCCCAGGCCGGACCAACGTCCTCTTCGCGTTCGACCAGGATGCCGCGCAGCCCGATGGATTCGGCAAAGGCGTGGTAGGGCACGTCGGGGATGTCCTGCGAGGCCTCGAACTTGGGGTCGCCTTGCATGACGCGTTGCTCCCAGGTGACCTGGTTCAGGTCCTGATTGTTGAACACCGCCATGACCCAGCGCGGATCATCCCACTCGCGCCAGTATTTGGCCACGGTGATCAGCTCGGCCATGTTGTTCATCTGCATCGCGCCATCGCCGACCAGGCCCACCACCGGCCGATCCAGGTGGGCGAACTTGGCGGCGATGGCGTAGGGCACCGCCGCGCCCATGGACGCCAGGCCGCCGGATTGCGAGCAAAGCATGCCGCTGCGGATCTTCAGATCACGCGCGTACCAGTTGGCGCAGGAGCCTGAATCGCAGGTGACGATGGCGCGATCTGGCAAACGGGGCGACAGCTCGTAGACCACTCGCTGCGGGTTGATCGGCTCGGCCGAGGCCAGGGCACGCTGCTCCAGGGTTTGGTCCCAGTTCTGGCGCCAGCCCTCGATGCGCTCGCGCCAACTGCGATCAGGTTTGTGCTCCAGCAGCGGCAGCAGGGCACGCAGGGTCTCGGCGGCGTCGCCGGTCAGGTTGACCTCCATGGGGTAGCGCAGGCTGAGCATGTCCGGTTTGAGGTCGATCTGCACGCCACGGGCCTGGCCTTCACAAGGCAGGAATTCTGCATAGGGAAAACCGGAGCCGACCATCAGCAGGGTGTCGCATTCCTCCATGAGTTTGAAGCTTGGTACCGTGCCGAGCAGGCCGATGGAGCCGGTGACCCAGGGCAGGTCGTCTGCCAGTACGCCCTTGCCGAGTAGCGCCTTGGCCACGCCGGCACCGAGCTTCTCTGCGACCTGGGTAACCTCCGCGCTAGCCTCCAGCGCACCGGCGCCGACCAGCATGGCTACCTTCTTGCCGCTATTGAGTACCACGGCGGCACGCCGCAAATCTTCGTCGTAGGGCAGTACCTTGGGCCTCGTGTAGCCGACGCCGCTGTGTAGCATGCCGTGCTTGCGCGACGGCTCACTGTATTCGGCCTCCTGCAGGTCGTTGGGCAGAATGATCGCGGTCACCCGCCGCTCACCCAGAGCCGTACGGATCGCCCGGTCGACCAGGTGGCGGACCTGCTCAGGTGCGCTGGCCTGCTCGACGAAAGCGCCTGCGACATCCTTGAACACGCTGAGCAGATCCACTTCCTGCTGATAATGCCCGCCGATCGCGGTACGTGCCTGCTGGCCCGCGATGGCGAGCACCGGCATGTGATCCAGTCGGGCATCGTAAAGCCCGGTGAGCAGATGAGTTGCACCTGGCCCGGAGGTGGCGATGCACACGCCCAGCTGGCCGGAAAACTTGGCATCCGCGGCGGCCATGAATGCGGCCATTTCCTCGTGGCGCGCTTGGATGAACTTGATCTTGCCGTTGGCGCGGTTGAGTGCGCCGAACACACCGTTGATACCATCGCCGGGATAGCCATAGATGCGTCGCACGCCCCATTGATAGAGACGCTCGACGATGAAGTCACCGACAGTACTGGCCATGGCAGTCCTCCCCCTTATATGCGGCGTGTCGGCCAGGCGGTTGCTGCCGAGGCAAGGTCACCACCGCTCGGTGGCGTTCGTGCTGGCCGGTATAGATAGAGTGGACTGGGGGTCTGGGACTAAGTTTCGACTGTTTAAGTGGGGGGACTGGGGCGGCGCTGTAGCTGGCGACGCAGTTCTTTCTTGCGGATGTTGCCTTGAGAACCTGGCGTCGAGCGACCATGGCTTGATGTTTGACGACGCACCTTGTCGGTAAATGCTGGCAAACTTGCGCTTCGATTTTCGACAGGAGTGAGTCGATGCCCGCCAGCCCGGAACTGTCGCCCGGCCTCATCGTTATCCACGGCAACCATCTGGAAGAGCTGCGCGCACTTTCGGTGGCGTGGATGCGCCGCTATCCGTTGCGGCCGCTGGAGAACGAGGTGCTGCTGGTGCAGAGCAACGGTATCGCCCAGTGGCTCAAGCTGGCGCTGGCCGAGCGCGACGGCTGTGGCATCGCCGCAGCGCTGAATGTCGATCTTCCGGCGCGTTTTCTCTGGCAGGCGTACCGCAATGTGTTGGGCAAAGACGCCATTCCGCAACAGTCGCCGCTGGACAAGGCGCCGCTGACCTGGCGTTTGATGCGATTGTTGCCGGGCCTGCTGGTCGACGAGGCTTTTGCTCCCTTGCAGCGTTTTCTCGCTGATGACCAGGATCTGCGCAAGCGCCATCAACTGGCCGAGCGTCTGGCGGATCTGTTTGACCAATACCAGGTTTATCGCGCTGACTGGCTGGCGGATTGGGCCGCCGGACAGGACCGTCTGCGCACCTCACGCGGCGGTGAACGGATTCTGGAAGATGATTCCCGCTGGCAACCTGCGCTGTGGCGTGCCTTGCTGGCTGATGTTGGCGAACAGCACCTGGCCGAGAGTCGTGCCGGTGTGCATCCGCGCTTTGTCGCCCGGATGGGCGAACTGGACGCGCCGCCACCCGGGCTGCCCCGGCGTATCACGGTTTTCGGTATCTCCTCGTTGCCGGCTCAGGTGTTGGAGGCGCTGGCGGCCATGGCGCGTTTCAGCCAGGTCATGCTCTACGTGCACAACCCCTGTCAGCACCACTGGGGCGATATCGTCGAAGACAAGGACCTGCTGCGCCACGAGTACCGTCGCCAGCAGCGCAAGGGCCGGCCAGGTGCGCAGATCGGACTGTTTGAACAGGACGATGTGCACCAGCATGGGCAGCCGCTGCTGGCCGCCTGGGGCAAGCAGGGGCGTGACTACATTAACCTGCTGGATCAGTACGACGAACCGCAGCGTTACCGCGAGCAGTTCGAGCGCATCGACCTGTTCAGTCCAGCCGGTGAGAGCTGCCTGCTCGGGCAGTTGCAGAACGACATCCTCGACCTGCGTCCGCTGGCAGAAACGCGCAGCACTTGGTCGCCGGTCGACCCGGCACGCGATCATTCGCTGCGCTTTCATGTCGCCCACAGCGCCCAGCGCGAGGTGGAAGTGCTGCACGATCAACTGCTGGCCTGCTTCAGCGAGGACGCCACGCTGAGGCCGCGTGATGTGATCGTCATGGTGCCGGACGTCAACGCCTACGCGCCGCATATCCAGGCTGTGTTCGGCCAGTTCGCCAGCGATGATCCGCGTTTCATCCCCTTTACCCTGGCTGACCAGGGGCTGCGTGGCAAGGAGCCGATGGTCATCGCGCTGGAGCACTTGTTGCGTCTGCCGGACAGCCGCTTCAGTGTCAGCGAGATCCTCGATTTGTTGGATGTCGCCGCGCTGCGTCAGCGCTTCGCCATCGCCGAGGATCAGTTGCCCACGTTGCGCCGCTGGCTGGAAGGGGCCGGTGTACGTTGGGGGCTGGATGCAACCCAGCGCCAGTCGCTTGGTCTGGGTGAGGACCTGGAGCAGAACACCTGGCGTTTTGGCCTGCGGCGCATGCTGCTGGGCTACGCGGTGGGCACGGCCGATGCCTTTGCCGGTATCGAACCCTACGATGAAATCGGCGGGCTTGATGCTGCCCTGATTGGCCCGGTGACGCGGCTGCTGGAAACCCTCGACCGGCATCTGCAGCAGCTGCGTGAGCCTGCCGTGCCTGCGCAGTGGGGGGATCGCTTGCGCAGCCTGCTCGACGACTTCTTCCAGGCGCAGAACGACCGCGAAGAAGTCCTGACGACTCAGCTGCTCGATGCGCTGGATGCCTGGCTGGAGCTGTGCGAGTCTGCGACGCTGGAAGAGGCGCTGCCTTTACCTGTGGTGCGTGAGGCCTGGCTAGGAGGGCTCGATCAGGGGCGCTTGAGTCAGCGTTTTCTCGCTGGCGCGGTGAATTTCTGCACTCTGATGCCGATGCGCGCGATCCCGTTTCGCCAGGTCTGCCTGCTCGGCATGAATGATGGCGACTACCCGCGCAGCCAGGCGCCGTTGGATTTCGACCTGATGGCGGGTGATTACCGACCCGGTGACCGTTCGCGCCGCGAGGATGACCGCTATCTGCTGCTGGAAGCGTTGTTGGCCGCGCGTGATCGCCTCTATATCAGCTGGGTGGGACGCAGCATTCGCGATAACAGCGAGCGCCCGCCGTCGGTGCTGGTCGGCCAGTTGCGCGACCATCTTACCAGCGCCTGGACGCTGGCCGGTGGCGGCGACGTTCTGCATGGCCTGACCACCGAGCATCCCTTGCAACCTTTCAGTCGTCGCTACTTCGATGGCGAGGCGCAGTTGTTCAGTTACGCCCACGAGTGGGCCGCATTGCATGGTCAGGCCCCCGCGGGCAATACCGCTGCTTCCCTGGCGGCCTGGGAAGAGGGGCAGCAGCTCACGCCCGAACTGTTGCAGTCGTTCCTGCGGGATCCGGTGAAGTGTTTCTTCACCCGCCGGCTGAAGGTGTTTCTCGATGAAGAGGAGCAGGCGCAATTAGACAGCGAGCCATTCGCCCTCGACGGCCTGCAGCGTTACCAGTTGCAGGAAAGCCTGCTCAAGGCGGCGGTTGCAGGCGAGGGCGACAGCGACGATGCGCTACGAGCAGCAGCCGATCGCCTGCAGCGCAGCGGTATCCTGCCGCTGGCAGGTTTCGGCGAGCAGTATCGCAACGCCTTGCTGGAGCCCTTGCCGGCCCAGTTGCGCCGCTACCAGGGGCTCTGCCTGTGCTGGCCGACCCTGCTGGAGTCGCCGCAGCGCCTGTTTTTCAGCGCAATGGGTGTTGAACTCGACGGCTGGCTGGCAGGGCTACGGCAGAAGGCCGATGGCAGCGTGGCACGCCTGGAGCTGCTGCCAGGCGCGCTGTACAAGGACAAGAGTTGGAAGTGGCATCGCCTGCTGCGTCCCTACGGGCTGCATGTGATCGCGGCGGCTTGCGGCGTGCCGTTGACCACCTTACTGGTCGGCGAGGACCGCAGCCTGGCGTTCGAGCCTTTACCCGTGGAGCACGCTGCCCGCGTACTGACCGCCTGGCTGGAGGCCTGGAGCTCGGGTATGCAGGCGCCTCTGCCGGTCGCCCTGAAAACCTCGTTGGCCTGGTTGCAGGACAATAACGAGGACAAGGCTCGTAGTGTCTACGAGGGCGGCTACAACCTCAGTGGTGAAGTCCAGGCTAGCGCCAGCCTAGCTCGACAGTTCCCGGACTATGCTGCGCTCACCGCCGATGGCCAGTTTTCAGAATGGAGCGAGCGGCTTTATCAGTCGTTGCTCGATAGCCATCCCCAGACGCTCGAGGAGGACGCAGCATGAGCCAGCAGCGCCCCCTGGCTCTGAGCTTTCCCCTGCATGGCAGCCGCCTGATCGAGGCCAGCGCCGGTACGGGCAAGACTTTCACCATTTCCGCGCTCTACCTGCGGTTGATCCTCGGCCATGGTGACGAGGCCGCGTTCCGCGAAGCGCTGCTACCGCCACAGATTCTGGTGGTGACCTTCACCGATGCAGCGACGCGTGAGCTGCGCGACCGGATTCGCGCACGCCTGGTCGAGGCGGCGAGCGTATTCAGGGGCGATGCACAGGGCGATGATCTGTTGTGTGAGCTACGCGGCGATTTCGCCCAGACGCAATGGGACGAGTGCGCCCGCCGCCTGGAGCTGGCAGCACAGTGGATGGACGAGGCGGCTGTGTCCACTATTCACGGCTGGTGCCAGCGCATGCTGCGTGAACATGCCTTCGACAGTGGCAGCCTGTTCAGCCAGACCCTGGAGACCGACCACAGCGAGCTGCTGGCCGAAGTGGTGCGCGACTATTGGCGACAGCACTGCTATCCGCTGCAGGGCGCCGCGCTGCAATGGGGGGCAAGCGTCTGGGGCACGCCAGCCGGTCTTGGTGCCAGGTTACGACCTCTGCTGAGCGAGGAGGGTAAAGAGCCGACGCAGTCGCTGGGCGAGTTGCTCGACAATGCACTGTTGCAGCGCGAGCAAGCGCTTGCCGAACTCAAGTCGCCCTGGTTGGTCTGGGCCGACGAGCTGCAGCTGTTGCTGGATGCGGCTGTGGCGGCCAAGCAGGTAGATGGCAAGAAAATCCAGGCGCGCTTCTATAACCCCTGGCTGGCCAAGTTGCGCGAGTGGGCGGGCGGGGAGGAGTCGCGTCTCGATCTGGGTACGGGCTTCACTCGCCTGACCCCTGATGGCCTGGCCGAAGCCTGGAAGGGTGACGCCCCGGATCATCCAGCGTTGGACGCGATGGCGTTGCTCAAGGCGCAGCTCGATGCGCTGCCTGACCCTGCCGATGCGGCTTTACGGCATGCGGCGGCCTGGGTTCGTCAGCGCTTCGATTGGGAGAAACGCCAGCGTGCGGAGATGGGCTTCGACGATATGCTCGTGCGTCTGGATGCTGCCCTGCAGGGCAGCAACGGCCCGCGTTTGGCCGAGGTGATTCGTCGTCAGTTCCCGGTGGCGATGATCGACGAATTCCAGGATACCGACCCGCTGCAGTACCGCATCTTCGATACGCTCTACGAGGTAGAGGCCAATCGCGACGACTGCGGCCTGTTCATGATCGGCGATCCCAAGCAGGCCATCTATTCCTTCCGCGGTGCCGATATCTACACCTACCTGCGTGCGCGTCGGGCAACGTCTGGTCGGCACTACAACCTGGAGAAAAATTTCCGCTCCAGTCAGGCCATGGTCGATGCCGTCAACGGTGTTTTTCTGCGGGCCGAACAGCGCGAGGACGGTGAGGGAGCGTTCCTGCTACGCGATGATCTGCCTTTCATCGAGGTGGGTGCGCAAGGTCGACGCGAAGTCTGGAGTGTCGCCGGCCAGGCACAGCCAGCCCTGACGGTGTGGCAGCTGGCGAGCGACGAGTCGGTCGCCAAGGGTGCCTATCTGGCTGCCATGGCGGCCGGAGCAGCCAGCGAGATCGTGCGTCTGCTGGATCTGGGCCAGCGCGGGCAGGCCGGTTTTAGCAAAGCAGACGCATTCAGCGCCCTGCGACCGAGCGACATCGCGGTGCTGGTGCGTGACTTCAACGAGGCGCAGGCCATTCGCGGCGAATTGGCCGCTCGCGGCGTGCGCAGCGTCTACCTCTCCGACAAGGATTCGGTGTTCGCCGCCCAGGAAGCGCGCGATCTGCTGCTGTGGCTGCGCGCCTGTGCCGAGCCGGATCAGGATCGGCCGCTGCGTGCAGCGCTGGCCAGCGCGACGCTGGGGCTGGCGCTGACCGATCTGGAACAGCTCAATCTCGACGAGCGCACCTGGGAGCGCCGGGTGATGCAATTTCGCGACTATCGTCAGCGCTGGCAGCGTCAGGGCGTGCTGCCAATGCTGCGTCAGTTGTTGCAGGACTTCGAACTGCCGCAACGACTGATGGGGCGTGACGATGGTGAGCGGGTATTGACCAACCTGCTGCACCTGGCCGAGTTGCTGCAGCAGGCCGCCGCCGAGCTCGACGGCGAACTGGCGCTGATTCGCTACCTGGGTGAGTTGCTGAGCGGTGAGGGACAGACAGCAGACGAGCAGGTGTTGCGTCTGGAGAGCGATGAGGCGCTGGTGCGCGTGGTGACCATCCATAAATCCAAGGGCCTGGAATATCCGCTGGTGTTCCTGCCATTCATCTGCGCGTTCCGTCCGGTGGATGACAAGAAGCCGCTGCAGATCCATGACGGCGAACGCCGCCGCTTGGTGCTCAAGGCTGATGCGGACAGCGTGGCGCGCGCCGAACGTGAGCGCCTGGGTGAAGACCTGCGCCTGCTTTATGTGGCCTTGACCCGTGCCCGTCATGCCTGCTGGCTGGGTGTGGCGGACTTGAAGATCGGTAACGGTAAGAAGTCGCGTCTGCACGAGTCGGCGCTGGGTTATCTGCTCGGTGGCGGTGTATCGCTGGCAACCAGTCATGAGCTCGCCAACTGGCTCGAGCCCTTTGCCGCCGAGCTGGAAAGTACCGTGGCGCCAGTACCGGCCGCCAGCGAGCAGCGTTATCGCATGATCGAAGATAGTCAGTTCGAGCCGCACTGGCGTACACCAGTACGACGCGCCGCCGAACATTGGTGGATCGCCTCCTACAGTGCGCTGCGCCTGGACGAGGACGCGCCCAGCCAGGTCAGCCGCCACGAAGACGCCGCGCCCGACAGCCCGGCGATGCAGAACGCCATCGACGATGAGGACCCAGTGCTGGCCCTGGCGCCGCTGCCGGCATCCGCTCAGGGGCTGCATCGTTTCCCTCGCGGGCCCAGCCCCGGCACTTTCCTGCATGGTCTGCTGGAAATGGCGGCGCAGGAAGGCTTCGCCACGCTGATGCAGGACCCGCCGAGGTTGCGTGAGGCGCTGGCCAGGCGCTGCCAGCGTCGCGGCCTGGAAAGCTGGATCGACCCGCTGCTGCACTGGCTGCGGACACTGCTGAGCCAAGCGCTGCCGCTGAAGGGTGCGGATACTGTGGTGCTGGCGGAGCTGACGCAGTATCAGGCGGAGCTGGAGTTCTGGTTCGAAGCCCGTGGGGTGGACGTCAGGTTGTTGGATCAGTGGGTGCAGCAGTACGAGTTGCCAGGTGTCGCCAGGCAGCCGCTACGTGCCGACACCCTCAACGGCATGTTCAAGGGCTTCATCGATCTGGTATTCGAACATCAGGGGCGTTACTACGTGGCGGATTACAAGTCCAACTGGCTCGGCAGCGACGACAGTGCCTATACCCGGGAGACGATGGAAGTGGCTATCGCCAGCCATCGTTATGACCTGCAATACGTGCTCTACGTGCTGGCGCTGCACCGGCAACTACGTCTGCGCCTGCCGGATTACGACTACGACCAACATGTCGGTGGCGCGCTCTATCTGTTCTTGCGCGCGCCGCAGCAGGGCGCCTACCTGGCACGGCCGCCACGCGAGTTGATCGAGCGTCTGGATGCGCTGTTCATGGGCGGAGCCGAGGAGGGCGCAGCATGAGTGCGACGCTGGCGCCGGCGCTGCGTGATCGCGCGGAGCTCTTTACCCTGCTTTCTACATGGAGCGAGCGTGGCTGGCTGCGTGAGCTGGACCGGGCGTTGGCGCAGCTGTTCGCCGAGCTGGACCCGGACGCTTCGCCCTTGTTGTTGCTTGGCGCTGCGCTGGCCAGTCACCAGCTGGGTCAGGGCCATGTCTGCCTGGATCTGGCAGCCACTCTGGCGAACCCGGACTTCACGTTGTCGTTGCCGCCGGAAGGCGAGGATGCGCAAGAAGCGCTGATCCTGCCGTCGCAGGTGCTAGCCGGGCTCAGTCTGGAATCTTGGCTGGCAGCCTGTGTCGGCAGCTCGCTGCTGGAATCCGAAGGTGCGCCGCTGGTACTGAGTGGCGCCTGCTTATATATGAAGCGTTACTGGAGCTATGAGCGTCAGGTGGCCGGCAACATTGCCCGGCGTCTGCAGGCGAGCGCTGAGGCACCGGCCGATCTGGCCACGCGACTGGCCTCACTCTTTCCCAATGCGCTGATGGTGGACGGCAAGCGCCAGACCGACTGGCAAAAGCTGGCGTGTGCAATGGCTGCTCAAGGGCGCTTCACGCTGATCACCGGAGGGCCGGGAACCGGCAAGACGACCACAGTGGTGCGCTTGCTGGCATTGTTGCAGGAAGCCGCCATGGCCTCTGGAGAGCCGCTGCGCCTGAGTCTGGCAGCACCCACAGGCAAGGCTGCAGCGCGCCTGACTGAATCCATTGGTGCACAGGTGCAGTCCCTGGCGCTGGACGAGCGAGTGCGCCAGCAGATTCCGACGCTGGTAACGACGCTGCATCGCTTGTTGGGGAGTCGCCCAGGCAGCCGTCATTTCCGTCACGATGCCGCCAATCCTCTGCCTCTGGACGTGCTGGTAGTCGACGAGGCGTCGATGATCGACCTGGAAATGATGGCCAGCTTGCTGGATGCACTGCCGGTACATGCGCGTTTGATTTTGCTGGGCGACAAGGATCAGCTCGCTTCGGTGGAGGCCGGTGCGGTGCTGGGTGATCTCTGTCGAGAGGCAGAATGCGGTGGTTACAGCGAGGCGACGCGGGCCAGGCTGGAAAGCCAGACAGGAGAGTTGATGGACGATCCCGCCCTGGTCTCCGGTGACAAGGCGCTGGCACAGCATATCGTCATGCTGCGTCATTCGCGCCGCTTCGGCAGTGGCTCGGGTATCGGCCGTCTGGCGCGGGCTGTTAATCAGGGCGATGCGCAGGCTGCCCGTGCAACCTTGGCGGCAGGTGCGGATGACCTGCACGTGCTGCGCCTTTCGAGTGAGCAGGATCGTACATTGGAGTGCCTGCTGATAGATGGGCTGGGTAGCAGTGAATCTAGCCCGCAGGGCTATGCTCGCTACCTGCAATTGATGCGCGAGCAGCGTCCGGCGGCTGATGCGGGAGAACCAGTTTGGGATGAGTGGGCTGGTAGGGTTCTCGCGGCATTCGACCAGTTCCAGTTGCTCTGCGCCGTTCGCAAGGGCCCATGGGGTGTGGAAGCGCTCAATGAGCGCATTACCCAGGCGCTGGAGCGGCGGGGGCTGCTTGAACAGGCTCATGGCTGGTATGAGGGCCGGCCAGTGCTGGTCACGCGTAACGACTACAGCCTGGGATTGATGAATGGCGATATCGGCATAGCGTTGCGCTTGCCCGAGCTGCCAGAGGTTCCTGGTGCGCCCATACACCAAGTACTGCGGGTGGTATTTCCGCGTAATGATGGCAGCGGCGCCTTGCGTCACATCCTGCCGAGTCGTCTGAGTGCTGTGGAGACAGTGTTCGCCATGACCGTGCATAAATCCCAGGGCTCCGAATTCGCCCATTGCGCGCTAATCCTGCCTGATAACCTCAATCCAGTGCTGACCAAGGAGCTGGTCTACACAGGCATCACCCGGGCGCGTCATTGGTTCAGCCTTGTCGAGAGTCGTGCTGGCATCTTCGAACAGGCGGTGCAGCGACGTGTGGAGCGGCGCAGCGGACTGCGCGAGGCGCTCGAAGGGCTGTAGGTAATAAAACTGCAATTAAAGCTTGACGCGCATTCTGCTGGATGTAGAATGCGCGCCACTTCAGCGATGAAGCTCTTCAAAAACTTCTTGTTAATCAATGAGTTAAGTTTAAAAGAGGGGTTGCAAAGCTGGATCTGGCGTGTAGAATTCGCGCCGGTCGGCAGGGCGGTGGTTGAGT